>CAYUZG010000312.1:0-2792 GCA_964449605.1 uncultured Verrucomicrobiota bacterium | reverse complement strand
CGGTCCGACTACATCACGGTGCACACGCCGCTTACGAGCGAGACGCAGAACATCATCGACGCGGCGGCGATCGAGAAGATGAAGCCCGGTGTCCGCATCATCAACTGCGCGCGCGGCGGGGTCGTCGACGAGGACGCGCTCGGCGCCGCGCTCGACAGCGGCCGGGTCGCCGGCGCTGCGCTCGACGTGTTCGCCACCGAGCCGCCCGCCGGCAGCAAGCTGCTCGAGCTGCCGAACGTGATCACGACCCCACACCTCGGCGCCTCGACGACGGAAGCGCAGGAACAGGTCGGCATCGACGCGGCCGTGCAGGTGGCCGACTACCTGCTTGACGGGCGCATCGGGAGCGCGGTGAACGCGCCGAGCGTCGACCAGCAGGTGCTTGAGAAGCTCCGCCCCTACGTACAGCTCGGCGAGCACCTCGGGTCGCTCGCGGCCCAGCTGGTCAAGGGCAACATCGAGTCGATCGAGGTGGAGGTGTGCGGCCTCATTGCTGACTACGACACAGGCCCCGTGAGCGTGGCCGCGCTCAAGGGGTTTCTCGGCACCATCCTCGAGGGGACGGTCAACACGATCAACGCGCCGGTGAAGGCGAAGGAACGCGGGATCAAGCTCGTCGAGAGCACGGGCGGCGACTCCGAGGAGTTCATCAGCCTCGTTCGCGTCCGGGCCGCGGCGGCGAAGGAAAGCGTCGACGTGGCCGGGACGGTGTTTGCCAAAAACGACCCGCGCATCGTGCGCATCAACGGCTACCACGTCGACGCGCACCCGGACGGCTGGCTCATGATCATCGTGAACCGCGACGTGCCGGGCGCGATCGGCAAGATCGGCATGACGCTCGGCAACCACCGGGTCAACATCGCCGACATGACGCTCGGCCGCAAGCGGGAAGGCAGCAACGCGATGGTCGTGCTCAACATCGACGGCGACGTGCCGGCCGACGCGGTCGACGCGCTGCGCGCCACCGACGAGATCCTCGAAGTCACCATCTGCAAACTCTAGTCATCTTCCGAGAGGATACAAGGGGGACATCATGGCGAATGTTGTGCTCGTGGGCGCCCAATGGGGCGACGAGGGGAAAGGAAGGATCATCGACGTGCTGGCCGAGCAGGCCGACTTCGTCGTCCGCTCGCAAGGCGGGGCGAACGCGGGGCACACGGTCGTCGTCGACGACGAGGAGTTCATCCTGCATCTCGTTCCCACAGGCGTCTTGCATCCCGGGACGCAGTGCATTGTTGGCAACGGCGTGGTCATCGACCCGAAGGTGCTGATAGACGAGATCGACACGCTCACGGCGAAAGGCGTCCATATCGACGGGAACCTCTACATCAGCGAGAGCGCCCACATCGTGATGCCGTACCACAAGCTGCTCGACGGGCTCCGCGAAAAGCTCAAGGGAAAGGGAGCGATCGGCACCACCCTTCGGGGCATCAGCCCAGCGTACATGGACAAGGTCGGCTACGTCGGCATCCGGGCGCTCGACCTGCTTCACGAGGCCACCTTCCGCACGAAGCTCGAGATGAACCTCGTCGAGAAAAACCTTCTTCTGACGAAGCTCTATGATCATGAGCCGCTCGAGCCCGAGCTGATTCTTGCTGAGTACGGCGGCTACGCGGAACGCATGAGGCCATACGTCACGAATACCGAGATCATCCTCAACCGCGCCATCGCCGAGGGGAAGGAAATGCTTTTCGAGGGTGCCCAGGGCACGTTGCTCGACGTGGATCATGGCACCTACCCGTTCGTCACTGCGTCCTCGACGACGTCCGGCGGCGCCTGCACGGGCAGCGGCGTCGGTCCCACGAAGATCGGCATGGTCATGGGCGTCGCGAAGGCCTACACGACGCGCGTCGGCGCTGGGCCGTTCCCGACCGAGTTCACGCCGGAGGAGGACTTCGTCGATCGCAAACAGGACCGCGAGTTCGGCGCGACGACGGGTCGCACTCGGCGATGCGGGTGGTTCGACGCGGTGATCGTCAACCACTCGGTCCGCGTCAATGGTCTCGACGCGATCGCGTTGACGAAACTGGACGTAATGGACAACTGCAAGCGGATCAAGATCTGCGTCGCCTACGATGACGGCGGCCGCCGTGTGACGGACTTCCCGGCAGACGGCGCCGTGCTCGCCCGCATCAAGCCGGTCTATGAGGAGATGGACGGCTGGTGCGAGCCGACGAAGCATGTCCGGTCATACGAGGAACTGCCGGCGAACGCGCGCGCCTACATTGAGCGGCTTCAGGAGCTGGTCGCCACGCCTGTCGAGATCGTCTCAGTCGGCGAGAAGCGCGCCGAGACGATCTTCATGAGCCCCGCGTTCAACGGTAGCTAGCGAGTCCGAACGCGATGAACGAGTCCTTGGCTAAGTACGGGCTCGACCCGGAACGAATGCCGCGCCACATCGCGATCGTCATGGACGGCAACGGCCGGTGGGCGCGCACGCGTGGGCTCTCGCGCATCGAGGGCCACCGCCATGCCGAGAAGGCCGTACGCGATACCGTGGAGATCTGCGCCGAGCTCGGCGTCGGATACCTCACGCTATTCGCGTTCTCCGTCGAGAACTGGTCGCGTCCCAAGCGCGAAGTCAACGCCCTGATGCGCCTGCTGCGGCGTTTCATCAAGCAGGAGACGCCGAACCTGATGAAGAACAACATCCGGTTCAGGGCGATCGGCCGCAAGAAGCCGTTGCCGCCCGAGGTGTTGGCCGACGTCCGCGCACTCGAGCGCACAACGGCCGCCAACGACGGCCTCACCGTCGTGCTCGCCGTCAACTACGGCGGGCGGACCGAGATCGT
>CAYUZG010000311.1:0-2799 GCA_964449605.1 uncultured Verrucomicrobiota bacterium | reverse complement strand
CAGGTGAACAGGTGAAGGAAGAGAGAGCGCAGCGGGTGGCGGCAATGCGGCTCGATGGCCGAATAGCCTCACCTGCGGTCACCTGATCACCTGATCAACTGCTCAGTTCTTCGGTCTCGTCGAGGGGTTACCATGGCGTTCATGTTCGAGAAGCTGGAGGTCTACCAGAAAGCGGTGGACTTAGCGGACCGGATCGCTGCGTTCACCGAGGGCTTTCCAAGAGGATACTGGTTTCTTCGAGACCAACTGAATCGCGCGGCGTTATCGATCGCGGCAAACACCGCCGAAGGCAACGGGCGATTCACCAAGGCCGACCGCAAGCACTTCTTCGCGATTGCGCGCGGGTCGATGCAGGAATGCGTGCCGCTTCTGGAGCTCACCAAGCGTCGCGGCCTGCTCAACGGCCAGCCTCACCACGAGCTCAAGAGCGCTCTCGAGGAGATCGCCAAGATGCTCAGCGGCCTGATCGCGGGGCTCGACAAGAGGAAGACATGACTCGCGCGGCGCGATGAGGCGCTGCCCGAGCGCCAGGACCTTATCGCGTTCTAGGCGAAAGGCGTACACGCCGCAGGCGAAGCGGCGGTGACGTCTCTACACGGGCGGCCTACGGTTCAAGGCCCAACGGTAAGCCGATAGCGGCGGCGAGTCTGGCGGCGGAGTCATCGTCGATGTCGTGGATGTAAGGCACGACGCGCTCGCAGTCGCGCCACTGCTGATCGACGGCCTCCCACAGCGTGGTTGAAAGCACGACGACGCGTCCCTCGGGCGGGGAATCGGGCGAACGCAAGACGTTCCGCACTGCCTCATCGATGGTCTCGGGTACGCCGGCCGCGACGGTGAACGAGAGCGACTGGCCGCCAGGGAAGGCGCGGATGTCGTCCGCGACGTGCTCTCCCTGTTCAGGGTCCAGGCAGAACAGGTGAACGTCGGGTCCAAGCTCGACAACGCGCTCCATCATCTCGTCCGCTAAGGCAGCTGACACCAGTACGACGGGCCGTGTCCCAGCGACCTTGGGATCACTGACCTCCTTGGCGTGGAAGGCGGTCGTCACGAGGATGCGAATGTGGTCCGGCAATAGCAGGGGGTTCTGCACGACGTCCTCGACGACGAAGGCGGCACACGGCACCCGGACGCGCGCCGCGATCCGCGCCGCCATGTGCCTCGCATCGTACTCCGCACACTCGATGTAGGCGCACTCGGGCGAACGAGCGGCCCGCTCCTCCGCCAGCATGGCGAGAAACCGGAACACCCCGAGCACCGAGAGCTTGCTCTCCGCCTCAATCCGGCCGGCGAACTCGTTGTAGAACCGCTCGATCATCGGGGCATGCACGGTCAGGCTGTCCACGGCCCGGTTCTGCGCTAAGTAATAGCCGGACTGCGGCTTGCAGCGCACCAACCCCATCTCCTCGAGGCGCTGGTAGGCGCGCCGGACGGTGAGCTGATCGACGCACCAGGTTCGTGCCCCTTGGCGCAGAGACGGGAGCTTATCCCCAGGCCTCCAGGCGCCAGTCCCGATCCTGTAGATGCACGTCTTGACTACCCAGTCGACTTTGCCTTGGCCCGCCACCAGAAGAAACCTCACAAAACTGCTTGACTGATACCAGCAGTTTGTTATATCCTACCTAGCATGTACCACGCCTCCGGTGTGCCTGGCAAGCCCGAACAGAGAAAGGCGCGTTGACCTCTAGCTGCGCACTACAGCGCTCCCAGAGATTAGGACCAGTCATTAAGATGGTCTCGCGGTCCGTGCGAAGGCTTGGAAGCACGGCCTGTCAGCGAGGTATAGAAGGCATGGATGACTCAAACCCATCACGGGCGATGGAGGTGCGAGACAAATGGGTCAGCAAAAGCGACACAATGCGGAGCGGCGAGAAGAAGGCGCATCTATGTCCTCTCTCACCGGTAGTGTGGCGAGTACAGCGGAATCAGAGCAGCGCATATTAGAACTCCTGCGCACACCTGCGCCACGTTCGATTCCTCGGAGCATTGCCAGGGCTGCGATCAATCCGATTACGGGTCTATTGATTATTCTTGGGATCATGATGGCTGTCCTAAGTATAGGATCGGGCCTTATGGTAGTAGTGCGGCAGGGCAGCACGCATCTGACTATCTGGCTGGCTCCAGCACTGCTGATGATGGCGTCGTTGATCCTGATTGTGTTAGGACAGGCAAGCCGCAGGCGAACGGTCCGATTACTATCGAGAGGGACTCTGTACAAGGGACGTATTCGCGCAGTATCACCTCTGCCAGCCAGAGTTAGTGGTCGATGGTTCTTTCGAGTACGAGCAGATGTACATTTGCCTGATGGCACTACTGTCGTGGCGAAGGATACTATTGACAATTGGGTGGTAGAATATTTTCTAGACGCTCGAGATCAGCAGAAAGAGGTGGATGTGCTGTTTTCCTCGGACACCCCGCATCGTGTTATTCTCCCGGCGAGGATTGCGGTCACTCGTCGATTCGACTGAGCCTCAACTACGGATTGAGACATGGCTGTGGGCGGTAGAATGTTGCCTCACATTCGCGATGTGGCGAGTGAGGGGTACCCGAAGCGCCTCATCTTCAACCCCTTCCTGTTCTGGAGAAGAGGGCAGCTCCTCGATGATCTGAAATCGCTTGGATACAACGTGCCTGAACCAGCGCGTGCACCGGCCGCGCTAGTCATGCACTGATAACGCCGACGCTGGGAAGGAGGAGCACAATGAAACGGCTCGCAGCAATATTGGTTGTCGTGCTTGTGCCCGCCTGCGTCGTTTCCAGGGCCGGTGAAGATAGACTGGCGGACAAGTGTTTTGAGAA
>CAYUZG010000310.1:0-2802 GCA_964449605.1 uncultured Verrucomicrobiota bacterium | reverse complement strand
CGGGACAAGGTGTCGTTCATCTGGCTCGCGTGCGTGGTGTCGAGCGCGGTGTTGGTGCCGGCGTTTGTGGTGTCGCGGCTGGTGCAGCCGGGGGCGTTGAGCATCGAGCTCGTCGGGTGGGCGGCGCTGTCGGGCCTGCTCGAGGCGGCGTACATCGTCGCGCTCGTCGTGGCGTACGACCGGGCGGACCTCTCGGTCGTCTATCCGCTCAGCCGGGGCGTGGCGCCGCTCGTGACGCTCGCGCTCGGCGGGATGCTGCTGGGCGACGTGGTGACCGTGCGCGACGGGGCGGCCGTGCTCGTCGTCGTGGCGGGCGTCGGCGGGGTGAGCTGGTCGGCGTGGGCATCGGCCCCGCACCGGCGGACGCTGGCGGGCGTGGGCCTGGCGCTCATGGCCGGGTGCCTGATCGCCGGTTACCACCTCGTTGACCGGCGCGCGATGACGCTGCCGGCGCAGCCGAGCCCGCTCGAGTACCTGTTCCTCATGCACCTGTTCCTCGCGCTGTTCGTCTCGGCGTGGATGGCGGCGAGCGCGCGCCGCCGGGCGACGGCGATGAGCGAGTGGCGCACGAACAAGCGCCGCGTCGTCATCGTCGGCGTGAGCATCGCGCTCGCCTACTACCTCATTGTGGTCGCGCTGCGGCACGGCAACGTCACCCACGTCGCCGCGGGCCGGAACGTCGGCATCGTCATCAGCACGCTGGTCGGCGGGTTGCTGTTGCGCGAGCCGGTCTCGTGGAAGCGCGCCGTCGGTGCCATACTGATCGTTGCCGGCGTCGCCGGCCTCGTCCTGCTGAGAGCCTGAGACCCGCCAGAATAGGTTCTGCCACCGGCTTCAGCCGGTGGCCTGCACACCGCTTGGCACCTCTTCGAGCCCGCTTCCAGCGGGCTTCTCGACGAGGGGCTTCAGCCGCAGCACGCCAGCTCGCCACGAGGCGCCTGAAGGCAGTTGTCGAGAAGCCGGCTGAAGCCGGCTCGACGGATCTTGCTAGCGGCACAAGCTAACCACCGACTGAAGCCGGTGGCAGGACCCATCCTGGGAGCACGGCGAGCCGCTAAGCCTACCGGGCGCGCGGGCTGCTTTTCGCTTCCGTGATGCGCGGCGCTCTGGTACGATTTCGTGGCGCGCGAAGGAGGCAGGGAGGGCTCATGGCCAACTGGCCGGCCGGCAGGATCGTCACGATCGCCAACCAGAAGGGGGGCGTGGGCAAGACCACGACCGCCATCAATCTGGCCGCCTGCCTCGGCCGCGACGGCCTGCGCGTGCTGCTGGTCGACTTCGACGCCCAGGCCAACGCCACGAGCGGGCTCGGCAAGCGCGACGAGGCCGAAGCGCGCAACATCTACCGCGCGATCACCGGCGAGACCGACATCAACAACTGCATCATGCCGACCGGCTACCCGAACCTGTGGCTCATCGCCTCGACGCCCGACCTGGCGGGCGCCGAAATGGAGTTCGCCGGCAAGACCGGGCGCTACACGCTGCTGCGCGACCGGCTCGCGCGGCTCGACTCGAGGTTCGACCTGACGATTGTCGACTGCCCGCCGGCGCTCAGCTTGCTCACCGTGAACGCGCTCTGCGCGGCGACCAGCGTGCTGATCCCCGTCCAGTGCGAGTACTACGCGCTCGAGGGTCTGAGCCAACTGCTGCGGACCCTGAACCTGGTACACGAGAAGATCAACGCGCGGCTCGTGATCGACGGCTTCCTGCTCACGATGGCCGACAGCCGCACGAACCTGAGCCGGCAGGTGGCCGACGAGGTGCGCGCCTACTTCAAGGAGCGCGTCTACGAGACGGTCATCCCCCGAAACGTGCGGCTGAGTGAGGCGCCCGGCTTCGGCAAGCCGGTGATCGACTACGACCCGCATTCGGTCGGCGCGGCGTCATACCGAGCGTTCGCCGCCGAGTTTCGCCGCCGCCAGAACCACGCCCCGCCCGAAGCCCCGCCGACGCTGCCCTGAAAATTAGGGACAGGCACTGATTTCTCCGGAAATCAGAGATTAGGGAAATCAGTGCCTGTCCCTAATTTTCCTCGTGGGGCGTCGAGGCGGTCAGGTCGAGCATGTCGATGCCGTCGATGTACTTGGTTGTGCGGATCTCGCGGATCCGGCCGATCTTGATCATCACCTCGGCCAGCTTGGCCGCCTCCTCGGACATGGCGAGGGCGATGCCGGCGTGAGGGCTGCCGTGC
The DNA here is from genome assembly GCA_964449605.1 of uncultured Verrucomicrobiota bacterium. Classification (GTDB taxonomy): domain Bacteria; phylum Auribacterota; class JABMQX01; order JAFGEW01; family JAFGEW01; genus CAYUZG01. The sequence continues at coordinate 611 of CAYUZG010000310.1, read as the reverse complement.
TCGCACTGCTCGATCAGCATCTGTGCCTGGCAGCACAGGACGGTCAGTGGCTGGTTGATCTCGTGGCAGCAGGCGACCACCGTCTGACGGACCGCCTCGATTTGCTGCGCCTCGACCAGGCTTTCCTGCAGGCGCTGTCGCTCGGTCACGTCGTGCAGGATGCCCTCGAAGCCGGTGGGGGTGCCGTCGCTGTCGCGCACGAGGGTGGCCGTCACGAGCACGTGGATGCGGCTGCCGTCGCGGCACGCGATCTGGCGCTCGAGGTTCTGCACGTGCTCGAGCTTGCACAGGTAGGCATAGAACGGCTCAGCCGAGGGCTCGACGAACAGCTTGTCGAACGTCTGCTCGGCCGCGAGCGCCTCGTTCGAGCCGTAGCCGAGCATGTCGAGCGCAGCCGGGTTGGCGTCGAGAAACCGGCCCTCGCTGTCGCAGGCGAACACGCCCTCCTGGACGCGGTTGAACAGGTGCGAGTACCGCTCCTGGCTGCGCGCAAGCTCGCGCGATTTGTCGTCGACGGTCTGCTCGAGCCGGTTGGCGATCGTGTCGATCTCGCGCTTCGACTCGTCGAGCCGCAGCGCCGCGCCCATGAGCGCGTCGGACAGCAGCACCTG
>CAYUZG010000309.1:0-2804 GCA_964449605.1 uncultured Verrucomicrobiota bacterium | reverse complement strand
TCGAGCTCGGTCATCGCGTACGCCTCGGCGAGCGCATAGGTGGCGATCCCGTGCTGGTAGGCGAACCACGCCTCGTGCGCCAGGAACCCCTCGGCGTCCTGATGGCCCTTGAGCCACTCGAGCGCCTTGCGCACGCACGAGCCGTACTGCGGCGACAGATGGTCCTCGCCGTGGCCCAGGAAGCACAGCAGCGCCAGGCCCGTCATCGACGGCTTGTACGGGTCCTCGCCCCACGAGCCGTCCTCGTTCTGGTGGCCGCTGAACCAGGCCAGCGCCTTGACCACGGCGCGTTCGGTGCGGTCGTCGCCGCCGCCCTTGATGAGCGCTTCCTCGCGCTCGTAGCGCTGCTGGTACTTGATGTTGCGCGTGCGGCGCCGGGGCGTGGGGATCCGCTTCTTGTCCTCGGGGTCGACCTTGTTGAACGTCACGTTGCTTTCGGTCCGGTAGTCGATCTCGCGGATCTCGGGCGTCTCGATCTTCTCGAGCTCGGGATCGATCAACTCCTCTTCGATCTCGATCTCCTCCTCGGGCTGCTCGAGCTCGACCTCCTGCATCGTCGGCGCGTAGTCGCCCGGCTCGCCGAAATCGAACGAGGCCGGGCCCAGCCCGGGCTCGGCCTCGTCGAAGAACACGACGGTGAACATCGCCAGCACGATCACGTGCAGGGCGATCGAGACGAGCGTGTAGATCGGCCGGATCACGGTCTCGCGCGGCCGGTGCCGCTCGGCCATGCGGAAGGCATGGCTCAGCACCCAGGCTATGTACCCGCCGCCCGCCGCGAACACCGGCACGCCGATGAACAGGAACGGGAACCAGAGCTTCGCCCCAAGCAGCGTGATAAACACGGCGAGCAGAAGGAACACGACCAGAATGAGGACCCGCAGCCACGCGAGCCCGTAGGCGCGCGCGTCGCCGAAGACCGCCAGCACCACGTACGAGGCGAGCGCGATCTGCACCGCCGACCAGATCACGTACGGCACCGCGGAAACCTCGCTGCCCCCGAGAGACAGGAACGCGATCAGCACACCCAGCCCGGCCAGGGCCAGAAGCGCCGTCACGAGCCCGAGGACCACGACGTGCCGGTGCAGGTTGGGGTGCCGCGTCTGGCACTTCGGGCACGTCCAGGCCGTCGCCTCGCCGACGTGCTCGACGACGAACACCTCGCGGCACTGCGCGTTCTCGCAATGGACCGTGTCGCGCTGCGCGTGCCCGCGCTCGGGCTCGGGTCGCGGCTGGCTGCTTGGCCGTGTGGTGTCGTCCATCGTTCTCGCTGTGTCCTCAGCGTGGTTGCCGCGCGCCTACCGCTGCGGGCGGTAGGTGGGCAGGTAGCGGTAGTAGACCTCGAGCATCAGGCAACACATCGCGGTCGTGTAGATCGCTTCGTTCGCGCCCTCGAAGCACGTGTCCTCCCACGAGCCGGCGGCGCCGGTCGGGTAATCCCAGTGCCCGTCCGTACGCTGCCGCTCGACGAGCATGGTGCTGAACAGCGGGTTCCAGTACTCCCAGTAGGCGTTGTACCGCGGATCGTCCGTGGCCTGGTACATGGCCTGGGTCACGTAGTACCAGCCGTAGATCGGCCCGAACTCGCCGCCGGCCGTCTTGGTCCAACTGCAGCTGTAGCGGCGCATCAAGTGCAGGCCGCCTTTGACCTCGCGGCAATCGCGCTCGCCCAGAAACTGCAGGCACAGCGTGCCGATCGCCGTCGTGCTGTAGTTCTCCTTCGCCGTTCGGCGTTGGCCCGGATCGGTGCCGATGTAGCCGAACCCGACGTCGGACCCGAACCGGCTCTTGATGTCGCCGATGGCGCGCCGGCGCGTCTCGCTCAGCATGTCGTTCGAGAAACGAATGCCCGCGTACCAGGCCGCCGTGAGCGCCTGGATCTGCCAGCCCGAGACGCTCGTGTCGCCGCCGCGCCACGGCGAGCCGTCCTTGAGCACCTTCTGGTAGGCGTAGTACCAGCCGCCGTCGGGCGTCTGCCCCTCGCAGATGCGCCGGACGGCCTTGGCCACTACAGGCCGTAGGTCTTCGAGGCCGGTGACGCCGTACGCCTCGGCCATCGCGTACGTGGCGATCCCGTGCTGGTAGACCCACGAGCCCTCCGTGGGCGGCATCCCCACCTTGGTGAAGAAGCCGTCGTCGTCCTGCCTCGAGATCAACCAGATCATCGCCTTGCGCACCGTCTCGCCGAACTCCTCGGAGAGATCGTCCTCGCCGTGGCCCAGGAAGCACAGCAGCGCGAGGCCCGTGAGCGAGGTCTGGATCGGCGGCTGACCCCACGAACCGTCCGGGTTCTGGTGCCGCTTGAGCCACCGCAGCGCGGCCAGCACGGCGGCCTCGGTTTTGAGGGTCCCGCCGCCCAGCTCGAGCGCGTTCCGGCGGTCGAAGCGCTGCTCGTAGTGGACGTTCCGCCGGTGGCGCCGCTTCCGCATCTGCGGCTTCTCTTCGACGTCGATCTTGGTGAACGTCATCTCGTTCTCGGTCGTGTACTCGATCTCTTTGAGCTCGGGCGGCTCGATATGCTCCAGCTCGGGCTCGATCTGCTCCTCCTCGAGCGTCGGCTCGTCCTCGAGATCCAGCGCCTCGGTCGGCAGCGACTGCGGCACGTACCCGCCCGGGCGCGCGAACTCGACCGACGAGTGCCCCGGCGTCGGCTGCGGCACCAGTACGGTGGCCACCCCCATGTAGAGCATCACCACCACGTGCACGGCGACCGACACCAGCGCGTAGGCCGGCCGGACGACCGACTCGCGCGGCCGGTGCGGCACCGACATCCGCACCGTGTGCCAGAACACGTACGCGCCGTA
>CAYUZG010000308.1:0-2810 GCA_964449605.1 uncultured Verrucomicrobiota bacterium | reverse complement strand
CCGGCTGCGGGCTGCCGGCCTCGTGCTGTTCTGGACCGCGCGTCATGGGCGCCTTCCTTTATGCATGCAACCCCCGGTGACGAACGGCGGTTCGGTTCTCCTAGCTCGCCGACAACCCCACGCTGCAGGCTTCTGCCCGCCAAGTGTCGCCCCACCCACGATACCCGACACGGCTCTGAGCTTCAACCCAGCTTTGTTTCTGGGCGAACACAACACGGACGCGATCGGGTGTGTCAACAAGCGCGGCAGGCCCGCCGGTAATGCCTACGGCGCAACCTCTAGGTCTCGTTTGGCAGCGGGAGGCACCAGCCGACACTCGACGACTCGCACGCCCGTCGGCAGCGGGCCGGTGCGAAGCTGGAGGGCAAGAACCTCGGCTTCAGCGAAGGTGTTAATCCCCTGGATCACGCCGCCGCTCGGCAGCGGCTGCCTGATTGACGGTGCGCTGATCACTTCGCCATCGACCAGGATCGCCAGACGCCAGCCGCGGGACGATCGCGTCTCGGGCACGGGGATCTTCTTGTCCGACTCGGCGCTGTAGGCGGTGGTCGCCTCTTTGAAGCGTCGCTTCCCCTCGTTCGTTCCGATCTCGAACGCGACGAGCGGCTCGTCGTGAGCGCCTGTTCGTACAACGCAGCTCTCGCGTTCGAGGTCGTCGGGGCCGATGATATAGGGTGTCTCTTCCGATGAGCGCAGCAGCAACGCTTCGCGAATCTTCTTACCTGTGGGATCCTCGTGCGTGTAGATGCGCAGGATCGTGCCGGGCGGAATGAGATCCTCCTCGGCAACGGCACGGTCGAAAACCGCGTAGTTGACCAGGTCGCCCACCTCGTCTTTGTACCCCACGACGCAGTCGGGCCGTTCGGGATCAGGGCCGCTGTCCGGCAAACCGCGCACCACGCGCTCGTACAGCTCAAGCAGTTTGTCCTGCGCGTAGGCCGGGTCCCGGAGAAGCCCTTCATCGACGAGCATCCAAGCCATAAACCCTCGGCGGACAAGGCGCCGAGCCGCTGCAAGACCCTCGAATCCCGGCAGCCGCACGGCAACCTGGGAGTCGCCTTCCTGTTCGACAATCGCGCCGCGGATGCCGAACTCCTCGAACCGTGTCTCGAGCTTGTCGCAGATTGCGGCCAGGTCCTCGGGCTTGGTGTCGAGCAGCATGGAGATGCCGCCCTGTGTGTCGAAATCAGGGGGTGCCTCTTCGGGCTCGTCATGGCCCCCACACCCCAGACCTGCTCCCAGCACAAGGGTCGCAAGCACCGTCGCCAGCTTGCGGGCACTCATGTCATCCTCCCGGCCGAACAGACGACCCGAACGTCAAACGAGTTCGCCATGCGAACAGACTAGCATGGCGCGCTCAGCGCATTCAAGCCGCCTGTTTCCGGTGCATGAAGAGCAGCACCGGGCTGGCGATGAAGATCGACGAATAGGTGCCGATGATGACGCCGACGAGCATGGCGAACGAGAAGTCGTTGATCGCTTGACCGCCCAGGACAAAGAGGGCGACGATCACGATGAGCGTGGTCAACGACGTGAGCGTCGTGCGGCTCAGCGTCTGGTTGATGCTCGTGTTGATGATCGTGCGGAAGTCGAGCCGCTTCATGATCTTGAGGTCTTCGCGAATGCGGTCGAACACGACAATCGTGTCGTTGAGCGAGTAGCCGACGATGGTCAGGAACGCGGCGATCGTCGGCGCGTTAATCTGCCGGCGCCCGAGGATGAAGAACCCGGCGAAGAAGCCCATGGTGATCAGCACGTCGTGCAGGAGGGCGACGATGGCGCCGACGGCGAACTTGAACTCGAACCGCCAGGAGACGTAGACGAGGATGCCGCACAGCGCGAGCAGAAACGCGACGAGCGTCTGGCGCGCGAGATCGGCCGAGAGCGAGGCCGAGATGCTCTCGACGGTGACGCCGCCATGGACCAGGTTGGCGCCGACGGCCCGCTCGACCTTGGTGGGCAGCTCGCGCAGGCGCTCGTCCTCTTCGGGCGTGCCGCGCACCTGGATCATGATCTTGCTGATCTTGCCGCCGCCGACGTCGAACTGCTGGACGCGGGCGTCGGTCACGCCGAGGGTGTTGAGCGCGTCGCGGACCGCTCCGACCCGCACCTCCTGTTCGCCGAAGTCGAGCCGGTAGACCGTACCGCCCACGAAGTCGGGGCCGAAGTTGTCCCTGCCACCCATGCCGAAGGCGACGAGACCGATGACGATCACGAGTGCCGAGGCCGTGATCGCCACGCGCCGCGCCTGGACGAAGCCGATGTTGGGCTTCTCGAAGAATCGGAGCATCCCAAGCCTCTCGACCGACTTGTTGAGCAGCAGCAGGTCGAACAGCACGCGCGTGATCACGAGCGCCGAGAACACCGAGGTGCAGATGCCGATGCTCAGGGTCACGGCGAAGCCGCGCACCGGGCCGGTGCCGAGGAAGAACAGTACGACGGCGGTAATCAGCGTCGTGATGTTCGCGTCAAGGATGGTGCGCAGCGCCTTGCCGTAGCCGGCGTCGACGGCCGCCTTGATCTTTTTGGCCGCGCCAAGCTCCTCGCGGATACGCTCGAAAATGAGCACGTTGGCGTCGACGGCCATGCCGATCGTCAGGATGATGCCCGCGATGCCCGGCAGCGTGAGCGTGGCGCCGGCCGCCGCGAGCGCGCCGAGGATGAGCACCATGTTGATCATGAGCGCGACGACGGCGAACATGCCGGAGACGCGGTAGTAGACGACCATGAACACGATGACGAGGGCGAGCCCGAGCACGGCCGCGCGCCAGCCCATCCGGATCGAGTCGGCCCCGAGCGTCGGGCCGACC
>CAYUZG010000307.1:0-2838 GCA_964449605.1 uncultured Verrucomicrobiota bacterium | reverse complement strand
CGCAGATAGGTGTATCGCTTCGGCAAAAACAGGCGCACCGACAGCCGCGAGACGCTCATGCCCTTGATCTCGGGCGTGTCGAGCAGAAGCCCTCCAGCGGCGCCCATCGTGCCGCTCGCCATTTCGGTCTCGTAGATCAGGCGGAGCGTGAAGTCGCGGTCGGCCGATTGCGGCACCTTGATGAGGCGCTCGCCGTTCTCACCCATCTGCGGCGTGACCGTCGCGCCCGACACGTACGCGCCGTAGATCTTGGCGTTCTCGGGCAACACGATGCGGAAGAACTGCTCCTTGTTGTTGCGGATCGAGTAGATCGCCTCGACGGTGAGCTTGCCTTCGAGCGACACGACCATGTCGTAGTGGGCCTCCTGCACGATGGCGCCCACGACGCCGGCCGATTCGTAGGTGATCACGCCCACCGCGAGCGAAACCTCCGGCGTGTGCTTGAGGTAGCGGAACCCCTTGGCGAGCTTGGGCGACTGCAGCACCGGCGGCAACTGGCGTGCGTCGCGCGGTTCGAGGTCGCTGCCGGGTGCGGTCTCCACGTCGAGGTCAGGGCTCTTCCAGATCGCGAAGTGCCCCGTCTCCTGGAAGATGCCCATGGTCTCCTTGACCTCGATCGACGGGATCGCGGCTTTCGGCGGGGCGCCCGAGTCGATCTGGAACAGCTCCGTGCCGGCCTTGGCTGTGATGGTCAGCACGTAGGTACCCGTTTGCTCGCTATCGAGGGTCACCTGCCAGACGCCGTCGCCCAGGTGCTTGCGGTCGCGGATGTTGGCGCCCTCGATGCGGAAGTCCTCTTGCTTCGACACGTCGAGGCCAAGCCCCTTGGCCGCAGCCGGGTCAATCGTGAACTTGAGCTCCTTGATCCCCGCGTAGCGGATCGAGTAGGTGAGCACGTAGGTCAGCGTCGTGGCGTCCTCGCCGACGTCGACGACCGCGTCGACCTGCGCGGTCACCTGCGGCGAGCGTTCCGTGAGCGTGACCGTGGCCGTATACGGGTGCTCTGCATACCGGTAGGCGAGGCGGAATTCGAACGCGCCGCTCACCGGGCGTCGTGCGAGGAACTCCTGCTTGGCGATCTTGATCAGGTTCTCGTGGGTGTCGGTGGGGCTCACCTCGTAGCCGGCGTGCGCCGCGATGCCGACCATGCCCGTCTCGCGCTCGACGTCGAGCACGGTCACCTCGGGGATCGCCACGGTGTCTCCGTCGGCGAACTCGGCGGACATCGGCCGCTCGGCGAAGATGGTGATCGTGAACGCGCCGAGCTTCTTCTCCTTGAGCAGCACGTCGACGCGCTGCCACTCGCCCTCGGGCGTGACCGTGTGCGAGTCCACGAGCGATTCCGGCCCCACCGTGCGTACCTTGAGATCGGACGGGATCCGCACGGCGAGCTGGAAAATGCCCGCGTCCGAGACCGTGTAGGCGACGTCGGCGTGCAGCATCACGTTTCGCTTGTCGATCGTGGTGAGCGCCACGACGTCGGCGCGCACGCGCGGCAGGATCTTCTCGATCGAGAGCGCAGCCGTCCACCCGGGCTTCCAGTACTGGTAGGCGAACAGCGGCGTGACGCCCGCCTCGGGCCTGACGCCGGCCTCATCGATATCGATGCGCGCAAGCCCCGACGTGCGCTCGACCGTGACGCGCAGCTCGTCGCTGGCGGCGATGCTGACGGTCCCGATCTCGCGGGCCACGTTCTCACCGGCAGCCTGGACTGAGGGCGCCTCGATCGTCAGGTCGGTCCGGGCGAGGATCCGCTCGACCTCGACGGTGAGTGTGTAGGCCTTCTCGACCGGCTCGTGCAGCTCAACGGTGAGCACCTTGCCTCCGTCGGTGTCCTCGACGTCCCACGTCTTGATCTGCGGCCCCGATACGTCGAGCAGGTTGAAGTCGCCCGGCACAAGCACGGCGAACCGCTCGGCCGGCGCGCGCATGATGTCGTAGCGGATGCTCGTCCGCGCGCGCATCAAGCCCTCGGTGACGATAACGGTCGTCGCCGTCCGCGCGTGCAGCAGCGGCGGGATCTCGGCCCGCTCGACTTCCTTGGGCTGCCACCCGATGCCGACGGCGTCGGTCGGCCCGAGGAACGCGCTGAACGTCGTCGTGCCGTGGCCCGTGGTCTTCTGGCCGGACACGAGGTGATCGACGTCGATCGCCACGTCGGCTTCGGGCAGGGTGACGTTCACCTTCGCCAACGCCGCCTGCGGTACGTTGAACCGGACCCCCTTGTGGCCCGGGCGCGACACGACCGGCGCGGCAAACGTCAGCGCCAACGTGTGCGGCCCGCGCTCATGCAGCAGCAGCTCGTAGCCTTTCGGCGTGGCGCGCAGCAACACGGGCTTGCCGTCGAGCGTCGCCTCGCTCAAGGCGATGCCCGAGAACGGCAGCGGCAGCGTGACCCACTTCTCGTCGAGGCTCTCGATCGACAGCGCAGCCGTGCCGCGAGCGACCTCGCCCTCGATGGTCAGCTCGTAGAGCGCGCGCGAGACCAGCACAGGCACCGGCGGCTTGTCCTCGGGCCCCGCGATGTGGTGCCGGCGGTAGTACTCCCACAGCTCCTTGAACTCTGAGTAGGGGAGGAACACCCCTTTGTCCTCGGCCTGGAATACCTGGTCGAGCTTCTCATATGGCACGTAGATCACGTGCCGCTGCGGCGTGCTCGCATCCGCCGCGGACCGCTCGGCCGCGAGCGAAGGCACGGTCAGCAGAACGGCCGCAAGCGCAGCGGCCGCGAGCAAGCAGGGAATGACTCGGTTCAACACGGCTCGTCTCCTTTACTGGCAGGTCGACGCGGGAAGTGAATTCGGAATGGGAAAGCGGACCGCTGAACGGTCGCGCCGC
>CAYUZG010000306.1:0-2892 GCA_964449605.1 uncultured Verrucomicrobiota bacterium | reverse complement strand
GGCGGCGAGCGCCTGCGTGCCGAGCGCGCCCATCGACGGCACGAGGACGTGGACGCGCGGATCGCGCCCGTCAAGGTGTTCGCCCGACGAGGTGTAGACGACGAGGCGGTTGTTCTCGATCGTGGGGCGGGCCGCGACGAAGGGGCTTGGCAGGACACGGCGCTTCCTGCGGCGCTGGAGCTGGCGGTAACGGGCGACGACGTCGAGGAACGCCTCGATGCGCGTGTTGAGGCCGGCGTCGGCGGTGTGGTTGTCGAGCTCGAGTGTGAGCGACGGCTTGCCGGCCATGATGTCGCGGAAGAACGTGAGCAGGAACGAATCGGGTCCGCACGAGAAGTTTGTGATGAACGCGCCAAAGAGCTGGGGGTGGCGCGCGACGGCTTTGGCGACCTTCAGGTTGAGCCGGCCCATCGCCCAGTACATCGAGTCGGCGCAGCGCTCGTCGAGGAAGGAGAGGAAATCGAACGGGACGATGCGCACGCCGCGCGAGGCGAACTTGTGGGGGATGCCCATGTTGGCTTCGTTGGCGAACGCGTTGTAGGGGCGGCCGAAGAGGACGACGGCGAGCGCGTCGGGATCGGGCTCGAGCTCGTCGAGGACGCGGCGGCCGATGGCGTGCATCTCGCGCTCGCAGGCGTCCATCGCGTCGCAGGCGGCGTCGAATGCGTCGAGCGCACGGCGGCGGCTCACGCCGAGGTCTTTGGCAAGGTCGGCAAAGACGTGGCGCTGTGAGCGGAAGCCGTCGGCGAAGTTGAGCGTGGGCGAGAGGATGCGCGGGGCGTTGCCGTTCAGGGCGAACGCGGTCTTCAAGTAGAACGGCTCGCTCTGGGCGAAGGGGCAGAGCTTCTTGTATGGCGCGTCATCGGCGACGTGTGTCTCGACGACGAGCGGCATGAAGATGACGTCGGGCTGTTTCCTGAGGAGATCGTCGAACATGCCGTGGGCAAGCTCGGCCGGGTAGCAGAACGCGGCGCCTCGGCGCTCGCAGCCTTCCTCGTGCGGCGTGTCCGGGACGACGACGCGGAACCCGAGGTTGGTGAAGAAGTGCGAATAGAGGGGGAAGAGCGTGTGCGTGAGAAAGGAGCGGTTGATGCCGACGGTCTTCGCGCCGTTCGTCGAGGGAGCGTGCGCGGCGTGCTTTTCGAAGACGAGTCGATCGCGCTCGGCGACGAGGTCAAGGGCGGCGGCGTCGTGGCGGACGTTGAGGCGGAGGTTGTAGTACTTGTTGCACGCGCCGCCGAACAGGTACGTGTCGCCCTCAATGACGATGCGGTTGATCTCGCAGCGGCGGTCGCATTTCTCGACGCCGCCGCGGCAGGTGAACGGCTTCTTGTAGGTCACCTCGCGCGCGGCGAGGCGGCGGAGGTCGAAGCGTGTCTCGTCGAGGACGCCGGCGCGTAGGCGGTTCTTGACTTCGAGCGCGACGCCGAACGCGCCCATGAGGCCGGGGTCGGGCGGGACGACGATCGGCTTGCCGACGAGGGCGGCCATGGCGACCGGCACGGCGCGGTTGTAGCAGACGCCGCCCTGCATGAAGATCTTGCGGCCGACAGGCCGGCTGCCCTTGACGCGGTTGGCGTAGTTCATGCAGATCGAGTAGACGAGGCCGGCGACGATGTCGTCGCGGTCGATGCTCTCGTGCGCGGCGTTCTTGATGTCGCTCGAAATGAAGGCGGCGCACTGGTCGTTGAAGTTCGGCGGGTGGCCGGCGGCGAGGGCGATGCCGGCGATCTCGGTCACGTCGAGGCCGAGAGATTCCTTCGCGGCCTCCTCGATGAACGAGCCGGTGCCGGCCGAGCACGCTTCGTTCATCGCGTAGTCGGACGGGACGCCGCCGGTGAGGTACGTGTACTTGGCGTCCTGGCCGCCGATCTCGAAGATCGTGTCGACGGCCGAGTCGAAGTGGGCGGCGGCGGTCGCGTGGGCGATGATCTCGTTGATGATCGCGTCGGTGAGCGCGTGGAGGCCGGCGATCTGGCGGCCTGACCCGGTGACGCCGAGGCCGACGATGTCGACGGGAGCGTTGAGATGGTCCGCCAGGGCGGCGTAGCACTTGCGCGAGGCGCCGACGGGGTCGCCGTTTGTGCGCAGGTAGACGGAGGCGACGATCGCGTCGTCGGTGGTACGGAGCAGGACGGCCTTGGTCGTCGTCGAGCCGACGTCGAGGCCGATGATGCACTCGTCGCCGGCGTGCGCGGTGCCGCGGACGGACGGCTTGAACGTGACCATCGACTCGGCTTCGCTCAGCGGGCGATGGAAGTCGAAGGCCGACTTGCCCTTGATGAAGAGCTCGTCGAGGTTCTTTGGCGGGATCGTCTCGTTGTCGAGCGCCCAGAGCGCGGCGCCGAGGGCTTCGAAGTAGGGCGCCTCGTCAGGGATGATGACGCCGGGACGCTCGGCGCGCAGGAAGTCCATGACGACGGTGTTCTGCGCGACGCCGCCAACGACGATGACGGGGCCGTTGGGCACTTTCACCAATAGCTCGGCGATCTTCTTGGCCATCATGCGCGCGAGGCCGGCGACGACGCGGCCCTTCGGCTCGCCGCGGTTCAGGGCGTGGGTGCAGTCGCTCTTGCAGAAGACCGAGCAGCGGCCGCTGATCTTGTGCGGTTCGCTGCCGCGGGCGAGGGCGACGGCGTCGTCGAGGCCGAGGTTCATGCGGCGGATCTGCTGGAGGAAGAACTCGCCGGTGCCGGACGCGCACTTGTTGCCGGTGTGAACACCGGCAACCTTTCCGTGCTCGTCAAGCACGTGGACCATAAAGGTCTCGCCGCCGGCGCTGACGAGCGCGCGCGGGCGCGGGTGTCCGTCAGACACGTGGGCCAAGGCGATCTCGTCGGCTTCGCACTCGGTGATCGACGAGAGCCGGGTGAAGTGGCGGAACTTGCGGCC
>CAYUZG010000305.1:0-2907 GCA_964449605.1 uncultured Verrucomicrobiota bacterium | reverse complement strand
GCGGGGCCGAGGCGCAGCTTCCGTAGTGCGTGTTGCAAGGGGGATGACCTTTGTCGCCATGGCCTGCCGGAGCGCGCCCGACAGGGGGTAAGCCATGGCGACGGGGGAGGAAGGGGGAGTCGGGGTCTAAGGGGGTCAGCACGCCCGGCCCCGCCGCGGGAATGAGAACGATGAAAACGTCCATGCCGGCGAAGCAGACGGGCGTGATGGGACAACTCGCTCGCGGTAGAGGCGCGCGGACGGCACCACATGCGGTGCATGGGCCGTGCACCGGCTTCGGCGCTCTGTCGCTGCGCGCGTTTCATTGAGGCAACTCCTCATGCCGCGAAATGCGAGCCAAGCTTCCTGGCGCTGCGAGTATCACTCGCTGCGCTCATTCCATTTCAAAACTGGTGCAAAACAGATGCCATTGCCGCGCCGGAGCCGTTGCACGCGATGAAGCGCGTCCGCAACACGCTGAGGCGTCGTGACGTAGCAGAACGAAAAACGGGCAGGCCCGGAATCCTCGTCGTGAATGAGGATAACACCGCCGGCCCAAAGCGGCGCGCCTGGCGTGAGGTTCACGCGGAAGCGGAACCCGGCTCGGTGCGCACCTCGTGCACGGCAGCGGCGATCTCGGCGCCCAGCAGCAGAAGGAATCCTGTCATATAGAACCACGCCATGAGGATCATGAGGCCGCCGAGCGTGCCGTAGATGAGGTTGTAGCGGTTGAAGAACGTGAGATAGATGCCGAACGCGCGCGTCATCACCACCCACATCACGGTGAAGAAGAGCGCGCCCGGCCACAGGTGGCTCAGCCGCAGCTTCCTCGTCGGGCAAACGCGATAGATCAGGAGCACGACGAGGAAGATGAGCAGAAACGCGAACGGATAGCGCAGGTACGTGCCGAAGAACCTCCAGAAGCCGGTGATGCCGGCCGCGGCAAGGAGCTGATCCATCCAGCGCTTGCCGACGACGACGAAGTTGAACGCGACCAGCACGGCGGCCAGGCTCAGGACCGCCATGAGGAAGCCGAGCAGGTTCGACCAAACGATGTTGCGTTTCCTCGTCGAGCCGAACGCGATCGACACCCCCCTCATCAGCCGGATGTACGTGCGCGACACCAGGTACAGCAGCGCGACGAAGCCGGCGGTCAACGCCCCGGGCGCGTAGCCGCGCGAGATCCCCTCGAACGTATCCTCGATAAACGGGAGAGACTCCTGCGGGAAGTAGCGCTCGATGCGCGCCATCACCCACGGGATCAGGTTGGTGGCCTCACCGAAAATGCCGATGAGGCCCGACAGACAAAGCAGGAACGGGAACAGCGAGAAGAGGTGCGAGTACGCCAGCACGGACGCTTGCCCGCTCAGGTCGTGCCGCGCGATGTCGTAGTAAACCTTCTTGAGGACCTTCCAGACAAACACGGCGCCCGTCTCCCGCATCGTCGCGTTGCCAGCCCAAACGATACCAGCTCCTCACCCGCGAGCAAGCCCTTTGCCATCACCCAGCACTGTGACGACTCGGCCGCGGGCAGCCGTGCCCGCTAGTCCGGGCCGATCAACCGGTTCCGGGCTCGCCCGGGCGGCCGAGGATTTCTGTAACTTCTTGTTGCGCCGTGGCATAATTCCTGTTATCATCGAAGCTGTCCACGGTGGGAGCTTCGCCTTTTCGGAACGGCCGGAGCACTTGCCAGCTCGAGCATGACGATTCTGCCGCCGGGCGCGGCACGGCTCGGCGGCGGTCAGGGCAATGCAGCGAGGAGGTGGTCATCGTGGTTGAGTCTCTCCGCATCCTCGTCGTAGACGATGAGCAGGGCCTCTTGAAGCTCTTCCGCAAGGCGCTCCAGTCCGAGGAGCGCACCATCCTGACGGCTCCCGACGGTCGAACGGCGCTGGCAACGTTCCGCGCCGAGCAGCCCGATCTCGTGATTCTCGACCTGCGGCTGCCCGACGTCAACGGGCTGGAGATCCTCAAGGAGATGATGCAGGTCGCGCCTGAGACCTCCGTCATCATCCTGACCGCGCACGGCAACACGAGCACGACGATCGAGGCGATGCGGCTTGGCGCCTACGACTACGTCACCAAGCCGTTCGACCTGCTCAAGGTGAAGGTGATCGTCGAGAAAGCGCTTGAGAAGCAGGCGTTGACGCGCGAGGTCAACACGCTGCGCCGCCAGCTCGAGCGCGCGCCGCGGTCCGAACGGCTCATCGGCCAGCACCCGAGCATGCAGGAGGTCTACAAGACGATCGGCCAGGTGGCCGACACCGATGCAGCCGTGCTCATCCGCGGCGACACCGGCACGGGCAAGGAGCTCGTGGCGCGGACCATCCACGAGAACAGCGGGCGGCGCGACCGCTCGCTCGTGGTGGTCGACTGCGCCTCGTTCGCCGAGACGCTGCTCGAGAGCGAGCTGTTCGGCCACGAGCGCGGCGCGTTCACGGGCGCGTTCAGGCGCAAGCCGGGCAAGTTCGAGCTCGCGCACAAGGGCACGCTGTTCCTCGACGAGATCGGCAACATCAGTATGGGCGTGCAGGCGAAGCTGCTCCGCTTCCTGCAGGAGAAGACCATCGAGCGCGTCGGCGGCACGGAGACGATCACGGTCGACACGCGCGTGATCGCAGCCACGAGCCTCGACATCGAGAACGCCGTCGAGCAGGGCCAGTTCCGCAAGGACCTGTTCTACCGCCTCAACGTGGTGCCCATCCGGCTGCCGTCGTTGCGCGAGCGGCGCGCCGACATCCCGGTGCTGGCCGAGCACTTCCTCCAGCTCTACTCGAGGAGCCGCCACCGCGAAGGCATGGACTTCGCGCCCGAGGTGCTGCAGTGCCTCCTCAGGTACGACTGGCCCGGCAACGTGCGCCAGCTCGAAAACGCCATCGAGCGCGCGGTCGTCACGGCCCAAGGCGGCGTGATCACGCTCGAGGACCT
>CAYUZG010000304.1:0-2913 GCA_964449605.1 uncultured Verrucomicrobiota bacterium | reverse complement strand
TCGGCCGTGAACGCGGCCGGCTTGTGGCTGTCGACGTCGATCTCGCCGAGCACGCGGCCGTTGCGGGCGTCGCGGATGAGTACGACGAGCTCGGACTGCACTTTCGGGCTGCACTGCAGGTAGTTGTCGAGCGTGGTCACGTCGGGCACGTTGATGTTCTGGCCCTGCTCGACCGCCGCGCCGCACACGCCGCGGCCCACGGGGATGCGCGTGTGCTCGGTCGGCGCGCCGACGAACGGGCCCAGCCGAAGCTCGCGGCCGTCGAGCAGGTAGAGGCCGACCCAGTGGTAGTGGGGACGGCGCGCGCGCAGCGCGTGCCAGGCGGCCAGCACAGCCTTCTGCCACTCGGCCTCGGCGGCGAGCACGCCCTCGAGCTCGCTCACAACGGCATCAGCCACGGAATTCGCATCGGTAGGCATCTGTGCCTCACCTCCTCCGGAGCGGCACAAAGTCTAGCAGACCGTCACGGTTGCGGCAAGGGTGCTGCCCCTTGGGGCGTGTCTGGAATCCGTCCGGCGTTGTGGACACGGTGCTCGTTGAGGCATACTTGGCCATGCACGGCTTGTTCGTGCTCAAACCGGAAGCGTAGACGGGGCTCACTAGGCGAACGATGAGGTCGAGGTCCACGTTCGGCAGAGGCTGCCTGCTTCTGATCACAGTGCTCGCGGCGTCTCTAGGGGCCGTGCTCCTGGTGCTGTCTTTCCTTCCTTTCGGGACGCTCAAGTCAGGTGCTGATTGGCTCGCCTCGGGAGGGAGCGCCGAGTTTTTCGACCGCGCGTTCTTGAGGCGCATCGTCAACGTCGTGCGCCTCGCTGCTGCTCTTCTCCTCTGCTCCGTGCCGCTCTATCTTGGTCGGCGGCATGTCGGGCGCTTCCTACGCGACCTCGGCACCTCCTTCTCGTCCCTTGCGCGGGACGTCGTCCGCTCACTGAGGGCCTCCGTTGCGACCCGGGACAGAGCGCACCTGGTTGGTTTCTGTGCGATCATCCTCGTCGCCATCGTGCTCAGGCTCTGTTTCCTGTGGCAGCCGATGCGCTACGACGAGGCGTTCACGTTTCAGCATTACGCGTCGCGCCCGCTGACGCAAGGCCTCACGGACTACAGCTACGTCAACAACCATCTGTTCCACACGCTCCAGGTCCATGTGGCGTACCGGGTCCTGGGCAATCGGCCGTGGGTGCTTCGGCTGCCCGCGTTCCTTGCCGGCGTCCTTCTCGTGCCGGCGTCGTATCTGGCGGTGCGGGCCCTGTACGGCAAGCAGGCAGCCCTTCTGGCGGCCGCGCTTGTCGCCGCATCGTCGAGGCTCATCGAGTTCTCTGCCCTGGCGCGCGGCTACAGCCTGCTCTGCCTGATATTCGTGCTCATGCTGGCGTTGGCGACCTTCCTCAAGCGCAGGCGCGAGCCGGCGGCGTGGGCGGTCTTTGCGGTCCTCGCCGCACTCGGATTCTGGACGATCCCGTTCATGATCTACCCCTTCGCCGCCGTCATCGCGTGGCTCGTGGCCTCGGCGGCGTTCAAGGACGCGAGCGTTGGCGGTGCGCGTTTGCTCAAAGACCTGCTGGTCACGGCGGCGGTGGCCGTGCTGCTCGCCTTCTTGCTCTATGTACCGGCGCTGCATTTCACCGGGGTGGGGGCGGTGAAGCGCATGCTGGCCTCGACTCGGGTGTCGTGGTCGCGCCTGGCGCCCGAGCTCCTTGCGAGCTTCCACACCGTGTGGCTGGAGTGGCACCGAGACATACCGGTCGCTGTGAGGGCGGTCTTTGTTGCTGGCTTCATCGCCTCACTTGTGCTGCACCGACGCGTGGCCTCACATCGCGTGCCCGTGGTCATAGTGGTCGTGCTGGTCTGCCTGATCGGGCTACTCGTTCAGCGCGCCCTGCCGCGGACGCGCTGCTGGCTCTTTCTGTTGCCGCTTTATCTCGGGGTTGTCGCGGCGGGGCTGTCCGGTCTGATCGGCCTTGTGGAGGCACGGCTGGGGCGCCACACGTCGACGATCTACGCCGTGTTCGGCCTCGTCCTGTCTGTGGGGCTGGGCGTGGGTGTTCTGTGCCAGCGGTCGGTATACTACTCGACCGACGGGGGCGCGTTCCGGGAGGCTGAGGAGTTGGCGCTTTTCTTCAAGGATGAGCTCCGGCCGAGCGACAAGGTGCTCGCCGTCGGCACTCCGAGACCGTCCCTCGAGTACTACTTCGATCTGCACGGTGTCCCGCTTGACCATCTCCGGGCCGACGTGACGCCCGATACCCGTGTGTACATCGTTGTCGGGCAACCGCGCAACCAGACGTTGGCGGGCGTTCTCGACAAGTACCGGCTCTCGGCGCCGGAGGGCGTTGAGCCCGAGCCGATCGGCCACTATGAGTCATCGGTTCTGTACCGCATGACGGGTCTTCGCAGGAGCGAGACGGAGTGACCCGGTTCAGGTAGATAGTGCTTCGGTGCGTTCGCACCCAGCCGCGGAGCGGCGCCAGTCGGTAGCCTGGGCCGTGAGGCCCAGGAATCCGGAGGCGCAACAGACAATCCGGAGCGCCATCGGCGCGGCAGAACTGGAACGAGCGTGCCGGCGGACTGTTCTCGACGAGGATCTGCCGCCCCTACAGGGCTCTCTCCGTTGCGGGCGGACGTTCACCTGGGCCTGACGGCCCAGGCTACCGCCTGCCGGGCCTACGGCCCTGGCGTTTCCCGGGCCATTCACTGCGCACGCATGCGGGCATCGCCTCGCGGGCAAACGGCGTCTGGACAGGAGAGGCCCCGCAACGGCCGGTTCCAGTGACCCGGTTCAGGTAGACATCGCGGGCGCCGGCTGCTAGCATATGCGCCGCACACACGGGGCAGAAGGCAGCGCAGCGATGCTGGTTCGGATCGATCCGCATGTCCACACGCGTCACTCGAACGCGCAGTCGGACTGGTTTCTGC
>CAYUZG010000303.1:0-2915 GCA_964449605.1 uncultured Verrucomicrobiota bacterium | reverse complement strand
ATCGTACTCTGCCCGAGCTGCCAGAAGATCTGGCCCAAGGGCACGAAGTTCTGCACGCAGTGTGGGACCTGGATCGAAACCGGTGAGGTCATGGAACCGAAGCGCAGTCAGTCCGGGGCGGGTGCTGTCCCCGCGCAAGGTCTGTCACCACCGGGCATCGGCCCAAGCGGTGTGCCCAGCCAGGGCCCATCGCCGCCGGGCATTGCGCCCACGCCAACGACCAGTGTGCCCGGCCAAGGCCCGTCGCCACCGGGCATCGCTCCGCTGCCGCCCGGCGCAGCCGCGGGTGTCCCCTCGCAAGGGCCGACCCCGCCCGGCGTCATGCCGCCCCAGGGCCTACCACCCGGATACGGGCCCGGCGAAGCCACTCGCTCCGCAGGCGACGCCATGATCGAGCCGGGAGTGCCACCACAAGGCGAAGGGGGAAGGAAGTACAGGTTCAAGGCCGAGCCGGCCCGCGAGGAGCGCCTGCCGACCTCGCCGGTGTTCGTCCCCAAGCGTGAGCGCAAGAAAAGCCGGGGCGCGAAGCCCGGCCAGGTTGTCCTCGTCATCATCGCCCTGCTCGCGATCGCCTACGCGGTCATCAGCCTGGCGTTCAAGCCACTTCACCGGTTCATGGTCGGCACGCTCTGTCAGGCACTCGGCAAGTCTGAGCTCGCGATCAAGTACTACGAGAGAGCCGCCGGGGGTGATTCGACCTGGGCCGAGAAGTCGCAGCAGGCAATGAACAAGATCGGCAGGAAGGTCCTCGCTCGCCACATCGAGCTTCAATACACCTCGAGCTGGACGGCCAGTTCGACGATCTCGATCGTACCGCCCAGGGGTAAGAGCGGCCACTTCGAGTCGAAGATCGTGTACGAAGCCCCGGGCAAAGCACGAGAGCAGATCACGGGCGACGCTGCGGGCGGGCGAATCCTCACCAGCCAGCGATATGCGCTGTCACTGGCAGGCGTTAACTTGAGCCTGAGCTTCGAGCAGTATGCCGGGGCGATGCGCAAGGTCCTCGGGTTCGGCCCGGACGCGCTGTTCGAGGCCTCGGGCACGGACAAGGTGCTTGATGCCTTTTTCGACACGCTGGGAACCAAGCTGATGTCGGTGTCCGGCTCCGGCGACGAGGCGTTTTACACGTTCGTGATCTCGATCGATGGCGACTCCACGCACGACGAGGAGCTCCAGCTGCTTTCGGGTCCGTTGTTCCCGTGGTCCGCCATTGTCCAGAGGTACAGCAAGGGCGTCAGCAAGGTGTATCTCGATATCCAGGCCAAGGATGGATTCCTCAAACGCATCGAGTATAACGACGAGTCAGGCACCCCCATCGTCATCCAGAAGTTCGAGGACTTCAAGCCGGGCGTCGAGTAGCCCACATTCCAACCATCGAGAGAACCAGCCCGGCGGAGCCGAGAGGGAGGTGCGCATCGGCGCGGGCAAGATCATCCACGCCGTGGTCTGTATCCTGATCCTCGCGGCCGTCGTCGTCTCGGTGGTCTGCAAGCCGCTGCGATGCTCCGTGCTCACCTGGGTCGAGATCGCTCGTGGCGAGCACACGATCGCTGCAAAGGATGGCATACTCGAGCGCATCGAGTAGATCGACACACACGGGACAACCGTGGTTGCACAGGACTTCGAGCTCATCGAATAAGACGACGAGTCGGCTCGTGCAGGCGGGCCCAAGGCCTCGGGCCGCTCCGGTAAGCACCGTGCAAAGCGAAGGAACCTACACACATGACTGAACCGAACATCCCATCGAGCAACGCCGCCGTGTGCCCCAGTTGCGGCAAGCCGATGCCGCGCGGCGCAACGTTCTGCACGCAGTGTGGAGCGACCGTCACCGCGAGCGGTCAAGACCAGCCCAATGCCAGCCGACCTGCCGGCGCCCAGGGCAAGTACCGGTTCAAGACCGAGCCGCCCCGCGAGGAACACGTGCCCGAGAGCGCGCTCTTCGTGCCGAAGCGCGAGAAGAGGAAGACACGGGGCATCGGCGGCGGCAAGGTGCTCTTGATAGTCCTCTGCTGCCTTATCGCCGCATACGTCGTCGTCAGGTTCGTGTTCCCCCCGATGCACGACTACCTCGCGGGGCTGTTCTTCGAGGGGATCAGCCAGCCGAAGTTGGCCGTCACGCATTACGCCAAGGCAGCGGACAGCGACGGCACGTGGTCGGAACCGGCCTCGAAGGCGCTCACCCGGCTCGGCAAGAGGATTCTCACTCGGCACGTCGAGCTTCAGTACTTGAAGAGCTGGACGGCTCGGTCGACGATCGAGATCGAAATGCCGGGGCGCCATGAGCCGTTGCGGTTCGAATCAACAATCACGTACAAGGCCCCCGGCGAGGTGGAAGAACGGATCTCCGGCGAGGGGATGACGGGAGGGCGGCGCGTCGGCGGGACGGGCTACCTCCACCAGTTCGGCAACACGCGGCAGCAGCTCAGCTTGAGATCGTACGAGGCCGCAGTGAAAAGCCAACTCGGGTTCGGGCCCGACACGCTGTTCAGCGAGGCCGGCACGAAGAAGGTCGTGGACGCCTTCTTCGAGCACCTCGAGCCGGAGCTCAGGTCGGTGTCTGACGTGCAGGGCGAGGCCGCCTACCGCATTGTCGGCAAGATCCGGAAGGCGAGAATGCAGTGGCTCACTGCACCGTTTTTCCCGTGGAGCTACCTCGATGCGTCCGAAACGGCTTTCGATAGCTTCGCCTACACGATCCGCGCGAAGGACGGGTTCCTCATGAGGCTCGAGTACCTCGACAAGGCCGGCGTTCCGATCGTCACGCAGACGTTCCGCGACTTCGAGGCGGGAGACGAGTAGCGACGGGCTCAGCGTTCGGCCGGCGTGCCCTGGCCGAACGACTCGAGCCGCTGCTTGACGAGGCCGAGGAACTCGGCGCCGACGGCGCCATCGATGATCCGGTGGTCGCAGCTCAG
>CAYUZG010000302.1:0-2921 GCA_964449605.1 uncultured Verrucomicrobiota bacterium | reverse complement strand
CGCCCGATGTTCGACTACGTCAAGTGGTACTGGTCGCAGGTCCGCCCCGTGCTGCCGCTCGGCGGGCTGTACGTCGCGCTCTACTGGCTGGTGTGGTTTCTCCTGCCCACGGTGCCGCCCGTGGCCTACCTGGCCTTCTCCAAGGCCCAGCGCGGGGGCGAGATGGGCCGTGCCTCGACCATCACCGACGGGATCTTCCGCGTCCTGGCCTTTCTCTACACCATCTTCGGCGTGATGATCCTGCTCGATCTCGTGCTCGGCCCCTACGCGATGGGCCGCCTGACGGGCTTTGTCGTCGTCTACTTGGTCGTCGGCGGGTGGGTCTGCTATATGCTCGGTTACTGGGCCATCCTGTTCACCGGCAAGCCGTCCCTGGGCGGCGGCGGATCACCGACGGCGGCCGGCCCATCGGGTCAACCGCGCCCGGCCGCGGCGCGCTACTCCAAAGGCGGCTACGCGGTGGTGGTCGCGGTGTGTCTGCTGCTTCCCGTCGCCAGCATCGTCAAGCATGTGCTCGTCGACGAGAGCAGCCTGGCGGGCTTCACCTTGGCCGAGGATTTTGCCCACGACACCCTGCTCAGCGCTGCCAGCACGGCTGACCAAGAGCAGGCCGACGGCGAAACCCCCGCCCGTACCCTTTTGCTTGTTGTCGACAACTGGGGCGAGCTGCTGCGCTACGTGCGCGAGTACCGCCTGCCGTCGGCGACCGCCGAGCGAATCACGATCGCCGACGTGAACGCTGCGGAGGGCTACGACGGGCTCTACGTCGACAAGTACGCCTACCTGAAGGAGCTACTCGTCGGCCAACCCGTGAGGCCAGAGCTTGATCCGGCACTCACACCCGGGCTGACCGACATCGAGGCGGCGCTCCGCTACGTCGGTCTTGGCATCCAGGCCAAGAGGCAACCCGCGCCGACCATCTGTATCACGAGCGATTACTATCGCTTCAACGCCGAGAGCGACGAGGTCGCCTACAGCTACGAGGCGATCCCGCGCGGCCTCGTCTACTTCCTCAGCTCACGGGGGGACTACTGGAGCCTGCCGGCCACGCACGTGGCCCGCGGACGGGAGCTGTGGGGCACGCTCAGCATCGCGGACGTCGAGCCGAAGCCGATCGACGAGTGGCCGCCCGCTGCGCAAGGCATGATGGCTCGCGCCTCGAAGCTCGCCAATGACTTCGGCGTCTACTGCCACAAGTACGCCGACCGGGACGACGCGATCGACTTCTACAAGCTCTCGCTCCGCTTCTACGACCTGAACTACGCCGCCCTGCGGAACCTGAGGATCGCCGGCGCAAACGTCGATTTCGACCTCGACGAGCAGATCGGCGCCGCCGTCGCGGACTTCGACACCAGGTTAGTCAGCCATGTGGAACAGGATCTCGGCCCCGCCCCCGATCCGGCACGGGCAGAAAGGTACACGAAGTTCCGTGCCGCCTTCGACCTGATGGGCTCCTATGGCCTCGTGCGCGACGTCTCCGTCGTCGATGATCTCTATGACAACTACATGGGTGGCACGGACACCCCACGGTCGTTCGGCTTCCGGTACGCGATCATCAGTCTCAAGGTGCTGCTCAACCCGGCGGGAGACAAGGACCTGGCCGAGCGCGGTGCCCTGCTGTATCAAGCCGCCATCCAGACGGAAGCATCGTCGCTGGGGCGTCTTGTGCAGTCCCTCATGGATTTCCAGGCGGCCGAGCCGTACTACGAAGGCAAGGACCGGGCGGGCATCAACTACTACATGGCCCTCATCTACACGAACCTCGGCGACGCCGCCAATGCCGAGCAGGCCTGCAAGAAGGCCATCGAGTACGCTCCCGACTGGGTTGATCCCAAGAACAGACTCGCCGACCTCTATGCGTTCACCGACCGCCGCAGCGAAGCGATTCAGATCATCAAGGACAACGTGAGCCAGCACCCACCGGCCGACCGCACCGCGCTCTTGCAGGCGCTCAGGCGGCTCCAGGCCTACTACGGAGCCGAGGGGCGTGAGGAGTTCGTCGCGTTTATCGAGCAGTATGCCGAAGCTCACCCTGACGACGCCCTCGACTGGCGCCTCTACCTCCTCGACATGGCTCAAGGCGAGGGCGACTACGAGCGCGCCGAACAGATCGCCGATGAGCTCGCACGCGCCTACGGCAATCCGGTGGCCGTCCGCCTCCGGATGGGTCTCATCCTGTTCAACCAGCAGCGCTATCAAGATGTCTTGGCCTTGGAGGACCTGCCTACAGACGACTCGGTTGAGCCGGGCGACAGAATCACCTGGCTGAGGATCCGCGGCCAAGCCTTCCTTTACGAGGGGCAACCGGTTCAGGCGTATCGAGACCTGAAGCGAGCATTCGAGTTCGCCGATCGCTCCATGCAGGAACAGAGTGGGCGGACATCTCCGGAAGTGTACGCCGACCTGCTGCATCTCGTCTCGTACTCCGCGGTCTTGGCGTTCGAGCAGACCGGCGACCAGGAAACCGGCAGAGACGCGCTACGGCACGCGGCCACCTATCGGCGCATGGTGAGCCAGCTCGCCAGTGGGGGGCAGCCCCAGCAACGTGAGCGCCTCCTGCTCATGGCGGCGGCATACTATGGATGGACCCGCTACAAGATCGAGGGCGACCTCCAGCCCGCCCGCGCCATGATCGAGCCGGCGTTCTACGCGTTTTCGAGCAGCCCCACCGTCAAGCTGTTCTTCGGCGCCGTCCTCATCGAGCAGGGCGAGGTCGAACGTGGCCTGGCTCTTGTCAAACAGGTCCCCGGCGTCACCATGAACCGCTACGAGAAAGCCGAGGCAGAGCGCATCCTGGCCGAACACGGCGTGACCATCGACGAGGCCTCCGAGGAACCGGCGGCCCCCGAGGAACCGCCGGCCGCGCCCGAGTCCGTGGAGGTGATCGAGGAAGGCGGCGGCGCGACCGAGCCGGCCGACGT
>CAYUZG010000301.1:0-2952 GCA_964449605.1 uncultured Verrucomicrobiota bacterium | reverse complement strand
CGGCTGGGCGACCGACTCGGCGTAGAGGCGGTCCGGATCCTTCGCCTCGACGCGGTTGCCGGCGATCGCCTCCTGAATGACGAACTTGACGTTCTCCATCGCGCGGCGTTGCCGATGCGTGTAGCGCAGCACGGCGAGCGCCGGCTCGTGTGATTCGCCCAGGATCGTCATGACCGTGCAGCTTAGGCCGGGCGTCTCGCGGACCGACTTGATTCGCGCCCGCTCGAAGCTCCGAATCGCCTCGGGCTTGCCGTTCCCGTCGAAGACGCCGTTCGCTTCGGTCGCCACGGCGACGTGGTCGGACCCGAGCGCCACCCAGGTTTGGTCGAGCTCCATCCGCTCGTTCAGGTCCGCCAGGGCGTAGAGCTGGACCGGCCGGTCGCCCCAGGCCGCTTCGATGCGGTCGCGCAGGCCGGCCGGCATCTGCGCCGGTTGGTTCGTGTAGCGCCGGATGATGCGCGCGTCCTTGTCGGTGGTCGTTTCTGTCTGCGTTGCTGGCCGCAGCATCGTTCTATCCTCTCGTCGGTCGCGTTTGTCTCGATTCTCGTGAGCAACAAAAAAGCCTTCCGGGGTCGTCACCCCAGAAGGCCAAACATGCATGTATTGCACTTAGTCTTCTAGGGTGCCCGGCCCTCCCCAATACCAGAGCCTGCGAAGAGGGCCACCGTCCGCCGGAGCACGAGCACAACCTGGGTGCCCGGGCGCGCGCGCAATGTCCGCACGCCAAGGCGCCGAATCGCTTTCAGGCTGTGTAGGTTCCTTGTGCTCATCGGCCTCGAACGCTTACCTTGTATGGCTCATCAGAATGTCCTCATTCCCGCAAAAGGCGCTGCCGTATAGCGCATTGGCAGCGGCGTGTCAAGCAAAATCCTTGCCTTTTCTTGGGTTTTTCTCGTCCTGGCCGGTTCTCTAAGCGCGCGCCCGTTTCTCGCGTGAGCGCTGTAGGGCGGGCGCCCCTGCGCCCGCCGCAGCCGCTGGAGGCGCGACACGTCCCGCCACCGACCGGTTCCGCCGCCACTTCGCGGCTTCCGCCTCCGCCGAGGCGCCGGCGGGCGTCCGGCGGTCGCCTGTGGCTTGCGTGGGATGCCCGCAGCAGGATGGTTCCTGTTGACAGGAGTGCCATATGAGGCAGACTTGTGTCTCGGTTAGCCAGTGGGATCACATCTTGCGGCTGCTGCGACAGCACGAGACTCGGGTAGTGCTCTGGTCTAGCCGGGCTTGTCATGCATAGTGTGAGAGGGGGAATGAGAGATGCTGCGGGAATCGACGTGTGACAGAATCGTGTTCTGCAACGGAGTCGAGATGCGCACGCAAGGTTTTGCAGCTCTTGTTGAGGGTCACCTGGCTCAGGTGCAGGACACGGCGAATCTTGAGGAAGCAGGCCAAGCGTTGCAGCAAGGCGGGTTTCAGGGCGACGACGTGCACGGGTTCATAGATCGGGTTTGCGCGTGGGGAGGGCATTGGGGGCCGCAGATCGCCCACCGCGTTCTTCAGGAGAACCACCTCGACGTGATAGGGCAGCGTTTCAGGGATGCAGTCGACGTCTTGCTTCAGGATGCTCCGGATGTTGGGCGGGCCTTGGAGGTCATGACGGAGATCAATGGCTTCGGCGTCTCGTTTGGATCGAAGCACCTTCGCTTTCTCAAACCTGGCCTGTGCCCAGTTCTGGATGACAAGATCTCTAGGAGATTCTGGCATCCGCTCACCCGGGATGGATACAGATGTCTTTCACATGATTGCCTCAAGATCGCCAGCAAGCTGCAGGAGTGCGGAATCCAGAATCCTCTCAACAGGCCCAACGGCAGGTGGTTCGCCGCCGACGTGGAAATGGCTCTTTTCGCCTTCGCGCAGGACTGGCGCAACGAGCCTTGAGTCACAGGAGGCCTCTCGATGAAACGGACGATGAAGCCAAAGGTGATTCTTCAGTATCTCACGCTCCCCCTCGTCGCTCTCGTGCTGTCGGTGTGTTTGGCGGCGTGCGGCAAACGAAAGGACGAGGACCACCACCGGCAGGCGGTCGAGGAGGCGAGGCGCAAGCTGAGCGAGATGGTCAAGGCCGATCAAGAAGCCGCAGAGAAGCGAGCGCAGGAGCAGCAGGAGCAAGCGGAGGCGGCAAGGCGGAAAGCGCAGGAGGAGGAACGATCCAGGGCCGAAGCGCGAAGGCAGAAAGAGGAGGAAGACGCGAGGCGCAGAGAGGAGTCGATGAAGGCGGCGGAAGCCCAAGAGCAGCAGGAGTACGATGAGATTCTTCAAGAGCTAGCCCAGCTCAATCTGAGGCCCCAGGTGTACCTGTCGCACTCGCTCCGGGAAACCGGGGCGTCAATCGAATACCGGGGACAGGATGTCGGTGTGATTCAAGGCTACTATGATCAGAAGGATTGGATGGGCCTGGTCAACTGTCTGACTGCCGACAACCACGAGGGGAATGGAGATCGGCCAAGCATTTCGAGCGCTCGGAAGGCGTTGAGGGAACTCACGTCTGAGAGGAGGTTCTTTGTTGTCATAAGGTTCCAAGATCCCCTGCCACCTGATGAAAGGGTACGGTTTTTCGTACTTGGGAGCACCTTGGAAGGCGGCAAGCTTGTGTCACTGTCGTGGGGCGGTGTGCATTCTGAAAGGGTATACGTTTCCACACAAGTTGAGGGTACGTTCGTCGTGTCAACGTGGAGGTGGAGACACGGCGCGCAATATGGTCTTGATAAGCACCCCGACGGGATTGGGTATACTTACGAGTGGGATCCCGAAGAGCTGGCCAACACGGACATCCTGGTGATGCTCAGTGATAAGACGCAGAAGTTGGATCGTACCGTGTTCGACTCACGTGTGTCGGCCGAGGAAGCAGAGTCAAGGCTTGTGACCAAGCGCACGCTGGGCGAGCTGACTGAGGAGGAGTTTGTCAAGGAGATCGCCGACCTAAACAGAAGGTACCGGTCGCAATTCGGCGAATTGCTG
>CAYUZG010000300.1:0-2954 GCA_964449605.1 uncultured Verrucomicrobiota bacterium | reverse complement strand
GGAGACACGCATGATCGGCATCGCCGTGATCGGATATGGCCATTGGGGTCCGAACCACGTCAGGAACTTCTCGCAGCTCGGCGGCGTGCGGGTGGTCGGGGCGGCCGACCTGAGCACGGCTCGTCTTGAAGCGGTCAGGTCGGTATCCCCGAGCATCGAGACGAGCACGGACTACCACGACTACCTGGCGCGCGACGACATCAAGGCGATCGTGGTCGCCACGCCGACGGCGACGCATTACGCGATCGCCAAGGACGCGCTCGAGGCGGGCAAGGACGTGCTGTGCGAGAAGCCGATGGCGGTCACGTTCGCCCAGTGCGAGGAGCTCACCCGGCTCGCCGAGGCGAACGGCCGCGTGCTCATGTGCGGCCACGTCTTTCTGTTCAATGCCGGCGTGCGGGCGCTGCGCGACTACATCGTGAGTGGTGAGCTCGGACGCATCCACTACATCCATTCGGAGCGGACAAACCTCGGGCCGATCCGCAGCGACGTGAACGCGGTCTACGACCTGGCGACCCACGACATCTCGATCTGTTCGTACCTGCTCGCGGCGCATCCGGTGTCGGCCACGGCGCGCGGCAAGGACTTCATCCAGGAGGGGATCGAGGACCTCGCGTTCATCTCGCTGAGTTATCCGCACGACGTCCTCGCCAATCTCCACGTCAGTTGGCTCAACCCGCGCAAGGTGCGGCAGATCACGGTGGTGGGCGACAAGAAGATGGCGATCTTCAACGACATGGACCCGGCCGAGCCGATCCGCCTCTACGACAAGGGTGTGATCAAGGAGAGCTACTACGCCGACTTCGCCGAGTTCAAGATGATGCTGCACGACAGCGACATCCTGATCCCCAAAATCAAGATGGGCGAGCCGCTCAAAGAGCAGTCGAAGTACTTCGTCGAATGCCTCAAGAGCCGCCGCGTCGAGCTGAGCGACGGCGCGTTCTCCGCCGGCGTCGTGCGCACGCTCGAGATGGTCCAGCAGTCGATGGCTGAGAACGCGGCCGCCGAAGCCGCGGCGACCGGAGCTGCGCCCGCGCGCGGAGGCGCTCGTGGCTAGCCGGCCACACTGCGTCGCCGACGAGCTGATCGAGCTCGGCGAGCCGTTCGACATCCACCCCAGCGCCATCGTCGGCTACAAGACGGGTCGCCCGATCGCCGACCACCGCCTCGTCCTTGGCCCAGGCGCCGTGCTGCGGTCCGGCACAGTGATCTACGCCGGCTCGACGATCGGCCCGGGCCTGCAGACGGGCCACAACGTCGTGATCCGCGAGGAGAACCGGATCGGCAACAGCCTGCAGATCTGGAACAACTCGACCGTCGACTACGGCTGCGTGATCGGCGCGAACGTCAAGATCCACTGCAACTGCTATATCGCGCAGTACACGACGATCGAGGACGAGGTGTTTCTGGCGCCGGGCGTGATCGTCGCCAACGACCCGTTCCCCCTGCATCCGGAGATCATGCGCGGGCCGACGATCAAGCGGCGAGCGCGCATCGGCGTCAACGTCACGCTCATGCCGTACATCACGATCGGCGCCAACTCGCTTATCGGCGGCGGCAGCGTGGTGACCAAGGACGTGCCGCCCGATTCGGTCGCGTACGGCTGCCCGGCCACGGTCGTCAAGTCGATCTATGACCTCGAGCCGAAGTACGGTCTGACCGAACCGCCGTATCCGCGCGACGAGGTTCTCTAGCGCGATGCGCGTGCTGGCCGTCATCCCCGCGTACAACGAGCGCGGCAAGATCGGCAACGTGGTACGCAAGATCCCCCGCGAGGCGGTTGACGAGATTCTCGTTGTCGACGACGGCTCGACGGATACAACGCCCGGCGAGGCGCGTGCGGCCGGCGCGACGGTGATCTCGAACCCGCGCCCGACCGGTGTCGGTAACGCGATCCGCCAGGGCGTTTTTTTTGCACGCGAGCATGGACACGATATCGTCACTGTGATGGCGGGCAACGACAAGGACAGCCCCAGTGAAATCCCGCGCCTGCTCGAGCCGATCGTCGACCAGGGCTACGACTTCGTTCAGGGCTCGCGCTGGCTCGCTGGCGGCCGGGCCGGTAACACGCCGCTGTACCGCCGGATCGCCACAAAGCTGCATCCGCTGCTGTTCAGCCTCGTCGTGGGGCGACGGTTCACCGACACGACGAACGGGTTCCGCGCGTTCCGCACGTCGCTGTTCGACGACCCTCGCATCCGGCTCGGACAACGATGGCTGGACAAATACGAGCTCGAGCCATACATTTTCTTCAAGGCCGTCCGGCTGGGGTACCGGGTCCGGGAAGTGCCGGCGACAAAGGTTTATCCACCAAGGTCGGTCGGCTATACAAAGATGCGCCCGATCACGGGGTGGTGGAGCATCCTGAGGCCGATCTTCCTGCTCGGCCTGGGCCTGCGAACGTAGCACGGAGCGAGAACCTGACGGGGAACGGAGCACGCCATGAATATCCCGCTTGTCGACCTGCGCACGCAGTACCGGAAGCTCAAGGACGAGATCGATCCGGCCATCCAGGCCGTGCTGGACAAGTGCAACTTCATCCTCGGCGACGAGCTTGCCGTGTTCGAGCAGGCGTTCGCCCGGTTCGTCGGCGTCCGCCACGGCATCGGCGTCTCGTCAGGCACTGAGGCGCTCCACCTGGCGATGCGCGCCGCAGGCATCGGGCCCGGCGACGAGGTGATCACCGTGGCGAACACGTTCATCGCCACCGCGGTCGCGATCTCGCTCACGGGCGCGCGGCCGGTGCTCGTCGATTGCGAGCCGGAGGGATACGAGATCGACGTGAACCAGCTCGCGGCGTCCGTGACGGAGCGAACGAAGGCGATCGTGCCCGTGCACCTGTATGGCCAGTGCGCCGACATGGACCCGATCCTCGAGCTGGCCGAGCGCAAGGGCCTGATCGTGATCGAGGACGTGGCCCAGGCGCACGGGGCCGAATACAAGGGCCGCAGTGC
>CAYUZG010000299.1:0-2957 GCA_964449605.1 uncultured Verrucomicrobiota bacterium | reverse complement strand
GGTCGAATCACGGACTCGACGGCCGCAACGTGCTTTACCAGGACGGCCACGTCGATTGGGAACGGGGCGTGGGTGCGCTCGATCCCAGAATGGACGATGACGCGATTGGCGCGCCGGGCGCGTGGGATTACCGCCGCTGGTGGTCGGACCCGCCGTACTCCCAGGAACGACGCGAAGTGAAGGAGCGATAGCGATGCGGTGGTCTCGACTTGTTTCAACGCTGGTAGTGCTTGTTGTTCTGTTCCTTCTCATTGGGTGGTTCTGCGACATGCTTACCCCTGAACCACGGAGATCTGCCTGCCTGGGCAATCTCAAGCAGCTTGGCTTAGGGATGAAGCAGTACGCGCAGGATTTCGACGGCCGCTACCCATGGTGTGTCGGCGCGACGGATCCGCACGAGGCCTGGCGCGATCTCGGCATGTTCTACCCGAACTACATCACCGGGCTTGGCAGCTTCATCTGTCCGAAGTCAAGGGATAGGAAGCTCAAGGATCTCTCGATTCCCGACGACAAGAGACCACTCGAGCCGTTCCCGGCCGATCGGCTGATAAGCTACAGCTACAGCATCGATGCCAGGGGAACACCGGTGACAGCGTGGACCGAGAATGCGCCCGCCACCCTGCGGCTGGCCGCCGACAAGAAGGCCGGCACGCCGGTCGGCAGCCAGGGCAACCCAGCCAAGCTGGCCAACCACAAGGGCAAGGGCCGCAACGTGCTCTACCAGGACGGCCACGTCGAGTGGGAAGCGGGTGGCGATGCGCTTGATCCCGACGAAGACCACGACGCGGTCGGCGTGCCGGATGCGGACGCTTATCGCCGGTGGTGGTCGGATCCGCCGTACCACGGCGAGCCAAGTAAGGAGCAGGAGCGATGACGCGCTGGACGCCGTTTCTCAGGTTGATCTTCGGGCTGCTCATTGTGTGGGTGTCGGCCGGCCTCTATCTGTGTTGGGCTGTGCCGCGCCGGCGCTCGCGGTGCGCGAACAACCTCAGGCAGCTCGGGGCCGCGCTCACGCAGTACGCGCGCGATTCCGACGGCCGCCACCCGTGGCGCGTCGGCGCGAGGAATCGCCACCAGGCGTGGCGCGATCTCGGCATGCTTTATCCGAACTACTCAAGTGATTTTCGCACCTTTGTTTCCCCGAGCTCGAGGGACCGGAAACTCAAGGCGCCGCAGATCCCCGACGAGAAAGAGCCGCTCGGGCCATTTTCGTCCGACAGGCCGATTAGCTACAGCTACTGCGTCGATGCGAGAGCCATGCCGGTGATACCATGGATCGACAGCGTGCCCTCGACCGCGCGTATCGCCGCCGACAAGAAAGCCGGCACGCGAATCGGCAGCCCGAATAATCGGGCCAGGCTGGCCAACCACGGCGACGACGGCCGACACATCCTCTACATCGACGGCCGCGTCTCATGGACACGAGGCCGGGCCGCGCTCGATCCCGACGAGGCAAGCGACATGATCGGCGACCCGGGCGCCGGGAGCTATCGGCGCTGGTGGTCGGACCCGCCGTACTGCGGGGAGTGAAGCTCAACGCAGGGAGGTGCTGCTATCAAACGCTCTGACCTAGTCGGTGGTGCGATTGGCCTTGCCATTGTGGCGTTCCTCGTCGCAGTGCTCCTGCCCGCGTTACGCACAGCTGACCATCGGGACCGGGCTCCGACCTGTTTGAGCAACATGAAGCAGCTCGGGCTTGGACTCCTGCAGTACTCGCAGGACTTCGACGACCGCTTCCCGTGGCGTGTTGGGAGCGCGAATTCGCCCGAGGCGTGGTGCGACCTCGGGATGCTGTATCCGCACTACTGCATAGGCTTTGGCAGCTTCCTTTGCCCGAAGTCGAGAGACCGACGGCTGAAGGCACCGCGCATCCCCAAGACAAGGAGCCCCTCGATCCGTTCGCTGCCGACCTGACGATCAGCTACAGCTACTGCATGGATGCGCGAGGAAGCCTGGTGACGGCATGGACTGAGCAAGCGCCTACCACAGTTCGTCTGGCCGCCGACAAGAAAGCTGGCACCCGAATCGGCAGCCCGGGTAATCCGATGAAGCTGGCCAACCACGGCGGCGACGGCCGGAACGTGCTCTATCATGATGGGCACGTTTCATTCAAAGCGGGCCCGGCTGCGCTCGACCCCGACGAGGCCTCGTCTTCCGACGAGGAAGGCGACATGATCGGCGAGCCAGGCGCCGGGAATCATCGGCGCTGGTGGTCGGACCCGCCGTATCGCGGGGAGTAAGGTGCGTGCTGACGATGGTGTGGTTGGCTGTGTCGTACGATGCGTGATCCTCGCGCGACTCTCGCCAACCGCGCGCACATTCGGTTGCGTTCGCTCACCCGTGAAAGAGAGGTAACGGTGCGGGAGTCCGTTGCCACGACGAGAGTTGGGAAGGAGCCACACGTCGGTCGAGCGTGTTGGCATCCGATGTGCACCTTACGGTATTGGACATAACAGTGGTTACGTGGGAGAGACGGACCCGAGGGCATGTGCGCGTGCTCGCTGCTGCGAGCGTGACGGCGTGAGGATGGTCATACCGCTTTCATCATAACCGTCTTCATTCTCCGCTTGTCCTTCACGCCCTCCACCGTGCGAGGTGTTGTGTGCCTGTGCGCAGGCAAGGGCACCTCCAGGGCCGCCCCTGTCCCGGACTCGTCGAGGCGTTCTGCCGGCGCGCGTTTGGCGCGATGCGGCGACGCACCTTCCCGCAGCCACCCGCGCATTGAGGCAATTGAGTAACCCGACGACGGGATGGGGCCGGCAGAATAACCAAGCAGGAACACTGGCTCTGGATGGCAATCCCTTGCGTCCGGCCCCATCCCCGTCGGATAGAGATGCGGCGCGTCATCCGTTGCCGCGCAGGTCCGGCCGTTGTGTTCTCCCTGTTCTTGGACCTGTGCGAGCGGGTGGCGGCGCGTTTCCTAAAGAGATTCCAGGTAGCTCTTGATGAGCGCCGCG
>CAYUZG010000298.1:0-2960 GCA_964449605.1 uncultured Verrucomicrobiota bacterium | reverse complement strand
CAATGACTCGAGATCCGTCACGCAGCCTCCACGATCTGTTCGCGTACAAGACCCAACTTCAGCGGTAAAGGATACCACGGAGCGGCGGATCACGTGATTGCTCGGACCGGCCAACGAGGGGACCGGTCAGGCCCGTGCGGAAGGTGGTGCCCCAGGCCGGACTCGAACCGGCACGGGGTTGCCCCGGGGGGATTCTGAGTTCTATCGACGCAACTGCTCGGCGCAGATTCGGATCCCTACCGCCGGTGCTTTTTCCCGCAGGCGCTCATGACGGCGGACCTTCCGCGCGTTGTGCGGCCGGAGCGGCTGCTATCGCTTTTCTCGGTTGTCTTCTTCGGGCGTTGTCTGCACGGGGGCGCCGCCGGCAGCGACCGCGCGAAGCTTCCGACGGCTGTGGCGCGCGAGCCACGCAGCGCCCCACACAATGGCCGCGATCACCAACAGGACGTTCATCCCCGGGTAGCGGAAGCGCCCGATCAACACGATCAGCACGAGCAAGGCGGTCAGGCCGAGGAATGTGGCCAGGACGCGCCGCCCGTCGGCCCATCGGCTCACCCGGTCGGTCAGGCGCGCCCGGCCGATGGCCCAGGCCGCCGCGACGAGCACGGCCAGGGCGATCACGGTCTTGATGCCGTGCGCGGCGCTCGCACGCAACTGCCGCACCTCGAGCCGAGCCTCGGCGTTCAGCTTGCTGAACACGAACAGCCGGCCGTCGCGCGGGATGTCGAACGCCAGGGACCGGGCCCCGGGCCTGGCGGCCTGTCGCGTCACGCGCGCCGTATGGGCCGCGTAGCCGAACTGGCCGCGGAGTTCGCCGAGCCAGCGCGCATCCAGGTCGCCGCTGACCTCGAGCGAGTACTCGTCGCGCCCGACACCGGCCCGCCGTTGCAGCGAGCGTGCGTCTTCGGTCACGTAAATGCGGGCGTTGCTGTACATGTCGCCGTAGAGCAGGTTGCCCTTGATGGATTCCTGTACTGACTTGTCCTCGACGATTCGTTTCTTGTTCTCGGCTTCTCGCCGGAGTGCGCCGTCGCCCTCGCGCTGCTGCGACGCTCGCTCGAGCTCTTTCGTGACCTGACCGGACTCGGGCTCGACATTCGTGCCCCAGTTTGAGATCGCGTCGTTGTTGAGGACGAACTGCCCACGGTCGGCGCCCTGCTGGGAACGTTGCTCGCGCTCGCTCTCGACGACAACGGCCTGGGCTTCCTCGTAGCTTCGCTCGAAGGTCTCCGAGGCCGTCTTGAGCTTCCGCTCGCTCACGCTCTGCTGCTGCTCGAGCACGCCGCGGCTCACGTTCCTGAACTTGCGGACCGAGGCGTCGTCCTCGGCGAGCAGCTCTTCGTTGCGGCGGAGCTCCTCCAGCGCCACCGTGCTCTTGTCTCGGTAGAGCTGCTCGATCTCGCGCAGGTTCTCGACGGCCAGCCGCTGCTGGCCTCCGACGGTGTTGACGGCGATGATGCGCTGCTGTTCGTACTGCTTGGCCAGATCTTCCAGCTCCTCGACGAGCCACCGGGCCTCTTCGATTCGCTCCATGTTCCCGCCGAATCGGACGGTCCGGTAGCCTTCGGGCAGCCAGAGCTTCCAGACCGTTCTGTTCGTCGGCAGGCCCTCGATCTCGGGGGCGTTGAGCTTCAGACCGCCCGACCACGCGCGGCGCCGGTCGCCGTCGCTCTTGTGGCTGTACACGGCGACGACCTCGAACGGCAGGTCAGCCAGCCCCGTCTTGATCAGCGGGAACAGGTAGGTGTTGCTGCCGTCGCCAGAGGCCACCGACGGCTGCGCCGGCTCGCCCGCGACGCTGAGCGCCCACAGCTCGATCGGTTCGGGGAACTTGACACGGAGGAATTGCTCGGTGCGGTTGCGGATCACAAGCGACATGCGCGTGCGCGCGCGGCCCTCGCGGTCGAGGACCGTCTCGAACGCGGCCGACAGGATCTGCGCCTTGATCAACTGCTGCACCTCGTACGAGCGGATCGACAGCTTCAGGCCCCAGGCTGGCTTCTCGGCGCGGTAGGCGAGCACGATGTCCGCTGGCCGGACGCCCGGCGGAACGACAGGCACCTGCTCGACGGGCAATTCGGCCAGTTCGGCGGCGGTGCTTTGCTGCACGTCGTTCGTCGAGCGGTTCTCGACGCTGACGAATACGGTTTCCAGCTCGGCGTCGACCGCGCCGATGCGCGGGACGTCCAACGTGCGCTCGACGGGGATCTCGCCGCGCCAGCGCACCTCGAACGAGGCGATCTCGGCGGCGGGCGAGTGGAACGCGACGGTCCACACGTCGCGGCCGTCGGGCGTTTCGCCCGTGCGCTTCACCTGGCCGCGCACGCCGGCGCCAACGACGCGCAGCGTGTCGCGCACCTCGACGGGTGCGGTAAAGCTCAGCTCGCGTACCGCCTTGCCGTCGATGCTGTAGGCCACGAGCACCCGCAGCGAAACCTCGTCGCTGAGCACGGTCAGGTGATGGGCCACCGTGGCGCTGAGCCGCGTCTCCGCCTGCCGCAAGCCGAACTCGACTTCGGGCGCGCCTTCCTCCCAGTAGCTGGCCGCGAGCCGCACCTCGGCACCCGCCGCGCGTATCCAGCGCGGTGTCTCGCGGAGGGGGATCGATACCATTCCGTCGGCGTACTTCGGCTCGACGACCTCCCACGCTGGCGGGAACGCTGCCGCCAGCACGCCGCGCGCGCCCGCCACGTTCAGGACTCGTGGGGCTCTCAGCTCGAGCGCGACGGGCATCGTGCTGTGGAGGCGCTCGGCGACGAGCCGAACCTCGAACCCGCTGGTCTGCTCGTTGGCGAGCTCGATCGCCAGCAGGTTGGCGTTGCGGTCGGCGATGCGGTAGCCGGCGACCTGCTGCCCGCTGAGCTCGACGACCTCGAAACCGGCCGGCAGCTCGATGAGCAGCTCATAGATCGAGCCGCTCCGGACCGTCAAGATCAGGCGTGTTTCGAGCGTCAGCCGCG
>CAYUZG010000297.1:0-2964 GCA_964449605.1 uncultured Verrucomicrobiota bacterium | reverse complement strand
CAGACACACTGCCCACGCCGCCGCGCCCGACTGTGCTCGTCCTGACAACCTTGGAGTTGCCGTCGGTTCGCGGCCTGGTCGACGAGCTGCTCGGCAACGGATTCCCCGAGCCGCCCGCAGAGCCGGAGGAGCCCGGCCGGCCACAACTGAACTACACGCCAACTGTTGTTCCGACGCACTGGGGGTAGAACTGATGAAAGCTTTCTGGGCAGGCCTGGTCATGGTGACAACCTCGGCGATGTGGTGCGCCCAACCGGCTGCGGCTGCTGAGGCCGCCGAGCCGGAGACCATCAAGATTCTCGGCAACACGTACAGCGTTGTGCCCGACGACGAGTTCCGCGCGCTCGGGTTCGACTTCCCCGACGTGGCGCCCGACGAGAACGCGGCGACCTACTACCTGAAGGCGATCGAGGTGTACGTGGAGCCGGCACGAGGCTCGGGTTTGTCCCGGCTTCGCGATGAAGTGATGGCCGGCCGCTCGACCGACGCGTCGGGCGAGCTGGCACCTTACCTGGAGGACAACAAGCAGGCGCTCGAGCTCATCGAGCAGGCCGCGGCTCACGACGGCTGCCATTTCCCCGTCGTGCTGCCGCTGGGCGAGTCGCTCGACACCATGTCGGTCGCCGAGATTCTCCTGAGGCACCTCACCGGGATGAGGGAGTTCGCCCGGCTCGCTGTAGTCAAGGGGAAGGCGCGCGAGTATGAGCGCCGCTACGAGGACGCGCTCGACGCCCACCTGCTTGCGCTCCAGATCGGCAACCACGCCGCGCAGGGTCCGACGCTCATCGAAGGGCTCGTCGGCGTCGCGTGCAACGCCATCGGAATGAAGGCGATCGAGGAATGCCTCGTGCGCTATGAGCTCGACGAGAAGACGCTGGCGATGGCGCAACTGCGCGTGCACGAGCTGTCGAAGCAGCAGCCAAGCGTGATGACCGGGATGCGCGGCGAACGGGTCTGGTCAACGAGCATAGTCGAATTCCTGGTTGATCACCCAGAGCGGACGCGCGATTTTGTCGGTGGTGGCAACCTCGGGCAGGCGGCATGGGTCTTGATGTTGAGAAGCGAGGAGGGCCGGGCGCAGGCCCGGCGCGACGTGCGCGCGTTCTGGGACGAGATGGAGCAGGCGCTCGAGCTGCCGCTTTCCGAGTTCATCGAGACCGGCGCCGGCGAGGAGCCGATCAGGAAGGCCAGGGCGCGCAAGTTCCCGCCGAACATCATGAGCGCACTCGGCCCGGCCCTGGCGCGCGTGCGCGCCACGTATGGTCGCAACGAGGTGTCGTGGACCGTGCTCGACGTCGAGTTCGCCCTGGCCCGTTACAAGGCCGAGCACGGCATGTATCCGCGAACGCTCGAGGAGCTCAAGCCGCTCATGGTCTCCGACGGGATCGACCCGTTCTCGGGCAAGCCGCTCCACTACCGGCTCGAGGCCGACGGCGCCTACACAATCTGGAGCGTCGGCGAGAACCTGACCGACGAGGGCGGTGCAGGCCCAGAGCGCGGCACACGCTGGGACGGCCTCGATTTCGTCTGGAGCTCGGCGTTGATTGCCAGTGGCGATTAGTGCTTGTCAGTGCATGATCGCCCAAGACTTACCAGGGAGCGCCCAGGCAGATGAAGCAGCATTGTTGTCTGTTCTTTGCCGTTCTTGCCGTGTCCGTTGTGGGGTGCGCCATCGGCGCATCCGCAGTGGAGCCGGAGACGATCACGATTCGCGGCGAGACGTACAACGTCGTGCCCGACGAGGAGTTTCGCGCGCTCGGGTTCGAGTTCCCCGACGTAACGCCCGATGAGAACGCGGCGACCTACTACCTGAAGGCGATAGAGGCGTACGTGCAGCCTGCCTACCGTTCCGATTTGGATCGGCTTCGCGATCAGGTCATGGCCGACCGGTGGACCGACGCGTCGGGCCCGCTGGCAGCCTATCTGGAACGCAACACAAAGGCGCTCGAGCTCGTCGAGGAGGCCACAGCCAGAGAGCGTTGCCATTTCCCCGTGCTGCTGGTGGGCGGGTCGCTCGAGACGACCCCGGTCGCCAGGATACCCCTACTGCACCTCAGGGAGATGAGGGAGTTCGCCCGGCTCGCGGTGACCGAGGGCAAAGCGCGCGAGTACGAGGGCCGCTACGAGGACGCGCTCGACGCCTACCTGCTGGCGCTGCGGATCGGCAACCACACCGCCCAGGAGCCGTTTCTGATCAGTGGGCTCGTCGGCATTGCGTGCAACACGATCGGCTTGAGAGCGATCGAGCAATGCCTCGTGCGCTGCGAGCTCGACGAGAAGACGCTGGCCACGGCGCAATTGCGCGTGCATGAGCTGTCGAAACAGCAGCCGAACGTCGTGACCGGGCTGCGCGGCGAACTCGCATCGGGGGCAAACACCGTTGAGTACCTGATCGAGCACCCGGGGGCGGCAGGCGGTCTTGTCGGCGGCGGCGCCGTCGGGCAAGCGGCGTGGGTGCTGATGCTCCAGAGCGAGGAGGGCCAGGAACAGATGCGGCGCGACGTGCGCGAGTTCAGGGACGAGATGGACAAGGCGCTCGAGCTGCCGCTGCTCGAGTTCATCGAGACCGGCGCCGGCAAGGAGCCGATCAGGAGGGCCAAGGCGCGCAAGTTCCCGCCGAACATCATGGGCACGCTCGGGCCGGCCGTGCCGGGCGTGCGCGTCTCGTATGGCCGCAACGAGCTGTACTGGACCGTCCTCGACGTCGAGTTCGCCCTGGCCCGGTACGCGGCCGAGCACGGCATGTATCCGCAAACGCTCGAGGAGCTCAAGCCGCTCATGATCACCGACGGGATCGACCCGTTCTCGGCCAAGCCGCTCCATTACCGGCTCGAGGCCGAAGGCGGCTTCACGATCTGGAGCGTGGGCGAGAACCTTGTCGATGACGGCGGGCCGATCGGACGCCGGCATGCCCCGACGCGCGGCGACGCCGACTACGTCTGGAACTCGGCATTGATCGCCGGT
>CAYUZG010000296.1:0-2971 GCA_964449605.1 uncultured Verrucomicrobiota bacterium | reverse complement strand
TCTCCCTCGCCGACACTGACGTCGCGGGTCGCCACGATCTCGCATCGCCGGCCGATCATCTGCTCGGGAGCGTGCCGGCCGGCGTGGTGAAGCGCATCAACCGTGGCGGGCGTCAGCCAGGCGGGCGTCGATGGGATCTGATCGAAGCCGGCAAAGTCCACACTCAAAGGGGTCCGGCGTCATAGCGTCGCGGCCGGGCTGGTCGGGTTGGGCGGAGACGAGCCGACGGTAGCGACCTGAATGTCCCGTTCCGGCTCGCTTGCGAGCTGATCGGCAAGGAGCAATGGGTGAATCGTGCCGGGCGACTGTCTGCCACGGCCGCTGAACTGCTCGCCTGACGGCCGCCCCCAGCGCGTGGACCATATCGGTGGGAACATCCCGGGGCCGGGATCCGCGCCCGTGGGGCCCACAGGACACGGTGTCGCGCCGGCGGGATCGACGACGGCGCCGGCAAGCAGCACGGGAGGACGCGGTTTCGGATGGCTCTCCTCGACCGGCAGCGGATCCTCGTGTCCTCAGCTGCGAGTCCCGACGACGTCCGCCGCCACATCCTCGTGCGCACCGCGCTCCTCGACGTAATCGAGGCGCAAGTGCCGTATCGCTCGCTGCTCGACGCCTGGAGGGACGCCGAGATCCGCTCGGCCGCGACGAGGGCGCACGTCGCTTTCGAGGAGTTCGCGGCTGCGTCAGGCCTCAAGGGGGCCGACGTCGCCTTCGCGTTCGGGGGCCGCATGGTCGGCCGGCTCGTCCAGCGCCGCCATGCCCTCGACGAGCCGACCCCTCCCGCGGAGCGGACCGTGGCCATCGGGGCGTTCGTCGATCGGCTGCTCGTCGGCGACGCGACCCTCGCAGACCTTGCGGAGGTGCTCACGGCGCCCGATCGCCTTCCGCCGGGCCCGATCGACCTTGACCTGCGTTTGCCGCGCCCGATCGGCACGGTGACCCGGGCCGTCGAGGTCGACTCCACGCCCACTGGCCTGGCTCGCCGCGAGCCCCTCGAGGCGCTGCTGGCCGAGATCAATGACGCCTGGGGCGAACAGGAGTCGCGGCGTTCGGAGGCCCTGGAACTCATCGCCTCGCTCCACCTCGACGCGTGGCCGGCGCTCGCGACCGACCTGCTCGCGCGCTACGGCGCCGCCGTCCGCGGCCTGGTCCGCGGCGAGAAGGCCAGCTGGGAGTATGCGTTCGGCGATCCGTCGGCCGGCGTGGCCGAGCCCCCCGGCCTCGACATCCCGGCGTTCGAGGCGACCGGCGACACCGCGACGGACCGGCTCCGCATCCGACTCTGGCGGGAGCGGACCGAGCAGGTCGCGTGCTCGATCGAGGCCGCCGCAATGGCTGGGAGCAGGGTGCACCGGCGGAGTCGCCCCGTTCGGTCCGACGACGAGGCCGCCTTCCGCCGGAACGCCGGATGGCTCTACCGCCACTCGGCCGAAAACCGGCCTCTCAGGGCCATCGCGGCCGACGACCTGGAGTCCCCTGACCGGTGGCGCGAGGTGCAGAAGGCGCTGGCCCGGACCCGCGAACTGCTCGCCCTGGGCGGGGACCCGCCCAGGGCGGCCTGAGCGGACCCACCCCATCTGCGCGTTCCACCAGCTGCGGTATGGACCACGCCAGCAGGTGGCGAGATGCTTCGGGCATGTCGAAGGCAAACAGATCAGGAAGGCCGAACCGAGCGTCGCGCAGGCGGCGCTGCGCGACGGGCGCGGGCGCCGGTCCGGGGCTCTGGATGGCCCTCGTCCGCGCAGCCGCCCTCGGGATGGCGGTCGCTGCCGAGCCGTCCTGGGCGGCAGGCCAGTGGGTCGCCCTGGCCGGCTCGACGGCGATGCTGGGGATCGCCTTGGGTCTCTCGCCCGACACGTTGAGGCGCTCGGCCCGGCCCGACCGAGAGTAGTGCCCGGACCGCTTCCACGGGGCCGACGAGCGGCGGCTGTGCACACGAGCTCGGGGCGTTGCGCAGCCTGTGACATGGCAAGTCGTCCGGCAACGGGGCGCTCCAGCGCGTCGCTGTCCGACCAGCGTCTCGCTCGGCCAACCCTGGTGATCGTGTCGCTCGCTCTCGGCGATAGGCCGGACGGATCGATCCGAGAAGCGCACGTTTCGTCGCGTTCGTTGTCCGGTTCCCGCTAGGCTTTGCCTATGGACAGCCAACCGTCCTTTCCGAACGACTTCGACGAAGTCTTGCTGGTCGACGGCGTCGCGGGAAACCACGCTCGCTTCGGACTTGACGTCCTGGCAGGTCTCGTGGAGGGCATAAGCGACTTCAGCGATGCGCGTCAAGATCGGTGGCGGCCGGGCCTCCGCTCGCTCGGGCCAGCACTGATCGCTTCCGCAATGTGGATTGACGATGACAGGTTGATCGACGCGATTGGTCACCTGGCGGCGGCGAGTGTCATCGTGAGCAAGCAGGGCCGCCGCCCGACCGACCTGCGCAAGCTGGGGCCTCTGGCCGAACTCAACGAACGAACCCCAGGCATGCCGATCCGAGCCTTCTCGGCCCTCAGTGGGCTCGCGCCGACCGTAGACGGACAGCGGGCCTTGGTAGGCCCCACCGATCGCCCCGATGCGACGGTCGTCCCGACGATCCGCACCCTCGGCTGGAGAAGAGCCCGGAGCCAGGACCTAGTGCCCATCGTCCATGCGAAACTCGCCCTACTTGGGCACATGTGGTGGCATGACGAAGATGCGCTCGGCTACGTGGACGACGTGATTGGGTTCCGTGCTCGACGACTCTGGATCTCGTCCGCGAACTTCACGCGATCATCCCGAGGTAGCCTAGAGTTCGGGTTCTGGACCGAGGAGCCATCCTTGCTCGGCGGGGCGGAGCGGTTCCTGGTGAAGCTGATGGGTGCGTCCGAAGGCCTGGACCCAGCGTCGGACGTGTTCCAGCCAGATCTCGCGCCCTACGAGTTCGACGACGAGGCCATGGCGGATTACGCGGCGGAGTTCGGCTGGGCTGGCGATGACGAGT
>CAYUZG010000295.1:0-2972 GCA_964449605.1 uncultured Verrucomicrobiota bacterium | reverse complement strand
GCCCGACGAGTTGGGACGACGTGTTTGGCGATAACGGTGGCGGCGGATGGGGGCCCCCGATGCCCGGCTACGAGATCCCCGAGCCGGCGACGCTCGGCCTGGCCGCCCTCGGCATCGCCGCCTTGCTCCTGCGTCGGCGACGCTGACCTACCCTCGCGCGCATTCCTTCGTTTTGGGACGTTGTGCGCGTCCTGCTACTCGGTTCCCGCGCCTTTATTCTTGACAAGCCCAGTTGTCTATGAGATACTGTGCGTGGAGATAGAAACGGGGGTTTTGCGCGCACTGTTGTCCGCGACAACCATCGGCTGGGCTTGAAGCTGTGCCCTCTCGACGAGCCCTCCGGCCGGTCGTTGGACGCATGACGCGCACCTGTCCCACGGAGAGGAGACCGGGTTCATGGTCTTGAGGCATTCCTATCGGCTTGGAGCGGGTGCGATGATGTTGGCTTCAGCCGCCCTCCTCGCCTTGCTTACACTCGCAGCATCCGGCGCCGTTGCCGCCGACATTGAGTTGGTCGTTTCGAGCTGGTCGTCCGATGAAGCCCTTCGCTACGACGGCCTCACGGGCGCGTACCTCGGTGGCTTCGGCGGAGGCCCGGGGATCGACGGGCCGCAGGGGCTCACCCAGGCTCCGGACGGCAAGGTCTACCTCAGCAATTATTGGGACGACAGCATCCAACGCTACGACTGGACGACCGGCGCGTACGTGGACACCTTCGTGAGCGTCGGCAGCGGCGGCCTTACCGCGCCTATCGGCACAGCGTTCGGCCCGGACGGGAACTTCTACGTCGGCAGCGTTGGGACCAATCAGATCCTGCGCTACGACGGCGCCACGGGGGCCTTCATTGACACGTTTGTCCCGGCCGG
Source organism: uncultured Verrucomicrobiota bacterium (assembly GCA_964449605.1). Taxonomy (GTDB): domain Bacteria; phylum Auribacterota; class JABMQX01; order JAFGEW01; family JAFGEW01; genus CAYUZG01. Next base: position 2,106 of record CAYUZG010000295.1, on the reverse strand, counting down.
CAGCGGGGGGCTGAGTTTTCCCTGCTGTCTGACCTTTGGCTCGGACAGCCACCTCTACGTCACCAGCGAGAACAGCGACGAGGTGCTGCGCTACGACGGCATGACCGGCGCCTTCATTGACGAGTTCGTCGCCGCCGGCAGCGGTGGGCTCGATAGCCCCCACGGCCTTGAGTTCGGTCCGGACGGCAACCTGTACGTGGTCGGCAAGCTCTCCGATGACGTGCTGCGCTACGACGGCACGACGGGTGCGTTCATCGACGAGTTTGTGGCCGCGGCCAGCGGGGGGCTCGATGCGCCGCACGGCCTCGCTTTCGGCCCCGACGACAATCTCTACGTGTGCAGCGCGGCGACGAACGAAGTGCTGCGGTACGACGGCACAACAGGCGACTTCATCGACGCGTTCGTCACCGCCGGCAACGGCGGGGTTGACTACCCCATCTACCTTGTCTTCGTGCCCGAGCCGGCGACGCTCGGCCTCGTCGGCTTCGGCCTCGCCGCGCTCCTGCTGCGGCGCCGCAAGCGGTAGCCACAGACGGAACTTGAGCGAAGCCCCGGGTACCACCCTGCCGGGGCTTCCTTGTGCCGGTGCCCGGTGCAACGGGCAAGAAGGAGGAAGAGAAACCACGGAGCGCCACGCCTCCGGCGGGCAAGCACGGAGGACAGGTTGCCCTCTGCGGTCTCCGCGCGCTCCGCGGTGCGTCTTCTTCTCCTACCGCGGCGGGATCGGCTTCGTCGTGAAAACCGAGCTCAACCCACCCAGGCAGACGTAGGCGAGGATCACCTCGATCGCGACGAATATCTCGCCCACGACGCCGGCCGGCTGGGCCTCCCAAAAGCCAAGCGCCGCCTGGGGCTATTGGCTGCGTTCGGGCTGTACGGGCCCGCGTCCCGGTGCGGACAGGCCGCGCCGTTTCGGCAACGCACTTCCTGCGCACGACTCGCGTCGCGTCTCGCGCGCAAGAGGCGTCTTCTGGCACAAAACCGGTTTTGTTCTGTTTCGGGTCTGACTCGGTCCTTCTTCGTCTCCTTTGACTTCGTTCTGCCCCCAGATGCTTTTCGAGGCGTGGGGCTCGGCGCGGGGCTGAGTCGTAAGTGGTTCGGAGGGAATGGCGCCGGAGGCCGGACTCGAACCGGCACGGGGTTGCCCCCGGGGGATTCTGAGGCCTATCGACGTTGTCTATGCAAGCCACTCGCCACGAACAAGTTGCATTGCATCCCTCGCGCAGCGAACGGCTTCCGGCATCAAATCCAGTTCGGTCTCTCTGCGTCTGCTTTCGCCTTCTTCCGTCTGTTTTGAGCTGTTCCTGTCCCCAGGTTGTCCCCGAGAGTCTGAGGGCGCAGGACACCTTTCGCGCCGGGTTGAAGGCAGGACGGGTGCAGCAGAGACACCCGGTCCGTGGACACAGCGATCAAGATGGGGACCGAGTCAGAGGCGATTGACAGCGCCCTGCTAGGTCAGACCCAGACGGATCTTACGGCTGCTCGTGACGGATGGCCTCGGATGCTTCCACGCAGCCTCAACGAATCCGTTTTCCCTCGTCGTCGGCTGAGTTGAGCATGCCTCGCTCTTGGACGTGCCTCTCCGGGGGAGCTACTCCACGCCAATCCTGTAAAGCCGTCTCTGCACGTCGCCCGGCGCTTGCCCCATCATCTCCGGATCCGTCCCCTTGTCGGTCCAGGTCCAAGTGCCGTCGCCGTTATCGACAATGTCGTCGAGAGCTGGCCCGTCGACGGCGTCCCAGAGCCGTGTGTCCCCGGGCAAGTCCTCCGTCCAGTAGACGGTGATCGTCCTGCCCGGACCGACGAGCCACGTCAGCTCGACCCAGTCCTGACTCGCCGTTGCCTTGCACACATTGAGGACCGCCACGCAATCCAACGGGTCGGTGGGGTCAAGCCCCACTGCGACCTCGACGCCGTCGGTCAGGCCGTCATCGTCGGTGTCGTCATCATTCGGGTCGGTGCCGAGTTGGTGCTCCTGCAGATTCGTCAACCCGTCGGAATCGGGATCGCCGCCCGAGTCGTCATTCAGGGGATCGAGGCCGTTGGCAATTTCCCATCCGTCCGGCATCCCGTCGTCGTCGGTGTCGGCATCGCCGGGATCGGTCC
>CAYUZG010000294.1:1371-2985 GCA_964449605.1 uncultured Verrucomicrobiota bacterium | reverse complement strand
TCCCCATGCTGCTGACCCTGTTCGTGCTGATCGGCGTGATGGTCCCGCTCGCCTTCGTCTTGCCCGGCTTGCTGGGCGTCGGCGTGCAAGGCGTGTGGATGGCGATGGCCTCCTCCAACGTCCTGTTGGCAGCAGGAACGCTCTTCTTCTTCCAGCTCGGCGCGTGGCAACGCAAGCAGATCAAGATGGACTACGCCAAGCTGGCGGTCGTCTCCCACGAATCCGTCTCGACTCCCGAGTAGCTGGCGCCGCACGCACTCGACGACCGCCCCTCGGGCACACTGGCGCATTCCCGACGTTTCTCACCGCCGAGAATCAACCACCTGACTGGCTGTTCGGCGCTTCACACCACCCTTTCTGCGGCAAAACCGGCCGCTTTTCTGCCGCAAGAAGCGCGGGCAGATTTTGCCGGTTCGCGTCGCGCATCCTCGTCGAGAACGTCGCGCGAAAAAGCGCAAAGACACCTAAACCCCACGGCCCATCTTCCGATGATCTCACAGCAGAGATCGTACGGCTTCGAATGGAGTAACGCACGCGCGCCAAAGGATTGGACGCATGGACTTCCGTCTCCCCTCGCATGACGACAACACCGGGCCGTCGCCGGACGAGGTCATCTCGATGATCAACCAGACGGTCGCCGATCAGGACGACATCATCCCGACTGATCGCGAGGTCAGCGTCATCTCGAGCACGCCGAACCACTACCACTTCATCACGAAGCACGAGACGACGAGCCGGCTGATCTACACGAACATCTACTTCATGGACAAGAAGATCAGCAAACCGAACTTGAGCCGGTCCGGCATGGTGTTCCTCGAATCAACGCTGCTCAAGCTGCTCGACCTCTACAAGCGCTCGAGCGACGTGTTCCGCTCCGAGATGGAGGAGAACCTCGACCCGATCAGTTGCGACAAGCGGCTGACCGTCGACATCAGCATGGACAACATACTCGGCGCGTTCAGCATTCACTCGTTCTTCGATTTCAACGACGAGCAGCTCGACATCAAGAAGCTCAAGATCGACAAGGACGAGCCGGCAAGCGACGAGCCCGAGCCCGAGTCGGAGATGTTCATCCAGATCGATAGCGAGGAGAACTACGTCGTCGATCCGGAAGACAAGGCGCTCTGCTTCCGCAAGAAGATCTTCATCACGGCGCGCAACACGTAGGCTGCGCCTCCCGCCATCCTGATCCCATTGACCGGCCGCACGGCCACGTCGATTGACAATCGCCCCGCCGACGTGCACGATTGGCTCATCACGATATGGGCCACCTCTCGTCGAGTACTGAACATGCGAGTCGTTGTCGGGATGAGCGGCGGTGTCGACTCGAGCGTCGCCGCCGCCCTGCTCCAGCAGCAGGGCCACGAGGTAATCGGGGCGACGCTCGTGCTCGCGGCGCAATCGCAGGCTGTCGCCGGTGCCGACGTGCCGGTGTCGGTCGAGGCGGCGCGATCGGCGCGGGCTGTCTGCGACCATCTGGGCCTTGAATGGCACGAGATCGAGCGCCGTGCGCTGTTCGCCGACCGCGTTATCGCACCGTTCTGCGATGAGTACGTGCGCGGGCGAACGCCGAACCCATGTGTCGTCTGCAACCGCGCGGTGAAGTTCCCCGTG
>CAYUZG010000294.1:0-1271 GCA_964449605.1 uncultured Verrucomicrobiota bacterium | reverse complement strand
GAACGATCGCGTCGTGCTGCGGCGCGGTCTTGACAAGGCAAAGGACCAGTCGTACGCGCTCTTCGGTCTCGACCCGGCCGTCCTGGCGTCGGTCCTGATGCCGTTGGGCGAGCTTCACAAGACCGAGGTGCAACGCCTCGCGGCATCGCTCGGGCTGCCCGCACACGACCGCCCGGCGAGTCAGGACGTGTGCTTTGTCCCAGACGGCGACTACGCCAAGCTGCTGTGCGAGCGTACCGGGTCGGCGCCCGCGCTTGGGCCGATCTACGACGTGCACGGCAACCTGCTCGGCGAGCACAAGGGCATCGGGCTCTACACGGTCGGCCAGCGCCGCGGCCTCGGCATCGGCGCGCGCGAACCGCTCTACGTCGTCGAGATCGACGCCGCGCATAACGCGTTGATCGTCGGCCGTGACGACGACCTGATGGCGGGCGCACTCGTCGCGCACGCGCCGTCGTGGCTCAGCATCGACCCGCCGATCGCCCCGTTCGACGCGCTCGTGAAGATCCGCTACAACCACGCCAGCACGGCGGCGGCAGTCACACCGCTCGACGAGGAACACGTCCGCGTGGACTTCCACGAACCGGTGCGCGCCGTCACGCCCGGCCAGGCATGCGTGTTCTACGGCGCGGGGGAAGGCGACCGCGATCTCGTCCTCGGCGGCGCGTGGATCGAAAGGAAGGCGGCGAGCTAGACGGACATGAAGTCCGACGTCGCCTCGTTCCAGCGGTGGAAGGCGTGGCCGACGACCTTGCCGTTCTCGACGGCGAGAATCATGTACTCGACGTTCGGGTGCAGCGGTGACCCGTCGAAGCCGAGCACGCTCCGGCGGTCGATATCCGAAGGCTGCGTGCCGCTGTCCGGATGGCTGTGGTAGATGAGCTTCATCCGCCAGCCCTTCGCGCGCAGCTCCGCATCAACCAGCAGCAGGCGATCCGGGTTGACAGCGAAGCCGGACTCGGCGCCGCACGGGTAGCGCTCGGGGTCGCACTCGTGCAGCTCGTCGAGGTAATTGACGCACGATACGACGCGGTCCTGATGACTCATGCCCTCCGGGCCGATGAGCATGCCCACGGCCTCCTTCGGGTAGGCGCGCTGGCAATCGTCATAAATGGCCTGCAGTTGCTTCCCGGTCAGCATCATCACCCGGCCTCCACATGACCGAAAAGAGACGTCGCATCATACGACGCGACGCGGACCGGCTGCAAGTCCCCCGCGACCGCGCCGTTCCTCTCGATCAACGTCTTCAAGTAGTTGGGCGTGAAGCCGTG
>CAYUZG010000293.1:0-2985 GCA_964449605.1 uncultured Verrucomicrobiota bacterium | reverse complement strand
AACTGGATGCACTCGCGGATCTCGTCGATGACTTCGCGGGTGATCAGCACGCTGTCGGCGAACCGCTCGCCGCCGTGCACGACGCGATGGCCGATGGCGCCGATCTCGTCGGCCGACGCGATCACGCCATAGCGGCTGTGGGTCAGCGTCTTGATCGTAAGCTCGATGGCGGTCTCGTGGTCGAGCACTTCGAGCACCTCCTTCACCCCGCGGCCCGTGTGCGGCGTGTAGCGGAGGATGGCGCTCGAGGTGCCGATCTTCTCGACGATGCCTTTGGCGATCGCGGTCTCGGTGTCCATGTCGAGGAGCTGGAACTTGACCGACGAGCTGCCGCAGTTGAGGACAAGAACTTTCATGGTCTCCTCGCGCCGATGTTCTTGATCGGAAAGGCGGCCCGATGCTGGGCGGTCGAAGGCCCGGTGTCGGGTAGCTGGCTGCAACCGAATGCGCCCCTGGGGAAGCAGAAAGCGCGCCATATGGTGGCACAGCGAAGCGGCGGGCGTCAACGGCTATGCTGGGAGCCGCAGGAGGGTCTGGACAAGGGCGGCGCGACAAGACAAGGCGGTGAAGAAAGCCGGCCGCGCTTCCTCACCGCCTGCTTAGATTCTTGACCGCGTGCTTGCGGCTTCTTACTTCTTCCGCTTGCGCAGGAACAGCAGTCCGCCCAACCCGACGAGGCCGATGAGGCTCGGCTCAGGAACCGGCACGCACCGGGTGTGGATGATGATCTCCTCAATCCAGGTGCAGGGCTCGAACTGGATCACGATGTACTCCATCGACGGGTTGCCGGGAAACGTCACGAGGTACGGATTCACGGACCACGTGAGGCCGGTGGGGTCCGTCCCAAGGGTGGCGCCCGGAAACGGAGTAGTCGTCGCTCCATGTCCCGGCTGGCCGCCCACTGAGACCGGCGCCGTCGACGACGTCACCTGGACCCACACCTCTTTGCGGATCCCATCGGGATCCGGGTTGTTGTGGATCTGGATCTGGTGAACGCCGGATCCCCCGACATGCCACGTGGTGTAGGTCCCGTCCCAACCCGGTTCCGTGCCGTACAGCTCAAAAGCCCCCACGGGATCCATCGTGAGAAGCGGGAGGCCGTACGGGTTCTCGTAATCGTCCGCCGGGACATCGACTTGATCCGGCGTAGAGAACTCCCATGCCTGCCACGTTACTCGCGAAGGATCGGGTTCCTCCCACGGCGGCGGGAATATGTCCTCCGCCTTGGCGACGGGCGCGAGGACGAGCACCGCAAGCAGCGGCACTAAGGCCAGTAAGGTTTTCCTCATAAGAGATCCCCCTTGTCGTTTTACCAGCGCGCTGTTCAGATCAACACGGATCCCTGGTCTCGCCCGGACACAACCAAGCGAGACTTCGGGCTGTACGCTTACCTGGCCTACGGCAAGGAACAGGGAGCCCGCATAACTGACGACCAGTGAGGTAGTTACGATAGAATCCCCGGTTCCTCACACCTAAGCGTATCGTTTATAACATAATCCGACCCGCCGAGTCAAGCATGAAGTGCCGCAACTGCGCCTTCTCCCGCACCGAAAGCCCGGCCAAAAGCGACGAGCCCGGGGAACCCCAGGCCCGTCGCGCGGTGATGGTCTTTTCTCGCTCCTCAGTCCCAGAGCTTGAAGAGGCTCCTGGCGAGGTCGGTGTTGTCGATGTAGGGGCCGCGAACCGGATCGTGCTTCGGGCCGTGCCGGTAGAGGTGCGTGCAGCCGCGGCCGCGCGCATAGAGCGGGATGAGCGCGTTCGTGTGGTCGCCGCTGTTCCACTGCATGCCGGGCAGGTTGCCGGCGCCGTTGTTGACCAGCGGCGTCCAGGTCGCACAGCCCGGGCCGGGACCGGGGCCCGACCCAGGCCCGGTCAGGTAGCCACATTCGTGGTCGGCAGTGACGATGACGAGCGTGTCGTGCCATCCGCCGTTCGCCTCAACCCACTGGCAGACGGCCTCGACGGCCCGGTTGAAGTCGATCTCTTCCTCGATCACGCGGTTCGAGCTGTTGCCGTGGCTCGCCCAGTCGACGGCGCCGCCCTCGATCATCAGAAAGAAGCCGTCCGGGTCGTTGTCGAGCACGTTGAGCGCCGCCTTCGTCATCTCCGGCAGCGTCGGCACGGTCGCGATGAGCGGGGCGTCGTACGGATTCGTCTCGTCGGGCACCGGGCTCCGGTTGTACTGGAGCGTCAGGGCGATCTCGGCCACGCCGAGCACGCGGTCCGGCGTCGGGCCGGTCATCAGGTTCTGGAATCCCGCTCGTGACGTGATCAGCGACCACGGATCGTCGATGCCGTCGGCGTCGGCGTCGCCCCCCGCCGTGCCCGCGATGAGCTCGAGCCACGTGGCCCGGCCGCCGACGTACTTGTACTCCCAGGTCGTCGGGTCGGTCGCTAACGCTTCGCCGTTGTCGCCGAAGCCCGGATGGCCGCAGCCCATGACGACGTCGGTGGCGCTGTCGTAGACCATCTCCAGGGCGATCTCGGCGTACTTGCCGCGCGCGGCGTTGTGGGCCACGTAGCCGGCCGGCGTCGCGTGGCTGAGCTGCACGCTCGTGATGACGCCGGTGGCCTTGCCGAGCTCCTCGGCGCGCTGGGCAATGTGTGTAAGCGGCCACCCGTCGGTGTCAACGCCGATCGCGCCCGAGTAGGTCTTGACGCCCGTCGACATCGCCGTCGCAGCGGCGGCCGAGTCGGTATACTCGCGCGTGACGTAGGTGAAGTGCTGCCACGCGCGGTCCGGCTCGTACGTCTGGCCGACCTCGTAGGTGCTCATCGCCAGCCGCACGGGCCACGCTTCGTACACCTGGGTGCCGGTCGCGCCATACTGGTAGATGCTGGCGGCATCGACGTGGTAGTAACCACAGCCGTCGGAGATCATCACGATGATGTTCTTCGGCTGCGGCGTCCTGAGAAAACGCCACCACGGGCCCTTCGCCCAGGCCGGCGCCGCGGCCAACACGACGGCAAGCGCCAAGACGGCCG
>CAYUZG010000292.1:0-2992 GCA_964449605.1 uncultured Verrucomicrobiota bacterium | reverse complement strand
GCTGCAAGATAAGGGGGTACAGCATGCGTTACGCAACGGGACCCGCTGTCATACTTGTGTTCTGTCTCGTAATGGTGTTGGGCGTGCCGCGTGTGGCACGCGCTCACGATGCGTTCATCATCACTGATTTCTCCGACTTCACGCCCCAGCAATATGAGCACGAGGACGAAGACCCGTTCAAGGGCGCCATCGACGTGACTGTCACCAACACGGGCACCTTGGCGTGGGGTGATTTCCACTTCGAGATCTACGAAGTCCCGCCCTGGGGCAGCGTCGAGACGGTCGATTTTCTAACCGAGATCATCGAGCCCGACGACTATCGCCCGAGGAAGGACGGGGCCCTTGTGAGCTTCTCCGTCAACAACGTCGTCGTCGGTGCAACGCTCGACTTGTTCTTCTACGACGACCCCGTGCTGCCGTCGGAGACCGTCAACATCAAAGTGTACACCGACAACACGACCGTGCCGCATGTGGGCATCTTCGGGGTGAAGATGAACCCCACCCCTGTCCCTGAGCCGGCCACGCTCCTGCTCGTGGGCTTCGGGGTGCTTTCCCTTCTCGCTCGGAGGCGCAAGGCATAAGCAACTAGACGCTTTGATTCCGATAATCGATCGGCCCGGGCGCCATGCTCGGGCCGTTTTTCTGCCCTGGGCAGGTGCGACAGCGGGAATGGCGCCCTTCAGCGCGCCTCGTCGGGCGAGCCCGGTCCGGGAGCGACAACGCGACGCTCAGGGAAAACCCAAAGTCTTCCGTGTTTCCCCTGCTCGGTTGAGTCGCCGGTAGAGGCGCATCCGGTCGTTCTCGGCGGCGAGCCCGAAAAGGTCGGGGTTGGTGTCAATGACGGGGACGGCGAACATGACGTCTTCGGGGCGCTTCAGGTCGATGATGATCCAGCGGCCCATCTCGAACGCGTCGAGGACCCCGTCACGGTGCCGGGTCAGCGGGAAGCGGTAGGCGCGCAGGCCGGTCAGGCCGCGGTACAGGCGCGGCTCGCTCGAGACGCACGCGTCGCCGGGCTCGGCGAGCGCGCGGAGCTCGTCGGCGATCTCGGCGATCTCGGCGTGGCGGTAGACCATGTCGTGCCCGCGTTGGGCCGTGCGCAGCTCGGAGACCCTTGGCACGACGATGCCGAGCTGGATGACCGCCCACACCGCGAGCAGGAGCGCGCCCGCGCCCGCCGGCAACAGCCGATGCAGCGACAACGACCGGGCGCCGAGCAGGCCGACGAGCATGCTGCCCGCGAACGCGACCGCGACGAGCGCCCGCCGCCAGTCGCCGAACCACGGCCACGCGCCGTCGAGTGGGCCCACGCCGACCAGAATCAGCACGACGAACAGCAGAAGCAGCACGCCGGCGACGCTGCCAACGGCTGCGCGCGCACGCGGGCGCAGTCGGCCGGCGAGACCGACGAGCCACGCCACCGCCTCGTAGGCGTACATAAACGCCAGCGGGCCGATCGCCAGGTAGTAGCGCGAGCCCTGGCCCGTAAACGGCGTCGCCCACGGCAAAACGAGCACGATGAGCGTGAACGCCTCGATGAGCCCGCGCCGCCGCACGAACCCGACGCCGAGCCCGAGCAGAGACAGCGCCACGAGCACCCACCTGAGCCCGTCGGCGGCCGAACGCGTGCCGGCCATGAGCACGCCCGGGCAGGATCGCAGACACAGCGGCGCGTTTCTGACTGCGCGCGCGAGGACGCCGATCGGCCCGAGATAGCCCGAGTCCCAGTCCTTGTGCGACTCGAGCAGCGGCAGGAACGGCATCTGCTGGAACGCGGCCCGGCTCGTCAAGCGCAGCACGAGCCACAGCGACACGCACGCCAGCACGACGAGCACGAGCGGCAGCATCGTTCGCACGGTCCCGCGCGAGAACCGGTCGCGCCGCAGCACGAAGTAGGAGAGCACGACGGCCGCAACGACGGCGACGTTGGCCATGCGCGTCATGACGGCCAGAACCGTCAGCATGAGCGCCAGCAGGGTGGCCCGGCCGAACCGGCCCCGCGACTGGTCGATGCGCTCGGCCCGAAGGATGGCGAGCAAGGCGACGATGGCGAGCATTGCGCCCGGCAGGTCGGACATGATGTATGTCGTCCAGTCGGCCAGCGCGACGCTCAGGCCGAAGAGCCACACGACGAGCAGCGCCGCACGCGACCCGACGAAGCGCTTCGCGACGAAGAACGACGCGACGAGAAACCCCAGCGCTGAGAGCACCACAATGGCGCGCATGACGACGATGTGGTTGCCGAATACCAATATCCCGCCCGCGAGCAGTTCGGGGAAGACGGGCGGATAGCCGAAGAACGGCTCCCCGTTGAACGTGTAGCCCCGGCCCAAGGCGAGGTTGCGCGCGAGCTCCACGTACGCGGCGCTGTCGGCCGACATGTAGAAGCACGGCACGATCTGCGCCACCAGCAGGCCGGCCACGAGGAGCGCCGGCCAGAGCAGGGCGCCGTGGACGATCAGCTTGCGGACCGTGGGCGACATGGCTCGTCCCAATGCGTTGCAGGACCGCCCGTTGCTAGCACACCCCCCGGGCGGCGTCAACGCGCATCGTCTCGTCGAGACGCGCGCGGCGCAACGGGAAAGCTGTTGACCGTGCGGATGCCCGCTCACCATACTGGCGTCCAGGAGGAGGCGCATCCGTTGGCGAAGACAGAGACATCAGCGGAGTTGTTTGCCGACCTGAAGCAGGTCGCCCAGCGGCTCGGTGCGACCTCGTTTGGCGTCGCGTCGGTCGAGGCGATGCTGGCGGCCGGCCTCGAGTGCCCGGCGCCCGAGCTGGCGCGTCTTCCCCGGGCGATCTCGGTCGGCTTCCGGCTCTCGGACGCGATTATCGAGAGCCTCCAGGATCGGCCGACGAAGCTGTACGCCCACCACTACCGGATGGCCAACATGCAGCTCGACCGGATCGCGCTCGAGCTGACCGCCGCGCTCCAGGAACGCGGCTTCGACGCACTGCCGTTGCCGGCCTCGCAGATCGTCGATTGGGACAC
>CAYUZG010000291.1:0-3004 GCA_964449605.1 uncultured Verrucomicrobiota bacterium | reverse complement strand
GAGCCTTGACAGGCGAGGCCTTCCAGTGGTAGGGTTCCTGTGAGTCATCTGTCGGAACCCACCGATAGTCTTACCAGTTTTAGCAGTGCTGTTCTTTGATGGGGGCGACACGGTCTCGACTCGGATCCGGAACCCCAAGTTGCATGCCGCGGCAGTCGGGTGGCCGCGTTACCAACCCGGCACCTAACACAAACGCAGACACTCAGTTTGCGCTCGCTGCCTAATTAAGGCGGCACGTCACCCGGTCCCTCGCCTACGGGGGCTGAAGTGGCGACGGTAAGTAGGCTGGCCGACGCTCTCGGCACCGGGGAGCGCTGGCGAGAATGCACCGGTGCTGGTCCGGGCGGGATCCCGTTCGCCGGAGCCCGCACGGGCGAGACTTCAATAGGCGGAACAAGCATGTAGACGCTTGGGCAGAACGACCCGAGGACGGGGGTTCGACTCCCCCCGCCTCCACCAGCCTCCGCCAAGGCTTCGGCCCGGAGACTCCCCACCGCGCACGCCCTCACATCGCAGAGCTCACACGCGCCAGCTGCGAAATGAGCCATGCCGCTCGTCGAGCGCGTGGTTCGTTCTCGTCGACGAGAATTGCGCGGCCTCGTTTTTCAGACGCAAGAGGCCAATGGCGGCCGAGTTCTTGGCGACAAGAAAATGCTGTGCGCAACACGCATGTATGACGCGACACACCAGGCAAGGATCGCGGGCCTGGCACGCTGGCACGGGCGGTGCTGAAGTGGGAGTCGAAGCCGGACGGGCTGGGCCGCGGAGCGCCCGACCGACCCGGCTGCTGGGCTCGGCAGCGACCCCGGCCTGCTCTTTTACAGCGCGCATCAGCGGCCATTCGGTGGCCTCGGTGGCCAGCGAGCCGCTTTTGCATAACAGAAACCTTGAAGGTACGGACTCAGGGGTTCGGTGGGTCGGAGTACGCCCTCGCGGCGCGCCCTCGGCCCACGGGACAAACACTCTCTCAGACACCATTTGTTTGGGGCGGGCGGCCGTCGTTGGAGGAGGCGGCAGCCGTCCTGCCCCCGCACTTATCCGCAGAGTCTGAGGCCCGCCGGATCATCAGTGGTATGTGGCAACCCGAGATCTGTTACCGCAAGAGCCGAGGACGGCGGTGCGCCGGCCCGGCGGGCCTACCGCCGGCGCCCGCTGTCTCGTCTCCGGCACTCCGGTGCCGACGGCGCTACGACTGCCGCATGCAGTCAGGGGCCTTTGGACCCTGACTGCTAACGGCACGAAAGCGCCGAAGGCGCTTGCGTGCCGCGCTCTCCTCAGCTCTATCCTGTGCGACCAGGGAACCTCCACTCTCTAGCATCTGGTGTGGTTCGGGCGGTCGGGGCGCGCGTCTCTCCCGCTCCCAGCTTCAGCGTCCCGGCCGCCTCCCTCTTTGTCGCCAAGGAGAGCTGAGCGCTCGGCTCGAAAGCGGCAGCCACAGACACAGGCGAGAACAGTTCTTTGACCAACGGGCGGGCGGGGCCGATGCCGGCTGGCCGCCCGCCAAGCGGCTTCAGCCGCTCTGGCGGCGCGCCTCGCGGCGTGTCCGCTGGAGCGGATTACACATACAGCACATAGCGAACCGGGGATAGCTGGGTCAGACCAACGACTTCCCTTGCGTCACCCAAGCTATTCCCCCTTTTTTTGTCCAGACGGCGTGCCCCGCGCGCTCCGGCCAAAAGCCCTACGCAGAACGTCCCGCGTCGTGTAGACTGCCGCGGTTGCCCCGCTTCGGAAAGCACTCACCGCGGAGGATCGAGACGATGCGTCGCCACCTTGTCCTGATCGCGATAGCCCTCATGGCGCTGCCGGCTTCCGTCTGCGCCGCCGAGGACCAGGCCGGCCCAGCCGCCGTGCACCTGACCCTCGAGCAGGCGCTCGAGATCGCCCGGGCGCAGAACCTCACCGTGCTCGCCGCACTCGAGGACATCAAGCGCACGCGCGGCATCCTGCGCGAGGGGTACGCCACCGCCTACCCGGAGCTCACGGCGACCGGCAGCTATACGCGGACCGACCCGTCGTCGATCTCGTCAATCGACTCGCCCGACAGCGGCTCGATCTCGCTCGGCACCGACGAGGCGTACGCCTACAACGTCGGCCTCGAGCAGCGCCTTTACTCGGGCGGCCTCGTCTTCGGCGGCATCCGGGCCGCGCGCAACAACAAGGCGCGCGTGCTCGAAGTCGTCGCCGCCACGATCCAGGACGTCGAGCTCCAGACCCGGCGCGACTTCTACGAGCTGCTGCTGGCCGAGGAGCTCGTCGTCGTGCGCGAGGAAGCGGTGAACCTTTTCGAAGAGAACCTGGCCAACGTCCAGGCCAAGTTCGACGCCGGCGAGGTCACCAAGTTCGAGGTGACGCGCGCGCGTGTGGCGCTCGCCAACCTCCAGCCGCCGCTCATCGCCTCAAGAAACCGCGTCCGGCTCGCCCGCGAGGCGCTCAAGAAGACGCTCGACCTGCCGTTCGAGACCGACCTGACGATCGACGGCCAGCTCGACTACGCGCCCGCGCGCTTCGACCTCGACGAGCTTGTCGAGACCGCGCTCGCCTTCCGCCACGAGATCAAAGCGGCCGAGCTCACAGCGAAGCTACTCAAGATCAACATCACCGTCGAGGCCTCAAGCGGCCGGCCCGACGTGCGCGCGTTCGCCAACTACGAGGGCCACACCAACACGTTCGGCTCCAGCGCCACCGACTTGACCGAGGGGTGGAACGTCGGCGTGCGGGTCACCGTGCCGCTGTTCAAGGGATGGGGCGTCGCCGGCCGGATCGATCAGGCGCGCGCCGACTACGCCAAATCGCTCATCGCGTTGGAGGACACGCGGAAGGGCGTCGAGCTCCAGGTCCGGCAGGCCTTTCTGAGCCTCCAGGATGTCGACCAGGTCGTGCTGTCGCAGCTCGAGAACGTCGGCCAGGCCGAACAGGCCGTCCGCGACGCCGCCGAGCTCGAGCAGGCCGGCGAGATCACCCAGTTCGAAGTGCGCGACACCCAGCTCAGCCTCACCGAAGC
>CAYUZG010000290.1:0-3010 GCA_964449605.1 uncultured Verrucomicrobiota bacterium | reverse complement strand
GACGACGCGGTTGAGCAGGTTGCCGAGGTCGTTGGCGAGGTCGGCGTTGTAGCGCTCGTCGAACTTCTCGAGGCTGTAGTTGCCGTCGCGGTCCCAGGCGACCTCGCGCAGCAGGAAGTAGCGGAGCGCGTCGGGGCCGTGGCGCTCGGCGGCGACGATCGGGTCGATGAGCGGCGCGAGGTCGGGCCGTTCCGTGAGCACGCTCTTGCTCATCTTCCACTTGTGCGGCGCGCCGTCCTCGTCGAGGCTGATGGCATTGACCCAGCCGTGGATCGAGACCTGCTTGGGCACCGGCAGGCCGGCGCTCATCAGCATCGCGGGCCAGTAGAGGCAATGGAAGCGCGAGATGTCCTTGCCGATGACGTGGATGTCGGCCGGCCAGTATTTCTTGAAGTTGGCGGTCGCGGGGTCGAATGCGGCACCGTCGTGATTGTCCGGCGCGAGGCCGCTCAGGTAGTTGATGAGCGCGTCGAACCAGACGTAGATGACCTGGGAGGGGTCGAACGGCAGCGGGATGCCCCACTCTTTGGCGACGCGCGAGATGCTGAAGTCGCGCAGGCCTTGCTCGAGGAGGCCGAGCACCTCGTTGCGGCGTCCCTCGGGGATGATGAACTCCGGATGCGCTTCGATGTGGGCCTTGAGCCGGTCCGTGTACTTCGACAGCGCGAAGAAGTAGTTCTCTTCCTTGAGGTACTCGACGGGCTTGCGGTGCGTCGGGCAGCCGTATTCGCCGTCGATGGGGACGAGGTCGCCTTCGTCGTAGAATGCCTCGCACGAGCCGCAGTAGTACCCTTCGTACGTGCCCTTGTAAATGTCGCCGGCGTCGTAGCAGCGCTGGACGAACGCGCACACGGTGCGCTTGTGGCGCTCGGACGTCGTGCGTAGGAAGTCGTCGTAGCTCGCGCCGAGCAGCCGCCACGCTTCGTCGAAACCCGGCACGATCTCGTCGACGAACGCGCTCGGGTCGACGCCCTTCTCGCGGGCGGCCTTCTCGACGTTCTGGCTGTGCTCGTCGGTGCCGGTCAGGAAGAACACGTCGTAGCCGGCGAGCCGGTAAAACCGGGCCAGCGTGTCCGTGGCGATGAGCTCGTACGCGGTGCCGATATGCGGCAGCGCGTTCGGGTAGGGGATCGCCGTCGTGATGTAGAAGGGCGTCGCACTCATGTCTTGCTTCTCTTCGGCGGCCGTTCCTGCAGGACCTCGACCTCGTCGGCGCGGTAGCTGCTGACGCGCTCATCGTCGAGCCGGACGGTGACCATGCGCCTGAGGATGTTCTGGTCGACGACCGTGCCCTGGCCGTGTTCGGTCTTGACGAGGGTGCCGTTCCGGGGCAGGTCGCGGGCCAACTCTTTGTAGCACTCGTGCTCGTAGCGCAGGCAGCAGAGCAGCCGGCCGCACACGCCGGAGAGCTTGGTTGGGTTGAGCGACAGGTGCTGGTCCTTGGCCATGCGGATGTTGATCGGCGTGAAGGCGCGCAGCCAGGAGGCGCAGCAGATGACCCGGCCGCAGGCGCCGATGCCGCCGAGCAGCTTCGACTCGTCGCGCACGCCGATCTGCCTCAGCTCGATCCGGGCGCGGAACACGCGGGCGAGATCCTTGACCAGGGCGCGGAAGTCGACCCGGCCCTCGGCGGTGAAGTAGAAGACGATCTTGTTGCGGTCGAACGAGTACTCGGCGTCGACGAGCTTCATCGGCAGCCGGTGGCTTTCGATCTTCTTGAGGCACGTCTCACGCGCGGGCTGGGCGTCGCGGATGTTCCTGTTGATCTGGAACCGGTCGTTGACGGTGATCTTGCGCACGACCATCAGGAGCGGGTCCTCGAACTCGTCCTCCATGGCGTGACGCGGCTCGTCGACGACCTGGCCGAAGTCGAGGCCGCGCTCGGACTGCACGATGCAGTACTCGCCTGGCTTGAGCTCGAGCCCGCCGACGGTGTCGGCGCTGCCGACCTTGAAGAACCGGACCTGGCCGGCCTGACGCAAGCGTATCTGCACCACGGTGATCATGGGGAAGACTCCATATCAGGCGGGCTAGGCGACCGGTGCTCTTCTGAGCAGATCGAGCTTGAGGAACAGCGCCTCGAGGCTGTTGGCAAGCTTGACGTTGAGCGCAATCGCCTTGCGCACCTCATCTATCGTATCGAAGGCGGCGAGCAGCTCATCGGTCGACCTCGCAGCCGCCCGGGCCGCGATCGCTTCAGCGTAGTCGGCGTTGATGAAGGCGGCCGTTCCGGCCGCTTGGCCCGCCGCGCCCGTTTCCTTTGACACTAGCACGTCACGGTACCACAGGGCAATGGCGTTGAGCAGCGCGTCGACTTCGCGGCGGAACTCGCTCTCGGCATGGGCGTTGTGCTGGTCGGTGAGCGTTTTCTGGGCGGCCGGGTCGAGGCCCGCCAGCAGCTCGGCCTGCTCATCGGCCAGCTCCTTCTTGAGCGTCTCGCGCCGCGCCGCGAGCTCCTGCTCGATGCCGAGCGCCATCGCCTGCAGGTCGGCGAAGTGCTCGAACCCGCCGGCGGCCAGCACGTTGTAGAGCGCACGCCGGCGCTGGCCGGCCCGCTCGTCCAGGTACTCGATCGCCGCCGCGAGGCTCCCGCGGCCCAGCGAGGCGGCGATCGCCGCGCGCTCGGGATCGGCGTCGCGGTGTTCGATCAGGTACTGCTCGACGGCCTCGCGCGGGATCGGGTGGAAGGTGACCCGCTGGCAGCGCGACCGGATCGTCGGCAAGAGCGCTTCGGGCACCGCCGAGGTGAGGATGATGACCGTGCCCGGCGCCGGCTCCTCGAGCGTCTTGAGCACCTTGTTCTGCGACTCCACGTTCAGGCGGTCGGCGTCGACGAGCATAAAGACCTTCCAGCGGCCTTCGTACGGCTTGAACGCCGCCGCCTGGAGGAACTCGGCCACCTGCTCGACGCGGATCATGCGCATCGCGCCGGTGGGGCGGAACCAGAGCACGTCGGGATGCGTCCCGTGGTCGATCTTGCGGCAGGCAAGGCACGCGTCGCACGGCGCGG
>CAYUZG010000289.1:0-3058 GCA_964449605.1 uncultured Verrucomicrobiota bacterium | reverse complement strand
GAGCGCAGGTGGTTGAGGGCCAAGTTGGTCGCGATCCGCATCAGCCACCCAGCCACACTGCCCGTCCCCTGCCACTGCTCTGCGCGCGTCCAGAGCCGCAGGAACGTTTCTTGGAGAAGATCGTCGGCGGCCGCCTCGTCCCGCGCGACCTGAACCAGACGCCGACGGACGGCAGACGCATGCCGCTCGTACAGCTCATCGAACGCGGCCGCGTCGCCGCGAAGGACTCCCTGGATCAAGTCGCCGTCGGTCACCACCACTACACCCTTCACCCCCCACGACACCGCACCACGGCACACGGTTCACGGCAAAACCGCTCAGGCAGGAACGCATCCTAACGCGGCATGAGGTGACCGAGCCAGGGCGTCTTGATGACGATGGCGCTCTCGGGGCACAGCTCCTGGCAGCAGTAGCAGCGGATGCAGGTGGCGTACCGGTACTTGGGTGGACGCGTGTGGTCGGGGCGGCCGTCGGGGCCGACGAGCCAGTCGACCGACTTCGGGCGCGTCGGGCAGACCTCGACGCACTGGCCGCAGCGCGTGCACGTCGACGTGACGATCACCGGCTTCGGCACGATGTGGTCGCGCGCCAGCCGCAGGACGCCACGCCGAGGGAGCACGCTCGGACGGCGTGCCACCCGCTTGAAGCCCTTGACGGCGACCCGGTTGAGCGGCTCGCCGACAATGTCAATCCGGTCGGCGCGCGCCGTGCCCAGGCCGGCCGTCTCGCCGGCAGCGATCGTCGGGACAAACTTGGGATCGAGGCCGATGATGCGGCATGCGGTCGCGTCGAGGGCCACCGGATCGGTCGAGATCAGCAGCAGGCCCACCCGCTTCGGAGTCCCGCCGCGCGGGCCGTTCCCCTCCATCGCCATCACGGCGTCCAGAATATGCAGCCGCGGCCGAAGCAGAACGGCCAGATCGACGAGCATCCGCCCAAACAGCGCCGGATCGGGCAGCCGCATGTGGAACTCGGCCTTGAGCAGGCCCGGAACACACCCGAACAGGTTCTTCACCGCGCCCGTCATCCGCGTCAGGCCGTGTGTCTTGAGCTTCGCCAGGTTGATGATCCCGTCCGCGTCTAAGGCCGCCTCCGCCACCCGGAACTGCTTGTTCTGGACACCGGCCGGATGCGACACCGTTCGCGCGGCCGAGAAATCGACCATCTCGACTCCCTCCACTGAGGCCGCCTGCGCCAGACCCGACCTGCGTGCTACGGTCGCTTGCCGTGCCATCCCCGGGGAGTCACCAAACAGCGCGTGCCCCCCTGATGCCTTCACCAACTGTGCTACTGCCTGTAATACAGTCGGGTGCGTGGTCACGGCGCGCTCAGGAGGGTCGGGTGCCAGCATATTCGGCTTCAGGAGGATGTTCTCACCGGGCCGGGCAAGCCGGGACGCTTCGCCCAGAGCGCTTAGCCCAACCAGCACAGATGTTGCGACGAGATCCGGCAGGTAGTCGGGACAACGGATGACTGCAACTGTACTACTGGAGATCATACAATCGCCCTGGAAGGGGGTCTACCGTAGGCGACGATGCAGGCCCTGGCTCAGAATCGAATCTCGGCGCCGACGATGGCGAAGCTGTACTCGCTGTTGATCGTGTCCAGAGCGGCCCGGCCGATCAAGGCGCCACTGAAGCGATACTGCGAGTCCACGCCGTCCTCGCCCTCCAACCGCGTGTACCCGAAGCCACCCCAGACGCGGATGTTCTCGGTGAAAGCATGCTCATACCGGATCAGCAGGTCGAGTCCCCAGCCGCTCGCATCGTGGTTGAGCGTCTTCTCCCTGAGAATCCACTGGCCAAATCCGTCGGCCTCGAGGAACGGCAGGATCGCCAGGTAGCCGCTCAGCGTGCCGCTGTGGCCGATGCCCATCTCGGCCCGCAGCCCAAGGCGCACGCCGCGGAACTCCATGTCGTAGGTGGCCGCGTCGCCCTCGTGGAAGCGGTCCACAGGCCGCGCGTCGAGGATCACCGTGTTGACATCGCGCACGTCGAACGCGGCATCCTGGAGGTGGTAGCCGCCGAACACGTCCAGCCGGATCGGTGGCGTGGAGCCGGCACCCGCGCTCTCATAGATGCGGTAACTCACGTCGAACGTCAGGAAAGCGTTCTCGCCGTCAGTGTGGCTGAGGCTCTTGACGTACTCACGCGAGGTGATCTGCCAGGCGTAGTCGGTATCTATGACCGTATCGCCCAGATTGCCGCTGGCGCCGTAACGCAGATGAAGTCCGAAGCCGCCGCCGATCTCGTCAATGCCCGCTTCCAGCACGAAGTAGGTCCCGTCCATCGGGAACTCGAGCGTCGATGTGAAACGCCCGAGGTCGGAGTCGATCCCGCTGACCGTGAACCCGCCGTCGCCCTGGGCCTGCATCAGGCCGGCGCGGAGGTAGACGCCCCCGACATGCAGCTCCGAAAGGCCCCTACTCTCTGTACTCCAGGCCTGCCCGCTGCCGCTCAGTGCCAGCAGCGCAAAGGCCGCCACGATCCAGCCTGCTCGCATCACCCGCCGGCGCATCGTCCCTTCCCCCGCAACCGCTCCGGAATCCAAAAAAGGGCCGTGAAGGGCTCACAGCCACCTCACGGCCCACAACTCCTTCGGCGCGTACCGGACCCCCCGCGCAGCCCGGCGCTCACCAGTAAATCTTGACGCCGACCGTCGCGAAGATCCCGTCGTACTCGAGCGTATCCGTCGTCGTAGCCGCCGGGATGGCCGAGAACCACTGGGTCGCCTCGAGCTCGGTATCCGCGGACCGGTAGCGCACCTCGGCAAACAAGCCGAAGTTGTCCGTGAACCGGTACTCGGCGCCGACACCGATGTGCCAGCCCCAGGTGCTGTCGACGTTGCCGTTCACGAGAAGGATGCCCGTGCCGCCGAGGTCAAGGCTCGCCGTGAAGGCGTCGATGCCGGCCAGCACGTACGGCCGGAGGCGGTTGTTCGGCAAGAACGTGTACTTGCCCGACAACGCCCAGTCGTTCAGGCCGAGATCGACCGTCCGTACGCCCGCAAACGTATCCTCGATCTTGACGTGGTCGAAGGCGAACTCGATCGAGATCGA
>CAYUZG010000288.1:0-3060 GCA_964449605.1 uncultured Verrucomicrobiota bacterium | reverse complement strand
GGGAATACATCCGCCGGGTGATTGAGGCGGTCGGCTGGAATAAGAACCGCGCGGCAAAGACGCTCGGCATCGACCGGACCACGCTCTACACCAAGATCAAGAAGTACGGTCTCGTCCGGGCGTGATGTGCTGAATCTCGACGGCTTGTCGGAATAGCCGACAAGCGCATGATCGTTCAATCACTGAACGTACACTGACCGGTCACCGGGCCTTTTCTCGTCGTGAGATGGGCCAGGAGTGACCGGTTCTCTTTGTGCATGACGGCCGGTGCAACGCCGGTCGCGGGCGCGTGTGCTCGCGCGCCGAGCCGGACGGTTTCCTTGGTACAGAAGTTGCTCAATCGGTCCGCGTAGAGTCGTGTGCCAAGGAGAGAGCTATGCGCGCTACCACGCTTGTCTTCGGGTTGCTTGTGACGGGTCTGTTGGTCGTGGCGGTGGGGTGTCAGCTCGGCAGCCGACGGCCGCCGCGCGAACAGGTGCGCCCGTATGATCTCGCGCCGCAATCGGGCTACCTGACGGACGGGTCAACCGTGGCGCCCGACTATGCGGCGTCAGGGACACCCGATGAGGGAGACGGAGAGCCACGGTTCGACGAGGTGGCCTACCGGGCAGCGATCCAGAAAGACCTTCTGCGCATCAACGCGCTGCTGACTGAGAACGAGCGGCTGCGTCAGGAGCTCGCGGTCGCGCAGGCCGCGCTCAACGAGGCATGTGACGAGATCGAGCAACTGCGCGAGACCGTGGCCGGCCTGGAGGCCAAGCTCGTGGTGGCCGAAAAGCGGGCTGCGCGTCGTGCCGCGCGCGTCAAGGGCGGCGAGTAGGGAAGCGATGTCGGGGTCGATCCTTATAGTCGACGACGAGTTCACGCTTGCCGAGACGATTCGGGACCACTTCGCCGCCGAGGGGTTTGACGCCGAACGAGCGGCGTCGGGCGAGGCGGCCCTCGAGCTTGTTCGGGCGCGGCGGTTCGATGTCGTTGTGACCGACATGAAGATGCCGGGGATGAGCGGCCTCGATCTGCTGGGCGCGCTTCGCGAGGCGCCGGACACGCCGGCGGTCGTCATGATGACCGCGTATGGCACGCTCGAGTCGGCGGTCGAGGCGTTTCGGCTCGGGCTGTTCGATTTCTTGGAGAAACCAGTCTCGCTCGACGAGCTGAGCCGGAGCGTCAAGCGCGCGTTAGGCGTGCGCGCGGCGCGAGCGACAGCCAAGCCGCTTGCGTTGCCGCTGCAGGTGCTGCGCGAGCGATCGCGGCGGGTCGGCCCCGTGCGCGCGGAGGTCGCGGGCGATGCGTCGGCCGGCGAAGCGACGGCGGTGTGGCATCTGCGCTCGCTGGATCGAAAGCGGACCGCATTCATCTGGGGGCACGTTGTGCCTCAGAACCGATACGCCGCGAGCACTCGCCTGATCGTCAGAACACTTGCCGATGCGGTTGACCTTGGCGACCCAGGCGGAGCGCTCGAGGCGATCTCGAGCCGTCTGGGCGATCTCGATTGTCTTGCCGCGTTGCAATCGCTGGCGGTCGGCGTAGTCGAACCGAAGCCGAACCGTCGTGTGCACGGCGCAGCGTCCGGCTATCCCGGTGTGTTCCGGTTGTGCGGCGCCGATTCATCGGCCGAGTGCCTTGTGGACGGCCCGGGTGCGTCGGGGCGGCGATTCGAGACGGTTCTGGCTCCCACGGACGTGTTGTTGTTGGCTGAACCGCGGCTCGTCTCGGCGGCCGGCGAGCGGTGGCCCGACGTGCTCGCGACGACCGCGCAGTGTGTTGCCGACGGTGAGCTGCGCCCCGCGCAGCGTCTGCTGGCGAAGGTGCCCGAGGCGGCTCATGGCGCGCCGGTCGCCGTGGCCTTGCGCCTGGGCGAAACCATCCGGCCCGACGAGCTGACTCACGTCAGCGCTCAGTCGAGCCTGGCGAGCCTGGCCCACCTGCGCGATACAGCCGAGCAGTTCGCGCTGAGCTCCCCGCTGAGCGATCAGGCGGCGCACGAGGTCGTCACGGCTGTCCAGGAGGCCCTGCTCAACTGCATTCGGTGGGCCTACCCGGGGCGCGAAGGGCTTGTGTATCTGACGCTCTCGCGCGGGGCGAAACGGATGCGCGCGAGCGTACGCGATCGCGGCCTGGGCTTCGATGTCGCCGACGTGTGGGGGCGCACGTCGGAGTGGGCCAACGATCCACTCCGCTGCTCGGGCCGTGGCCTGATGCTCATGGACGGGTTGGCCGACCGGTTCGAGCTTGTGTCTCGTCCGGGCCGCGGCACGAACGTTGTGCTTGAGAAGGAGTTCGATCTGCCGGTCGCTGCGGACGCGGCCGCACACGAAGTGGAGCACTCCGGATGAGTCGGGAGCAGTCCGGACAGAACGGCGCGCCGGTGGTTGTGTCGGTCGCCGACGAGCTCGTGCTCGAGTCGGCCGAACCCGCCGAGCAGTTGCGTGAGCTGCTCAGCGCGGGCGCGCGCCGGATCGTGCTCGACCTGAGTCAGGCCAGCTACGTGTCGGCGATCGGTCTCGGCATCGTGGCGGACGCGGTCAAGCAGGCGCGGCGCGTGGGCGGCGACGTGAAGATCGTCGCGAGTCGCCCGGAGCTGCGCCGCGTGTTCGATCTGGGTGAACTCGACGCGCTGCTCGAGTTCTACGACGACGCCGAGAGCGCCTGCCAGGCTTTCGCCGACTGCGTGGGTGAGGTGGAGCGCACCCTGCTGTGGCAGCAGTTCAATGATGAGTGACGACAGCGACAACAAGACTGAGCCGCCGGCCGAAGAAGCGAACGCGCCGGCCGAGTCGGCGCACGAGTCGGCGCACGGAGCGGCGCACGAAGCGGCGCACGAAGCGGCGAGCGAGTCGGCACGCGCCCCGGACGCTGAGGCAACTGACGCCTCTGCGCAACCGGCGGCCGACGCGTCTGAGCAATCCGCCGAGCCAGCCGACGAACCTGAGACGCCGCCCGCCGAGCCAGCCGCCTCCTCGGATGAGCTTCCAGCGGAAGCGTCTGATCCGTCTGTCGAGCCGGGTGAGCCGCCGACCGGTGAGCCACCGAGCGACGAGCCGCCGGCCGCGAACGATC
>CAYUZG010000287.1:0-3074 GCA_964449605.1 uncultured Verrucomicrobiota bacterium | reverse complement strand
CTCGGGCAGAGCGCGATAGTCAATGCTCGCGGCGACGCCGGACAGGTCGACCGAGTTGTACGTGTTCCAGAACAGGACTGGGCCCTGGACGCGTCCGGTCTTGATGTGGTCGACGAGGGCGCTGAACGCTTTGCCGGTGTAGGTCAGATCGAGCGTGATCCCGTCGGTGTGCATGACGGCGATCGCCTCGCGGGCCGAATCGGTCGGGTGGCCGTAGCCGGGGCCGTAGTGGTCCGTGTCGAGCGCGAAATCGTCGAGGGTGAGCGGCACATCGGGCACGGACTCGTCGCGGTCCCGCAGCAGGTCGAGCGAGCCGCGTGCAAGCCGAAGAGCCGCCTCCGCGTTGGCGAAATCGGGCGAGGCGACCTGCACGCCGACGACGCGCGTCGAGAGCCCGCTGAGCTTCAGCCCGAGCACCAATCCCGCCAGCGTGCCGCACGTGCCCGTGGCGACGAAGATTGCGCGCGGCTCAGGAAGTCGGCCCTGCTCGATCTGGCGCGCGAGCTCGAGGCCGGCGTCGACGAAGCCGAGCGCGCCGACCGGCGTCGAGCCGCCCGCCGGGATGAAGTACGCCTCGGGACGCTCGACGCGCTGTTCAGATTCGAACCGCTCGTAGGCATCCGTGCCGCCGCTGAGCAGGAGCAGCGTCGCGCCGTGGGCGTGGAACAGGCGGAGCTTGTTGCGCACGTGCTCGTCGACCGGCTGCGTCCGCAGGCCGAGGACGACGCGGAAGCCGCGCGTGCCGCCGTGGATGGTCGTCGCCAGCCCGTGGTTCGTGCCGAGCCCGCCGCACGTCACAAGCGTCGTCCGGCCCTGGGCCTGCGCGTCGGCCAGCAGGAACTCGAGCTTGCGCGGCTTGTTGCCGCCGTAGACGGGCGAGCTTCGGTCGTCGCGCTTGACCCACACCTCGGCGCCGAGCCGCGTGCTCACGTTCTCGAGCCGCTCGACGGGCGTCGGCGCGGTCACGATCGGCGTCCACGGCACCCGCCCCGCCAGGCGCGGAAACACGTCGAACAGCCAGGGCCCTCGTCGCGTTATCGTCTCGCCGTCCATCAGCGCGCTCCCGTCGATCCGAAGTCAATACTCTACCACACAGGCATTCGGGAACGGCACGTGGGCGGAACGCCTGCGCCCGCTGCGTTGTTGTAATGGCGAGACGAGAAGCAAACGCAGCGAACGAGCGACATGAATCGCCAGCGGGCTTCACTGCCGGAATGACCTCAATACAACCAGGGAAGAGCAAGTAGCAGCGAACGCGGTGAAGCCCGTTGGCGGGCCTTTGCCTTTCCGGCTCATCCCCATCGCACGAGCACGCGATCCTGTGCTAGTCTACGCGCCTTCGCCGAGACCATCGCGCGGGACGCCGGCCAATGATCCGCATCGACGACATCCACATCCGGCTCGGGGCCAAGCACGTGCTGCGGGGCGTGAGCCTGAACGTGCGCGAGGGCGAGTGCCTTGCCGTCGTCGGGCCGAACGGGTGCGGCAAGACCACGCTCTTGCGCGCGGTCGCCGGCCTCGAGCAGCTCGAGCAGTTGAATTGGAGCACGAACGGTCACCTCGTTGACCACGATGGCGCGCTCGGGAGCACGTACGCAGGCTGAACCACGGCGCACATGTTCGTGATTAACCGGGACGCCATGCTCGTCTACGCTGCCGCCATTGACGATAAGCCCTCGGTGCGCAAAGACGACGTGCCGAACGCAACCAACTACGTGGCGCTGGCGCCCGACGCGGCCATGGTGGCCAAGGAAGTGGAGCGCAAGACGACGAAGTCCTACGGCTGGTCGGTGAAGTACTGAGCCGACTTTGAGAGCAGGCGGCGTCCGCGGTCGCCTCTGGTCACCTCTAGACCTTAGACCCACGGGGGCACGGTGACCGCGGACTCCGTAGCCCGTGGTCTCTCTGGCGGGCCGCTGCATTGCACGTGCGGTCGAACGTGCCTCAGTCCCGCGCCCAGCTGTGATGGTGCTGTCACGGGATCCAGATGCGCACAATGCGCATCCGCTTACTCCTGGCCCAGACGCGGCAGAACTCTAGCCCCCGCGCCCCGGCTGGGCATAGCGGTTATAATGTGCTCCTTTCTTCTGCTAAAATGGTGTCTCGGGTGGACAGCCGGGACGGTGCGTGCACGTGGGGTGGACATGAGCTCTCAGATACAAGAAGCCGTTCGGCGTTTCGCTGATGGGGTCATTGCGGCAACCGAAGCTATCTACTCGGCAATGGAAGCACGCGAGATTATGGACGTCTTTCACCTCATGCTCGACGTCCTCTTCTTCAGGAATGCCCGTCTTTGCGAGGGGACTGCCATCATGATCCGCGAAAGGCACCTACTGGCCGCCAAGGTCCTTTTGAGGGCGCTTTACGAGGGAACCATAACCTTCGAGTGGTGCATGGTCGATCCTCAGGCCAGGGCGCTTCGGTTTAGGCGCACCTCGTTTGAGGGCACGTTGGAGCTCATCCGTGAGGGTTACCTACGTCGTCCGGATGAATATGAGCAAGTTCTCGCGAAGTCGGTTCAGTGGTTGGACAAGAACGGGTATAGACGCATCCCCAACGTCAGACAGATGGCGGAGTCGATAGACGTCTTCCAGCCTGGTCAGGCCTATAAGGCCTACAAGTATCTTTCCAAAGTCACACACGCAGGCATAGAGAACTGGGGCGAGGTTTTTAACCCCGCACAGCGACGAATACGTCGCCCACGCGATGCCTCCGAGAGGGAGGTATGCTCGCTGTCCGCCCTCTTCGCGTTCCTCCAGATGAGGAACATCAGACTCGTCGGGGAGTTCGACCCTGGGCTCCGCTCCGACTCCATAGGAGACCTGCAAGCACGTTGGGACGAGTTGTGGCCGGCGCTCAATCTGTTTGAGCGCGCGCAATAGCTGCCCGCGCAGTTCTCAGTTCTAAGCAACCGCCCGCGGCAACCGCCATGGCCTCAGTCCCCTATCGCAGACTGGGTGACCGTTTACGACCATGAAGCGTGATATCATTATGATTTTACAGCGCCTCCAGGTGATTCATGATCCGCATCGACGACATCCACATCCGGCTCGGGGCCAAGCACGTGCTGCGGG
>CAYUZG010000286.1:0-3082 GCA_964449605.1 uncultured Verrucomicrobiota bacterium | reverse complement strand
GGGCACCTATGGCCTCGCCGCTGGCCTCGCCAATTGGCAGGTTGGGATGCCGAACGTCGTCGCGGCCGCGAGCGTTGACGCGGGGCAGCTTCTTGGGCAGTACCAGTTTGTCAGCCACCCGGGCCCGCTGGCCCCGCCCACGCTACCCATCATCGATATGCCCGATCCCCGCTGCTCCAACCGTCGTCGCGCCGTGCGCGACGAGCCGGAGCAAGAGTGGGACCCGGTCGCAGACTACTACGCCCACCAGTATGCAGAGAGCGCCCTTACCCGCCGGGGCGTCCAGCGCCTTGGCGACGTGGTCGTGGGCAGCCTGCAAGTCGTCGGCGGCACCACCGAGATCATCCTGGGCGGGTTGGCGATCGCGACGTGCAATCCTCTGGGGATGCTCTTCGGGACGGGAAGCGTCATACAAGGCGGCGGCCAGCTCACCTCGGGCATCTCACGCCTCGCCGGTTGGGGCGACTACGACCCCGTTGCGCAAGGCATTAACAACGCGCTGGTCGACGCCGGCGTCGATCCTCAGGTTGCGCCCTGGATCACAGCAGGCATTCAGATTACGAACTCGGTGGGGTCCGGCTTCTATGCCAGCTCCTATCTCGCCACCCGGAGTACCGGCGGCTTGAGCCGGAGTACCGGCCGTTTGCGCTGGGGCTTGAGGAACTCCAGTGATGAGTGGCTGCGGGCCGGTGTCAACCAGCTCGACAACACCACCGGCGCCGCCCTGAATTCGTTCGACAACACCACCGTCGCCGTGCTAAACTCGGGCGACAACACAACAGCAGCCGCCCTCGGCTCGCTCGACAACACCGGCATGGGGGCGGCCCGCGGCGGTGGCCGCAGCGGTAGCGGCTATGACTTCACGGCAGACTTGGGCAGGAGCAGCGCGCGCAGCCGACCAGGTCATCGGTATGCGGCGAACCGGCAGCTCCATGACGCGATGGTACGTGACCCAGCCTTGCGCGCCAGGATCGAGGCCAAGTACGGGAGTGATGTATTCGATCTGACGAGCACGAGCGGCACAGGCCGGCGCAATCCAACGGGCGGCATATGGCATCATGATCCACAGAATCCGAACGCACTCCACTTGGTCACGAAGGAGGAGCACGCTCGCATTCACGCACGAGAGGGATTGAGGGGTGGTTATTCGCTGTTCTGGAAGGAATAGCGAGCAGTCTTACACCTGCCCTCGTGACCCGATGGGAGCGTAGGTTTGCCCCGCCTGATAATGTGGCACCGAGATGAACAGCCTTCGATCACAAGTCATCGCGGAGTTGACGTCTCGAGGGATAGACGTGTGCCGTCATCTGCCCCGCATCGGAAGCATCTCACTCCGGGCGTCGCAGACGGTGGCAAGACGCATTGTGCATCTGTATGCTCTGATTGGCCTCACTGTGCGCGAAGTTGACGGCTCGGCGATCAGAGACTGGCTGGTTGAGCACTCGCTATGGGACTCACTCGAGGACAAGGAAAGGGACTTCCTCGCACGACCAGACCAGTTGACAGGTCGGCAGACCATAGACCTGTCGTGGATGCAAGAATCCATCTACACCCTGTGTTGGGCAGGTGAGCTTGTGCTTGAACTGCCTTTTCCGGATGCGGAGATCGACATTCAGGGTCTCTTCCCGCTGATCCCACCGGCGGTAGCACCTCCTGTTTTTCTGGAGCGCTTCCAGCTTCGTCCTCGTCGAGACATCATGTACACGCTTGATCTCTACTACCATCTGCACCATGCGGTCAGGAGTGGCAATGCACCAGGGGTCAGCGTGTCCGTCGTCGTCGAACGCCGCCGTGCGCTCGAGTGGCTGACGTCCGCAGAACCGTGGTACCAGGTTTCCCTGGACACGTAGCGGGCGGGCCTCACCCGAAATCCGAGCCGAAACATAGCCGTTGAGGTCAAGTCCGGCGGCGCGACGCGCGATGCATTCCAGAGAGCATTCGATAAAGGCGTGAGTGTGCATAGCCGTGCAGCGGGAATCGGCAGATATCAAGGCATCCGCATCGACCGTGTAATGAGGATCCGGTGGCCGTGACAGCAAGACGATGGTCTTGCCTGCTGAATGCAGGGAAGCACAGCCGTCCCTCGCGTGGACGAGGTGACACGATCTGTGTGCGCCACGGCCGAAGAATCCGGGCGCGAGTCGAGCCGGTTCACTGGGCGTTCGGCGCCGCGACCGTGTTGAAGGGTCCCACAGGAAAGAGTGCTGCAGAATGAGCTATGATCTCGCTGTATGGCATGCTACGCAGCCAATCACGACAAGGGAAGCCCAGGAGGTCTACTTCAGACTCTGTGAGGGTGACCACGCTGCCGTGGAACCTCACGTAGGTGTTGCATGTTTTCTGAGGGACCTAACGCGGAGCTACCCGGAACTGGGGGAATGGGACAGACTCGAACCAGACCGGTGCCCGTGGAGTGCCGCTTTCGACAAGTCCGAAGGGCATGTCGTGATGTGCACGGCGTTTTCGCGTGCAGACGAGGTAACTGGCTTGGTCGAGTCGCTTGCAGCAAAGCATGATCTGGTTTGTTTTAACCCTCAGGGGCCGTATGTTGCTTACCCACCACGCATCGCCGGAATGCCGCATCTTCGACTGACGCTCGAGAACTGGAGGATCATCGACAACCCCACGGCCAACGAGATCGGCGCAGCACTTGCGTCGCTCAACACGGAAGGAAACTCGTTCGCCGTACTGGAAGTGACCGATGGCACATACATCCAGACTGCTTTGCAGTCCGACGGCGATTACATCGTCGAGTACCAGGACGGGTCTCCTGATCGCCACTACCAGGCCGTCTGTCGTGACATTGCCCGCATAAGCGCTGCCTTTCAAGCGTACGCAGTTGATGATGAGGCCTGGAAATCAGCGTTCGCTTGGCGAAGAATCGCGCTATAGTTGTCAGGGCATCCGGCGCCTGAGACACCAGGCCGGCTTCACATTGCTCCTGGAGCGCTCGCTTGGCGTCCACAGCCCGAGTATCGGCCCAGTCTGATATGGGGATGATCGGGGCGCCTTGTACCGGCACACCAGGGAGGTGCACGCCACGCCGCAGGGCGCGACGCTGCTGTGGCACGCGTACGGCTAC
>CAYUZG010000285.1:0-3097 GCA_964449605.1 uncultured Verrucomicrobiota bacterium | reverse complement strand
CTCGGCAGCCGGACGGCGAACTCGTTGAGGCCGAACGCCGACGTCGTGCCGACAATCGTCCAGTGCAGCAGCGGCGGCTTCGTGACCAGCGGCCGGCCGCCCATGCGCGGGACGAGGAAGTCGCCCGTTTCGTACATCTCGCGCACGATCTCGGCGGTGCGGTCCTCGCTCGACGGCCAGAACCCCTTCGCCCCCACGCGGAACACGAGCAGGAAGCCGCCCACGGCAAGGAGCACAAGTACGTACGTGCGGAACCGGCCTTTGCTGCCTGTCTCGTTCATGCGCCGAGCTTTAGCCTACCGCCTCGCCGAACGCAAGCGCGGCGGGTGTGGTTTCTTCCTTGATTCGGCGCACCCGGCTGTGTTGATCTCCCGCTCGAGATGCGAGGGGAGCCGGATCAACTGCAGCGTGACGACACGGCGGCCCACGGCGGCGGGCGCGTCAGGACGGCCGTGCTTGTTGCCCTGCTGGCCTTGCTCGCCGTGAAGGTTCTGTTCGCCGCCCGTGTCGACCTGTTCTGGGACGAGGCGTTCTACTGGCAGTGCGGGCAGCGGCCGGCGATCGCGTATGCCGATCATCCGCCCGTCACAGCGATGCTGGTGCGGGTTGGGACCGAGATCGTGGGCGACACACCGCTCGGCGTGCGGTCGCTGTTCCTGTGCATCGGCGCGCTTTTCCCGTTCGCGGTGTACGCCCTGGCGCAGCCGCTCGTCGGCCGCCGCGACGCGTGGCTGGCCGCCGGCGCCACGCTGGTGATGTTCGCCACAGCCTCTCTCGGTCTCCTGGCCGTCCCGGACGCTGTACTCATGCTGGCGGCGGTGCTCTTTCTCGTCGGGTTTGAGCGGGCCACGCGCGAAGGCGATCTCGGCGCATGGATGCTGGTTGGTGCAGCCGGCTGCTTGGGTTTGGCGACTCACTACCGGTTCGTCCTCGTCCCGTTCGCAGCGTTAGTCTATCTGGTCGCCACGCGGAACGGACGCAGGCAGTGGCGGCAGGGCGGCCTGTGGCTTGCGGCGGGTCTGCTTCTGGTCGGCCTCCTGCCAACGATCATCTACAACCTCGGCAACGACTTCGCGTCGCTGCGCTACCACCTCGCCGGGCGTCACGGCGTGCGCTTCCGGGCCGGCGCGCTCGGCGAGTTCGTGGCAGGTCAGGCCGTGATCGTCAGCCCCTTTCTGCTGGTCGGTCTGCTGGGCGTTCTGGTCGACCTGATCCGCCGGGCACGAACGGGGGACGATCGGGCAGCCCTCTTCGCCGTGTTCGCGCTGACGCACCTCGGCCTATTTCTCTTGGCCAGCCCCTTCGAGTCGCGCGGCCTTTTCACCCTGCACTGGCCGGTGCCTGGCTACGTGCCGCTATTGGTGTACCTGCCGTCCATGCTTCGCCGCCTGCTCCGGGGAGCCGGCCGTTGGCTGCGAGCCTTGGTCGTGGTCCTTGTGCCTGGCGTGGGCGCAGTCGTGGTGGCCCTCTTGTTTGTCGAGCTGGGGACCGGCTGGCTTGGGCTGGGCGATGTGCGCGAGCCGTTCATTGGCTGGTCGCAGGCCGCCAAGCGGGCTAAGGCCTATCTGACCGAGCTGGGCGAGCCCGGGCGGCGCGCGATCGTCGTCGGTGACAACTACTGCCTGGCCGCCAACCTCGAGTTCCACCTCCACAGCCTGGCCGACGTCTACACGCTCGATCACCCCAGGAACCACAAGCACGGGCGCGCGCCGCAGTTCGACGCCTGGGGAACAAGCGAGGCGGGTCTGCGCGCGCGGGCAGGCGAGAACGCACTCGTTGTCGTCGAGTGGTCCGAAGTCTCATCAAGCCGGCGCGACGAGTGGATGGCGCACATCGGCTCGCTTTTCGACCGGCTCGAGCCGCTGGGTGAGCTGCGCGTGGCGCACGTCGGCACGCAGAAGGCGTTCAAGGAGTACCGCTTCTACCGCGGGATCGCGATCCGTCCTGAGCAGGACCCGTGATCCTCGTGTGAAGAGGCGCGTCGGCTAGGCCGAGGCGGGCCGGACGTGGACGCGTTTGCGGGCGGGGTTGCTCGAATCGAACTCGACAACGCCGTCGGCGAGGGCGAACAGCGTGTCGTCGCCGCCGCGCTTGACGTTGAGGCCCGGATGGATGCGCGTGCCGCGCTGGCGCACCAGGATGCTGCCTCTCGTGACGAGCTGGCCCGAGTAGCGCTTGACGCCCAGCCGCTTGCTGTGGCTTTCGCGCCCGTTGCGCGAGCTGCCCATCCCCTTCTTGTGTGCCATCGGTCTTCTCCTAGGAAAATAGGGACAGGCACCTATTTTCGCGCGTTGTGCTCGTCCTCAGAAGCAATGAACGCCCCACGGAAAACAGGTGCCTGTCCCTATTTTCCTCAGGTGCCTGTCTCGATCTTCGTGATCCGAACGACCGTGACCAGCTGGCGGTGCCCGAGGTGGCGCCGGTATCCCTTGCGGCGCTTGAACTTCATCCCGTGCACCTTGCGCGCCTGGTCGTGCTTGAGCACTTCGCCGACGACCTGCGCCTTCGGCACCGTCGGCGCGCCGATCTTCGGCGCGTCGGTCCCGCCGACGTACAGCACCTCCTTGAACTTGACGTCCTTGCCCTCCTTCGCCGTGAGGCGCTGGACTTCGATGACGTCACCTTCTTTGACGGCGTGCTGTTGGCCGCCGGTTTGGATTACGGCAAACATCGTTATCCTTCTCCGATCGTGCCCGCCCGCTTATGGGCGGCGAAGCCCGGGCCTTCTCGTCCACGAGACAGCCCGGGCGGTGCGAAGGGTTGCTGTATAGCGCCTATCGGCTCGCGAGTCAAGCCTATCTAGGTGGAAAAAGCGTGCAAGGGCCGGGCCGGTCGGTCGACGATTTTCCCCTTGTCGCCCTGCCGACGCGGGCGTAGGCTTAGAATCTGGGGCAAGAATCGCACTTCCCGCTTAGGAGGTGGATGTTGGCCATGACGAGCACCGGCTTCGCGCTGTTCAACCTGGGTCCGGGCGAGTTCTTCTGGATCTTCCTGATCTTCCTGATTCTGTTCGGTGCCACGGCGCTCCCGAAGCTGTTCCGCTCGCTGGGCAAGTCGGTCCGCGAGTTCAAGAAGGCGTCCGAGGGGCTCTACGACG
>CAYUZG010000284.1:0-3145 GCA_964449605.1 uncultured Verrucomicrobiota bacterium | reverse complement strand
ATCTCGTTGAGGGTCGATTCGGTGATGATGATGTGGCAGCCGTAGGTGCGCGTGAGCGCCTCGACGCGCGCGCCGAGGTTCACCTGGTCGCCGATGACGGTGTAGTCGAAGATGGTCGACGAGCCCATGTTGCCCACGAGCATCTCGCCCGTGTTGAGGCCGATGCCGGAGCCGAGCACGGCGCGGCCTTCGCTGCGCCACTTCTCCTGGAGCTTCTCGAGTGTGGCCTTCATGGCGAGCGCCGTGCGGGCGGCGTTGAGGGCGTGGTCGGCGTGCGCCTCGCCGGGCGCGCCGTAGAAGGCGACGATCTCGTCGCCGACGTACTTGTCGAGCGTGCCCGAGTGCTCGAACACCTGCGTGGTCATCTGGTCGAGGTACTCGTTGAGCATGGCGACGACCTGCTCCGGCTCGTGCGACTCGCAGAACGGGGTGAAGCTGCGGATGTCGCTGAAGAGCACGGTGAGCTTGCGGCGCTCGCCGCCGAGGGCGAGTTTCTTGGGGTCCTCGAGGACCTCGCGCATGATGTTGGGCGAGAGATAGCGGCTGAGCGCGCGCCGGATCCAGAGCTTCTGCCGTTCCTCGGTCAGGTAGCGGTAGAAGATCACCACGCAGAACACGAAGACGATGCCGACCGTCGGCGCCACCATCGGCAGCACGAGCGTGTCGACGGCGAAGGCGCGCCACGCGATCAACCCGTAGCCGAAGAATATCGCCGTGGCCGCGAGCAGGCTTGTGCGCGGCGAGGTGCCGGCGCTCACCACGGCCGTGAGCACGCAGCACGCGAACAGGATCAGGCCGGACGCCGCCCTCGAGGCCTCGCGGACAAACTCCTGCCGCAGGATGCTGTTCGCCGCGTTCAGGTGCATGCCCACCAGCTCGGTCTCCTCGCCGAGCGGCGTCGGCTTGGTGTCGACGGTGCCGGTACCCATCTCACCGACGAACACCATCTTGTTGGCGAACGCTTCGAGCTTGCCGGCCGTCTCGGGGTTGCGGCCCCATTTGTGGACCTGGACGAACGAGTAAACGTTGAACGCCCGCGTCGTCGGGCCGGCGAAGTTGACGAGCAGCCGGCTCTTGTCGTCGAGCGGGACCAGGTAGGTCCTATCGGGCGTGCGCAGGCGAATCTCCTTGCCGAGCTCGACCTCGATGTCGCCCGGCTCGAGCTCGAGATACGTGGCGACCATCAGGAGCGTCAGCGACGGGAAGACGGCGAGCCGCTCGGCGCCGGTCTCGGGGTCGCGCACCCGGCAGCCCATCACCATCGGCAGCTTGCGCCGGACGCCGTCGGCCTCCGACGGCGCGTTGATGAAGCCGAGCTGGGCGGCCTCGGCGAACATCGGGTCGGGCAGCGACGGATCCCGGCCGATGAGCAAGGCGTCCTCGGGGCCACTGACGTTGGCGATCTCGAAGCTCTTGAGCAGCTTGAATCGCGCGGCGAGTTCCTGCTCGGTCGGGTGGATGACCCTGCTTTCGCCCCCGTCCCGCTGTCCGGCGTCGGGCAGGATGAAGTTGTAGGCCAGGACGGCCGGCGGCTCGAGCGCGCGGAGGCCGTTGCGGAAGTTGTCGTCCCAGCGTTGCGCCTCCTCGACGATGGCGCTCGTGCGGCCCGTCTCGCCGAAGATGTCCTGGGTCTTTTGCTTGAACAGGATGTCGTAACCGACGGCCATCGGCAGCACGTCGCTCAGGTGGCTCACTACCTCGGCGTGCCACTGCCGGCCCATCGTCCAGGGCAGGATGTCGCGCGTCGTGTCGTCGATGCCGATCAGCACGATGTCGGGGTGCGTCGGCTCGGGGTGCGCGTTGCGGGTGTGGAACCGCAGGTCGTAGGTACGCCACTCGAAGCGGTCAAGGAGGCTCGTCATGTGGTCGAGGGCGAACATGATGCCGAAACAGACGAGGCCGATCAGCGCGGCCGTGGCGAGACGTCGGAGCGTTTTCATTCCAGAAACCCTCCTGGAACCAGCTCAGGCATGAATGAGGGCGGCCCGATGCCCGTCCAACCCTCTGCAGCAAGGCCCCGTTTGGTCTCTTGCTCGGGAAAACGATTGTCAGCGTCGAGGCCGCATCTATAATGACGGTCGGCGCCGCCTGTGGCAAGCGGCGTGTGGCCCGAAGTCCGCGGTACGGCGCCAAGCGTGTGTTATGCCTTTTCACCCAGCGGAGGGCGTCCGGCGACCCCGGATGCGAGGCGTATGAAACGGTCACTCGTGACGTGGTGTCTTTTTGTCGGGATGATCTGTGTCGGGCTCGGCCCGATGCTCGACGGCGCGGCGCAGGACGGCTCGGCGGAGGCCGAGGTGGCGTCGGAAGCCGAGGAGGCTGGGTCCGCTTCGGACACGGCGACGGTGACGGCCCAGCGCGGCACGACCGAAGCGCTCCTGCTCGACGCGGAGAACTGGGCCAAGACCAAGGTCGGCCGTGTCTACACGACCGGCACGGAGCTCAAGACCGGGTCGCGCTCGTACATCGAGGTCGCCCTCGACGAGTACAATAGCTTCCGGATCAAGGGCACGACGCAGATCAAGGTCGAGAAGATCCTCGACGCGTCCGAGGACGAGTCGGGCGCCGTGATCCGGCTCGTCGAGCTCGAGCTCATCGACGGCGAGGTGAACGCGCGCCTCAACAACCTGCCCGACGACGTGCGCGTCCGGGTCTCGTCGCCGACGGCCGTCGCCGGCGCCTCGGGCACGGGCTTCACCGTTGGCTTCGACAAGCTCAAGCAGCTGACAAAGGTCAAGGTGACGCAGAGCACCGTGCTCGTCGAGGCGCGCGACCGGCCGGATAAGCAGGTCGAGGTCGCCGCGCTGCAACAGGTCGAGGCGACGCCGTGGGACGGCGGCACGATCACGGCGAGCGGCCGCGGCTTGCTGAGCGAGCCGCTGCTCGGCAAGGCGTTCGTCGACAAGTTCCGCCAGAAGCCCGAGGAGATCGACGTGACCGTCACGGGCACCGCGCCCGCACCCGACGAGCTCACCGGCCGCAACGAGCGGCGCGCCGCGTCGCAGGAAGCCGCGCTCGACAGCGCGCGCTCGGCGCTGTCGGCGACCGTGCTCGACCTCGCGGTGAACGAGTTCACGACCGTGGCCGACCTCCTCGCCGAGGATGAAGCGCTCGCCGAGAAGGTGTATGCGGCGATCGCCGAGCT
>CAYUZG010000283.1:0-3149 GCA_964449605.1 uncultured Verrucomicrobiota bacterium | reverse complement strand
GACGATGGCGAAGCTGTTCATCGAAGATCTCGACGTGAAGGGCAAGCGCGTCCTGACGCGCGTGGACTTCAACGTCCCGCTCGACGAGGGCCAGCACGTCGCGGACGACACCCGGCTGCGCGCCTCGCTGCCGACGATCAGCCGCATCGTCGACGGCGGCGGCAAGGCCGTGCTCATGTCGCACCTGGGCCGGCCCAAGGGCAAGGTCGTCGAGGCGCTGCGCATGAAGCCCGTCGGCGAGAAGCTCGCCGAGATCATGGGCACGCCCGTGAAGACATTGAGCGAGTGCGTCGGCGCGGAGGTCGAGGCCGCCGTCGCCGCGATGCAGCCGGGCGACGTCGTGCTGCTCGAGAACGTGCGTTTCCATCCCGAGGAGGAGAAGAACGAGCCCGGTTTCGCCGCCGCGCTCGCCAGACTCGGTGACGTGTACGTCAACGACGCGTTCGGCTCGAGTCACCGGGCCCACGCCTCCGTCGTCGGGGTGACCGCGCACATCGGCCAGTGCGCGTGCGGCTACCTGATCCGCAAGGAGATCGAGTTCCTCGACGAGGCGCTGCGCGAGCCGAAGCGCCCGCTCGTGGTGATCCTCGGCGGCGCGAAGGTCTCGAGCAAGATCGGCGTGATCGAGCGGCTCATGGACCGCGCCGACGCGTTCCTGATCGGCGGCGGCATGAGCTACACGTTCGTCAAGGCGCAGGGGCACAATGTCGGCGGCTCGCTGCTCGAGGCCGACTACGTCGAGACGGCCAAGGGGCTGCTCGAGAAGGCTGCCGCGAAAGGAATCACGTTCATGCTGCCGGCCGACTATGTTGTGGCTGACGCGTTCGACAACGCGGCGAACTCGAAGGTCGTCGCGCCCGACGGGATCGAGGACGGCTGGCAGGGCGTCGACATCGGGCCCGAGACGATCAAAGCGTTCGGACGCGTGATCGCCGGCGCGGGGACGGTCTTCTGGAACGGGCCGCTCGGCGTGTTCGAGATGCCGAGTTTCGCGCGCGGCACGTTCGAGGTCGCCCGGCTCGTCGCCGATTCGGCGGCCGTGAGCGTCATCGGCGGCGGCGACTCGGCGAGCGCGATCAAGAAAGCGGGCCTCGCCGGCCGAATCACGCACATCTCGACGGGCGGCGGCGCCGCGATGGAGTACGTCGAGAACGGCGAGCTGCCCGGGATCAACGCATTGACCGACGCGTAGCGGCGCCGAGCCGTTCTTCGGCGCGCGTGCGATAGACAGATAGGGGGAGCGATGCGCCCCGCGAGAGGCTTCCTGGAAGAATCGAACGAACATGGGCCGCCGATGCGAAAACCGCTGATCGCCGGCAACTGGAAGATGCACAAGACGCTCGGCGAGGCGATCGAGTACGTCATGGCGTTCCGCGAGGCGGTGGCCGACGTCGTCGCCGTCGACGTGCTTTTGTGCGTGCCGGCGCCGCTGTGCAGCCCGCTGGCGAAACTGCTCAAGGAGTCGAACGTCCAGCTCGGCGCCCAGAACCTGTACTGGGAGGAGAAGGGCGCGTTCACGGGCGAGGTGTCCGGGCCGATGCTCGAGAGCGTCGGCTGCAACTACGTCATCGTCGGCCACTCCGAGCGCCGCCACATCTTCGGCGAGACCGATGAGGACGTGAACCGCAAGCTCCGCGCCGCGCTCGCCGCGTACCTCACCCCGATCTTCTGCATCGGCGAAACCCTCGCCGAGCGCGAGGCCGACGAGACCAACGACGTGCTGACGCGCCAGGTCGCCGAGGGCCTCAAGGGCTTCGGCGCCGATGAGATCGCCAAGATGGTCATCGCCTACGAGCCGGTCTGGGCGATCGGCACCGGGCAGACGGCCACGCCGAACCAGGCGAACGAGGCCCAGCGCGTCGTGCGCGAGCTGGTGAAGGCGCAGGCCGGCGAGGAGGTGGCCGGCGCGCTGCGCATTGTGTACGGCGGCAGCGTAAAGCCTGATAATATCGTCGAGCTGATGCGCGAGCCCGAGATCGACGGCGCGCTCGTGGGCGGGGCGAGCCTCAGCATCGACGCATTCGTCAAGATCGTCACGTACTACGAGACCGCAGAGGCAGAGACCCAGCGCTAGGAGCTGCGCCATGCTCGCTACAGTGCTGCTGATCATTCATATCCTCGTCAGCATCTTCATCTGCATCGTCATCCTGATGCAGTCGTCCAAAGGTGAGGGCCTCTCGGGCGCCTTCGGGCTCGGGCAGGGCACCACGTCGTTCTTCGGCGCCGATACGGCCAACGTGCTCGTCAAGATCACGGCCGTGCTCGCCGTGGTGTTCATGCTCACGTCGCTCTCCCTCGCCTACATCCAGTCGCGCAAGGCACGCCCCGTCGCGCTCGAGACCGAGGCCGCGATGACGGCGCCGCCGGGCGAAGAGGGCGAGGAGAGCGGGGAAGCCAAGGAGGCTCCCGTGACCGAGGGCGAGACAACGCCCGAGGCCGGCAAGGCTGAAGGGCCCGGCGCGTCGTCGGGCGCTGACGAAGCGGCCGAAGAGCGTCCTGCTGACGAGCCCGGCCCGGCCGAGCCCGACAAGCCGGACGCCGGCGAGCCCCTTGCGCCGACGGGCACCGAGTCCTGAGAGGTCCCTGGTGAGCGCGGTGACCGCACCGACTAGCAGCGACCGCCAGACGCTCGTCGACGTCCGCGACCTGTGCACGTACTTCCACTCCGACGAGGGGGTCGCCAAGGCCGTCGACGGCGTCAGCATTCGAATCCCGGCGGGCCGCACGCTCGGCCTGGTCGGCGAATCCGGCTGCGGCAAGACGGTGACCGCGCTGTCGATCATGCGCCTCGTGCCGTCGCCGCCGGGCCGCATCGAGCGCGGCGAGATCGCCTTCGAGGGGCACGATCTGCTCAAGCTCCCCGAGGCGGCCATGCGCCGCATCCGGGGCAACGACATCTCCATGATCTTCCAGGAGCCGATGACGTCGCTCAACCCGGTCTTCACCTGCGGCAACCAGATCACCGAGGTGCTCCAGCTCCACCAGAACCTCGGCAAGCGCGCCGCGCTCGAGCGCGCGATCGAGATGCTCGACAAGGTCGGCATCCCCTCGCCCGCGCAGCGCGTGCACGAGTACCCGCACCAGCTCTCGGGCGGCATGAAGCAGCGCGTCATGATCGCCATGGCGCTCGCGTGCAACCCGAAGCTGCT
>CAYUZG010000282.1:0-3157 GCA_964449605.1 uncultured Verrucomicrobiota bacterium | reverse complement strand
CCAACAACGTTGCCAACATCAACACGCCGGGGTTCCGGCGCTCGGACGTCGAGTTTGCCGACGAGCTCGACCGCGTGCTGCACGACAAAGGCCTCAAGGGCGCCGCGGACGTGAAGATCCGCGTCACGCAGCCGAACGTGACCGCGTTCCGTAACGACGGCAACAACGTCAGCATTGACACCGAAATGGCCGCGCTCGCCGAGAACGCAATGCTCTACCAGGTTTACGCGCAGTTGCTGTCGCGGCGGTTCCGCCAGATCCACGACATCATCAAGGAGGGCTAGCGATGGGCGAGGGCATCTTCGGCACGTTCGACATCAGCGCCTCGGGCATGACGGCCGAACGGGTCCGCATGAACGTGATCGCCCACAACATCGCGAATGCCCAATCGACGCGCACCGAAGAGGGCGGCCCCTACAAGCGGCGGGTGGTCGTGTTCGAAGAGGTGTTGGGCGATGCGCAGCGCCGGCTTGACGGCTTGATCGGTGACGTGGGATGCGGCGTACGTGTCGCCGGGTACGGCCGTGACACCCGCCCCGGGCCGACCATCGAAATGCGCGGTCACCCCGACGCGGACGAGAACGGCATGGTCGAGATGCCGAACGTGAACGTCATCGATGAGATGATGGATATGATGACGGCCATGCGCGGCTACGAGGCAAACGTGACGGCCATTAGCTCGGCAAAGCAGATGATCCTCAAGGCGCTCGAGATCTAGCGCCGGCGCAGTTCGAGGGCGACACAATGACGGATATCTCCAAGATCGGCGGGCAGCTTCCGCACCTCGATCCGAGCCAGGCGGGCCAAGTGGACCGGGCCGAGGCCGGCTCGTTCAAGGACGTGTTGGGCGGCTTCCTCAAGCAGGTCAACGACCTGCAGCTCGACATGGACGACACGATCAAGAAGTTCGCGGCCGGCGAGATCACCGACGTGCACCAGGTCATGATCGCCGCCGAGGAGGCGGATGTTGCCTTCCAGCTCATGATGAAGATCCGCACCAAGCTGCTCAAGGCGTACGAAGAAGTGATGAAGATGACGGTGTAAGGCCGGGCGCGGAGACCAAGGATGGACAAGCTCAACGCCATTGCCAATCAGCTCGCGGCGATCTGGAAACGGATCAGCTTCAACCAGCGGGTTTCCATCGTCCTCGTGGCCGTCGCGGCCGTGATCGGCCTATGGGTCTTCGCCAAGGTATCGCATCAGCCCTCGCGCGCGCTG
The DNA here is from genome assembly GCA_964449605.1 of uncultured Verrucomicrobiota bacterium. Lineage (GTDB taxonomy): Bacteria > Auribacterota > JABMQX01 > JAFGEW01 > JAFGEW01 > CAYUZG01. The sequence goes on along the minus strand of CAYUZG010000282.1, from coordinate 1,939 downwards.
CTGTATCCGCAGGCGCTCGACCCGGCCGATGCCGCCGCGATTGCCGACAAGCTGCGCGACGAGGGCGTCGCCTTCGAGGTGCGCGACGGCGGGCGCCGCATCTACGTACCCGCCCAGCGCGTCGACGAGCTGCGGCTCACGATGGCGGGTGCCGGCCTGCCGGTGAACAGCGGCGGCACCGGCTGGGGCGATGTGTTCGACAAGGGCGGCCTCGGCGGCCAGTCCGAAACGATGCTCAATATCAACAAGCTCCGGGCTTTGCAGGGGGAACTGGCGCGGACCATCTCGTCGCTGACGGGCGTGCATGGCGCACGCGTGCACCTGGTCATGCCGGCGAAGCCGCTGTTCAAGGCCGACCAGGAGCCGGCGAAAGCCTCGATCGTGCTCACGCTCAAGCCCGGCTACGGCCTCGGCCCCACCGAGCGGGACGGCATCCGCTACCTGGTTGCCAGCGCCATCGAAGGGCTCAAGACGAACAACATCACCATCCTTGATCAGGACGGCCAACTCCTCGCGAAGCCGATGGAAGAGGGCTCGCTCGCCGACATGGGTGGTGACCAGATCGCCCTGGCACGCGGCATCGAACAGGATCTTCTGGGCAAACTGCGGGCCCAGCTCGATCCCGCGGTCGGGCCGGACAACTGGAGTGCCTCCTTCACGGTTGAGCTCAACACAAAGAGCCTTAAGACACAGGAGACTGTGAACACCGATGGCGCCACCATCAGCGAGGAGATCACCAAGACCAAGAACGAGGGCGAGAGCCGTGTCGCCAGTGGCGAGCCGGGCACTCCCACCAACCTCGACGTGACAGCCGGCAGCGGGGGTGCGACACGCGGCTCCTCCGGCACAACCGACATGACGCACGCTCAGTTCGCTCCGAACACGACGACGACAACGACCGTCGTGCCGCCCGGCAGCATCAAGAAAGTCAGCGCCAGCGTGATCCTCAACAAGGACCGCAAAGCGACCACCGAGGACGGGACGACGCTGAGCGTTACCGACGTCAAGACGCTCATCGAGGCCGTCATCATGTATGACCCCGTGCGCGGCGACAAGGTCAGCGTAGCGGAAGCGTCGTTCGTCGAAGCGAAGCCGGTCGATGAGCATGCCGTCGGCGCGCCGAACCCGATCATGACCGGCATCGCCAAGCACGGGCCGGCCGTGATCCTGTCGATGGCCCTGCTTGGCTTCCTGTGGGTCTTTATGAAGAAAGCCAAGTATGGCGAACACGTCCCGCAGATCGCCGCGCCGGCCATGACGACCGCCGCCGCTGCGCCCACCGGCGGCGGCGGGAAAGCGGCCGAGTTGATGTTCCCCGAGGCGATCGCCTCGGACAAGAAGGTCAAGCAGATCTTCGAGGAGATCGTGCTCGAGGAGAGCGAGGCCGAGCTGCGCGGTCTGCGTGAGGCGATGGGCCAGCTCGCCGAGCAGAGACCGGAGGCGGTCGCAGCCGTCATCCGCGAGTGGATTAGCTAGCCGAACACCGTCCCGGCACCGCGCGGCGCCGATCGGAGAGCAGCAGCATGGCAGACAAGAACCGGCGGAAAGGCGAAGAAGTAGGCGCCGAGGCCGAACAGGAGCGGGCGCCGCAACTGCTCACCGGGAGGCAGAAGGCGGCGACGCTGCTCGTGACCCTTGGCACCAGCCGGGCCGCCAAAGTCTTTCGGCATCTTGAGGATTCCGAGGTCGAGAAGATCATCGGCTCACTCGCCGAGGTGCGCAGCGTTGCGCCGGGCGCGCAGGAGCAGGTGCTCGAGGAGGCGATCGGCTCCGCCTACAAGAGCGGCACGGCCGCCGCCGGGGGTTTGGGCTTCGCCAAGGGCGTGCTCGAGGAAGCGCTCGGCGCGCGCAAGGCGGCCGACATCATCAACCGCATCGATGTGGTGATGGCCAAGAGCACCTCGTTCGAGGAGTTCCACAACATCAACGCCGCGCAGCT
>CAYUZG010000281.1:2105-3194 GCA_964449605.1 uncultured Verrucomicrobiota bacterium | reverse complement strand
AGGTCCAGGCGTGGTCGAGGCGGTGGTACTGGTGCTGGTGGTCGCGGCTGTGGAGGGCGAGCGACAAGAAGAACTTGCCGCGCATCAGGTTGAGCGGCTCGATGGTGAGCTCGACGCTGCCCGAGCCGTCGATGGCGCCGAGGTCGATGCCGGCGATCTCCGTGTTCGAGCCGTAGCAGAGCTTGCCCTGGTAGTCGGCGACGCTGAAGCCGAAGACCGGGTCGGCGATCGGCTCGTGCGCGTCGAACCGGATCCGCACGCGCAGCGTCTGGCCGCTGCGGAACCGCTCGGCGGGCGCGCCGTGCTCGTCGAGGATGGCCACCTCGGTGATCTCGGCGGCGCGCGTGCCCCACTCGCGGCGGAACACGTCGTCCTGCTGCTGGAGGCCGAGCCGCTTGTACTCCTCGACGACGGCCTCGGCCCCGCCGAGCTCGAGCACGCGCCCTTCGCCCAGCAGCATGACGCGCGAGCAGATCTTCTTGACCGTGTCGAGGTCGTGGCTCACCACGACGATCGTCTTGCCCGCCTGCTGGAACTCGGCCATCTTGCCGAGGCACTTTTTCTTGAACACCTCGTCGCCGACGGCGAGCACCTCGTCGACGAGCAGCACGTCGGGATCGACCTCGACGGCGACCGAGAACCCGAGCCGCACGTACATGCCCGACGAGTAGTGCTTCACCGGGCTGTCGATGAACTCGGAGAGCCCGGCGAACCGGACGATGTCGTCGAACTTCGAGTCGATGGTCGCGCGCGGCAGGCCGAGGATCGAACCGTTGAGGTAGACGTTCTCGCGGCCCGTCAGGTCGGGGTGGAAGCCGGCGCCGAGCTCGAGCAGGCTCGAGATGAGGCCGGCGACGTGCGTGCAGCCCTCGGTCGGCCGGATCGTGCCGGCGAGCACGCCGAGCAGCGTCGACTTGCCCGCGCCGTTCGCGCCGATGATGCCGAACGTCTCGCCCTTGCGGACGGCGAAGTTGACGCCCCGGAGCGCCCACAGGTCGCTGCGCACGCTGCGCCGCCTCAGGCCTCCGACGCCGCGGAGGACGCCCAGCAGCGTCCCCTTGAGCGTGCGGTCCTGCTCCTTGCGCAGCA
>CAYUZG010000281.1:0-2005 GCA_964449605.1 uncultured Verrucomicrobiota bacterium | reverse complement strand
AGCCGGCTGAACAGCCAGAGGCCGAACGCAAGCACGACGAGCGAGAGCGCGAGCGACGGGATGAACGTCCACTCGAGCGGCCACGGCTGCCCCGCGCCGAGAAACGCACGCCGCACGAGCGTCGCGAGCGACGCGAGTGGATTGAGCATGTACCAGTGCGCGAGCGCCGACGTGCCCGCTTCGGGCCGCACCATCTCGACCGGGTAGATGATGGGCGACATGAAAAACAGCGCCATGAGCACCACGGACGTGATGTGCTCGATGTCGCGGAAGTAGACGTTGAGTGCGCTCACGATGAGCGCGATGCCGAACACGAGCGCGAACTGCAGGATGAGCGCCAGCGGCAGCAGCCAAACCCAGGCGAGATCGAGCGTCACGTCCGCGCTGCCGCTCGTCGCCGAGATCACCACGATCAGCACGAACAGCACGACGAGCGACAACAGGTAGTTGACCAGGTTCGCCACGCACATCGAGAACGGCATGAGCACGCGCGGGAAGTAGACCTTCTTGACGAGGTTGGCATGCCCGGCCACCGCGCCGGCGGCGTCGCCCGTGCACATCACCACGAACTGCCAGAAGATCACGCCCGTGAGCATGATGCGGATATCGACCTTGATCTTGGCCACGATGCCGATGAACACGTAGTAGATGAGCATCATCAGCAGCGGGTTGATCAGCGTCCACAGGAAGCCGAGCGCCGAACTCTTGTAGCGCACCTTGAGCGTGCGTACGGCGAGGTTGGCGACAAGCTCGCGTCGTTTCAGTGCGGTGGCAAGATCGAGCACGGCGAGACCTCTCCTCGGATTCCGGACGATCGGGCAACATCGTAGCCTCGCCCGAGTGCCGAAGTCAACGCCAGGCAGGGCGACGCGGCCGGGAGGCCGGCGCGCGCTGTTTGCGCTTGTGGCGCCGGGCGCCTCCATGCTATAATCCCTTCTCTCTGAGCGAAGTGTTGGTCTCCGAGGGCCGGCGATGAACAACGACGCGAGACGCGACCTGGTCGATGTCAGGTACCTGCCGTTCCCGGAATACCCAAACGTAGTCGGTCTTTTTGAGAGCATTGCCGAAGGCCCCACCGGCAAGGATCGGCACAGCCACACGTGCGCCGAGATCAACGTCTTACTCGAGGGCCGCGGCGTCTGGTGCACAGAGGACGCCGAGTACGAGGTCACGCCGGGCGACGCGCTGCTCATCTTGCCGGGCACCCCGCACTACACCAAGTGGCCCCCGGGCGCCCGGTTCCGAGCCGGCAGCGTCGATTTCTACCTGGGCCTGCTTGGCCAGTCGCTCGCGTCCGCCGAGGACCCGCCCGCGCGACCGGCGACGCCGCTGGAGACGAGCTCCGGATGGCTGTTCGAGGCGCTCTCGCACTCGCCCCACCACCGGCTCACCTGGGAGGGCTTGCCCGATTGGTGGCAGCGCCTGTGCGCCGAGGAGCACGCGGCTCCCGGGCCGTGCCGAGCGCTGCGTGTCGAGTCGGCCCTCCACGAGGTCCTTGCCCGGTTTGCCGATCCCGCATTCCGGCAAACGGACTGGCAGCAGGCTGAGCGCCGGGGCATCGAGCGGGCCCTGCGCCACATCAGCCGCAGGATCAGCGAAGGCCCGGTGACGGTCTCCGAGCTGGCGCGAGTGGCCGGCATGTCGCGCTCGAAGTTCGCCGAGGTGTTCCGCCGCATGGTCGGCAGCCCGCCCCACGCCTACACCACCGAGCTGCGCATGTGGATGGCGCAATCGGCCTTGGCGGGCAGCCGGGCCACCGCCGCCTCGATCGCCAACTCGCTCGGGTTCTCATCGCCCCAGCACTTCTCACGCGCCTTCAAGTCCGCCACCGGTCTGACCCCCAACGAGTATCGCAAGCGCTGGGGCGCCCCCTGGATCAGAGACGAGTAGACCCACAACCACCGCACCAAGACGCAGCCGCAAGCCGCGCCTGTGCGGCAAGCCAAACGCGCCCCACCTGCCGTTGACTCCTCGCCCGACGCGGCGTATCCTGGAGCCGCCTGCG
>CAYUZG010000280.1:0-3218 GCA_964449605.1 uncultured Verrucomicrobiota bacterium | reverse complement strand
TGCGGGGCCTGAGGCGAAACGAACTCCTGGACGCGTCCACAAGGAGGGATTGGTCTATGGGCATGTGGGTCGGACGGGGCCGGAAGGCCCGCCGCTGCTACGGCTTCGACGAGATCGCCCTGGTGCCGGGCGACGTGACGATCAACCCCGACGAGGTCGACTGCTCCTGGACGATCGACACCCTGACGTTCCAAGTACCGATCCTGGCCGCCGCGATGGACGGCGTCGTCGACGTCAAGTTCGCCGTCGAGATGGGCCGGCTCGGCGGGATCGCCGTGCTCAACCTCGAGGGAGTCCAGACGCGCTACAAGAACCCCGACGAGGTGCTCGACAAGATCGCCAAGGCGACGCCCGAGCACGCGACCGAGCTGGTCCAGGGCATCTACCGCGAGCCGATCGACGAGTCGCTCATCTCGGCGCGCATCCAGCAGATCAAGAAAGGCGGCGCGCCCGCCGTCGTTTCGGCCATCCCGCAGCGGGCCACGCGCTTCGGCGCGATCGCCCAGGAGGCCGGCGCCGACATGTTCGTCGTTCAGTCCACGGTCACGACGGTCAAGCACATCTCGACCGCGTACGAGACGCTCGACTTCACCAAGTTCTGCACCCAGATGAAGATCCCCGTCATCGTCGGCAACACGTGCAGCTACTCGACTGCGCTCGAGCTGATGGAGACGGGCATCGACGGGCTGCTCGTCGGCATCGGCCCGGGTGCGGCGTGCACGACGCGCGGCGTGCTCGGCCTCGGCGTGCCGCAGGTGACCGCCACGTGCGACTGCGCCGCGGCGCGCGACGCGTACTTCCTCAAGACGCGCCGCTACGTGCCGATCATCACCGACGGCGGCATGAGCGCCGGCGGTGACGTCTGCAAGGCGTTCGCGTGCGGCGCCGATGCCGTCATGGTCGGCTCGGCGTTCGCCGCCGCTGCCGAAGCACCCGGCCGCGGCTACCACTGGGGGATGGCGACGCCGCACCAAAACCTGCCGCGCGGCACGCGCATCCACGTGGGCACGACGGGCACGCTCGAACAGATCCTGGTCGGCCCGGCCAATCTCGACGACGGCTCGCAGAACCTGGTCGGCGCGCTCAAAACCTCGATGGGCAACCTGGGCGCGGCCACGATCCGCGAGATGCACGGCGTCGAGCTGATCATCGCGCCGGCGATCAAGACCGAAGGCAAGGTCTTCCAGAAGGCCCAGCACGTCGGCATGGCCAAGTAGGCCGGCCGCCGACACCGCGCGAAGGAACGCGCCATGAACCGACCGCCACGACTGCCGGCCGACCTGCACGTCCACTCGGACTGCTCGGCCGACGGCGTCAGCACCGTCGACGAGCTGTGCGAGGCCGCGATCGCCATCGGCCTCGGCGCCATCTGCATCACCGACCACTGGGACTTCGACGAGCAAGACGCCGGCTTCGGCCGGTTCGACTACGATGCCTACACCGAGCTGATCGAGGCCACGAAGGCCACGTACGCCGGCCGGCTCACCGTGTTCAAGGGCGTCGAGGTCGACTACCAGCAGCGGTTCGAGGACGAGATCCGCGACGCGCTCGCCGACAGGCTGTTCGACCACGTGCTCGGCGCCGTCCACTACATCGACGGCCGGATCATCAGCACCGACCTGCTCGACGAGCGGAGCCTCGAGTCGGTCTACGCCACCTACCTGCGCGAGGTGACCGCCTCGGCCCGCTGCGGGCTCTTTGGGGCCATCGCCCACTTCGACTACGTGAGCAAGTACGCCGGGCCGAACAAGGCGCTCTGGCAGAGTGAGTCGCTGCGGCGCGGCCTCCACGAGTGCCTCTACGAGATCATCAAGTCGGGCGCCGCGCTCGAGATCAACACGCATGGTCTCATCCGCGCGCCGCGCAACTTCTACCCCTCCGTCGAACTGCTCCGGCCGTACCGCGAGCTGGGCGGCAAGCGTGTCACCGTCGGCTCCGACGCGCACGATGCGCGCGACGTCGGCCTCGGCATCGGCGCCGCGTACGCGGTGGTCGACGCGCTCGGCTTCCGCGCCTACTCGCCCGGCCCGATCGCGAGCTAGCGGCCGATGAAGTACCTCGTCCCACGCCTGTGCGCCGAGCCGGGCGCCGCCGCGTGGATCACAACGCTCGACGGCACCCAGCTCATGCGCATCGAAACGGTGCCCCACGGCCGGGCGGTCGGCATCCTCGTGCGGTCGCCCGATGGCGAGGTGTTGGCGGCCGTGCAGCTCCTGCGCAGGCTAGCGCGCACCGAGGCCGTCGTCGAGCTCGGCGGCGAGCAGCTCGCCACGCTGTCACGCCAGGGCAGCGGCCGGCGCGGTGCGGTCCGCGTGCACTGCCCGGCCGGCGACTACGACATCGCCGGCGACTTCGACGCGTGGGACTTCCACGTGCTGCTCAACGCAAGCCCCGTCGCCGACGTGGCGCCCCGCAAGACGGACGAGACGAGCGCCCACGTCGAGACGAGCGACGAGGAAGAACAGCTCCCCCTGCTCGCCATGGTCCTCGCCGTCGACCTCCTCGTCCAGGCGTCTTCCTGATCTACGGCGGGCCACCGTTGTTCCGGCCTGGAGTTCCCACAGGCCTTGCGCGGGATCTGGCCCAAGGAGCCGCTTTGCGGCGATTGGAAGTAGCCTCGGGCGCAAGCCCGTGGAACAAGATGCGACGCAATACCTCAGAGCCCCGTCAGGGGCGATTGAGATCGGAGCGCTTGTTTTCTCAATCGCCCCTGACAGGGCTCGGTTCGTTCTCGGGCCCCGCAGTCCACGGGCTTGCGCCCGAGGCTACTGCCAAACGCCCCTGGCGGGGCTTGGATTCGCACACCGACCCGAGATCAAGCCAAGGATAAAGGATATTGGATGCTTGTGCTGTCGTCGCCTTGGCACCTTTGCGCCTTTGCGTGCGGCACCGTCTTTGGTATCGTGACACCTGGACCAGGGGGTCGCTGGAGCGATGGCAGACGAGCCGATCATCGAGATCAAAACCGAGGGCGTGGACACCAACGAGATCATGCGCCGGATCCGCGCCCGGATCGAGAAGAAGCGCGCCGCCGGCGTCTACGACCGCTACAACCTGACCGGGATCACCAAGCTCGAAGTCGCCGAAGCCAAGAGCGAGGAGGACTTCCTGCGCTACTCGCTCAAGATGCTCCAGCGCACACACGAGATCGACATCGCCGACTTCCCGATCCCGAACAAGGGCGGCCCGTTCGGCTGGATCGAGGTGCTCGTCAAGAA
>CAYUZG010000279.1:1157-3247 GCA_964449605.1 uncultured Verrucomicrobiota bacterium | reverse complement strand
GACCGGAGGACGGAGCGGGGTGTCGGTATGGACGTGATGGAGGCGATCCGGACGCGGCGCAGCGTCCGCGGCTACGAGGCAAAGCCGGTCGAGGACGAGAAGCTGATGGCCGTGCTCGAGGCGGGCCGGCTCGCGCCGTCGGCCAAGAACCTGCAGGAGTGGCGGTTCGTCGTCGTGCGCGACGCGGCGACGCGCCAGAAGCTGGTGAAGGTCGCGCGCGACCAGGCGTTCGTCGGCGAGGCGCCGGTGGTGATCGCCTGCTGCGCCGACACCGACGAGCACGTGATGCGGTGCGGCCAGCTCTGCTACCCGATCGACGTGGCGATCGCCATCGACCACATGACGCTCGTCGCCGTCGAGCTCGGGCTCGGCACGTGCTGGATCGGCTCGTTCTACGAGGACCAGGCAAAGGAAGTGCTCGGCATCCCGGAAGAGATTCGCGTCGTCGAGCTCCTCGCGCTCGGCTACCCGAAGCTCGGTGAGACAGGTCGGCCGAAGAGCCGGCTGGCGATGGACGAGATCCTCCACTGGGAGAAGTGGGGAAAGCGAAGCAGGTGAGCATTGACTCACCGCCGAGCGCGCAGAGGCCGCAGAGAAAGAAGACTCTGCGGTGAGTTCCGAGACTCGCCGCGCCTGAGCCGAGCGCAACAAACAGAAAGAACACGCCATGATCAGAGATGATGACATAAGCGGCCGCGGCCCGGCGCGCTACCCGATCGTCGGCGTGATCGGCGGCTCGCGCGTCGACGAGGACCTGCGCTCGATGGCGTACGACGTCGGCCGGCTCCTCGCCGAGAACGAGGCGATCCTGGTGTGCGGCGGCCTGAGCGGCGTGATGGAGGCGGCGTGCCAGGGCGCCTACGAGCACGACGGGGTGACCGTCGGCATCCTGCCGAGCGACGATACGTACGAGGCGAACCCGTACGTGCAGATCCCGATCGCGACCGGCTTCGGCGTCGGCCGCAACACGGTCATCGTGCGCACGGCCGACGTGCTGATCGCCGTCGGTGGCTCGTACGGCACGCTGAGTGAGATCGCGCTCGCGCTCAACCTCGGTAAGCGCGTCGTCCACCTCCAGAGCTGGGACCTCGACCAGGCCGGCGCCGTCGACCCCGAGCTCTACGTCGAGGCCGGAACGCCCGAGGAGGCGGTCGAACGCGCGCTCGAGTACCAGCCAGGCCCGCAGTAGGAGACTGATCTGGATGAACCACGGATTGACACAGGTTGCACAGATCGGCGGGGCCCTTCGGGTCCCGGGAGGAATCCGTGCCGATCGGCGCAAATCGGTGGTTCATTCATCCTGCGTCGCCCGGGCTACAATGGTCCACGAGGGGAGACCGCATTGTGAGCAAAGCTAGACGCGACGGCCGGACGGCCGACCAGCTTCGCGAGATCGCGATCACGCCCAACTACCTCGAGCAGCCGTACTCGTCGGTCCTCGTCGAGTTCGGCCTGACGAAGGTCCTCTGCGCCGTCTCGATCGAGGAGGTGCTGCCCCGGTGGATGCTCAGCGAGCCGAAGGAGTTCTGGCGCGGGTGGATCACGAGCGAGTACGGCATGCTGCCGTTCTCGTCGGGCCAGGGCCGCATGCAGCGTGACCGCATCCGCCACAGCGGCCGCACGCAGGAAATCCAGCGCCTCATCGGCCGCAGCTTTCGCTCGGTCGTGCGCCTCGACCGGCTCGGCGAACGCACGCTGTGGGTCGACTGCGACGTGCTCCAAGCCGACGGCGGCACGCGCACGGCGGCGATCACGGGCGGGTTCGTCGCGCTCGCCGTGGCGATCGAGAAGCTCGTCCGCGCGGGCAAGATCGACGGCCGGCCGTGGTCCGAGTACGTCGCCGCCGCGAGCGTCGGGCTCGTCGACGGCGAGCCGATCCTCGACCTGAGCTACGATGAGGACTACCGCGCCGAGACCGACATGAACGTCGTCATGACCGAATCGGGCCGGTTCGTCGAAGTCCAGGGCACGGCCGAAGAGGAGCCGTTCGACCGCGCGCAGCTCGACGCGCTGCTCGCCCTCGGCCAGAAGGGGATCGCCGAGCTCATCGAGCTCCAGAAAGAGGCCTTCACCGCCGCCCTCGACGACCT
>CAYUZG010000279.1:0-1057 GCA_964449605.1 uncultured Verrucomicrobiota bacterium | reverse complement strand
CGAACTCAAAGACCGGCACGACGAGCTCAAGGCCCGGAGCGACAAGCTCCGGGGGTATCTTTGACCTGACCGCGAAGCAGGCCAAGCTCGACGAGCTCGAGAAGCACATGGCCGCGCCCGACTTCTGGTCGAACCAGGAGAAGGCGCAGCAGACGATCGCCGAAGCGAACGCCCTCAAGGAATGGCTCGAGCCGAGCAAGGAGCTCGACGGCAAGCTCGAGGACGCCGCGTTCCTCATCGAGCTCGCCGAGGAGGAGGGCGCCGACGCCTCGACCGAAGCCGACGTGGCGAACGAGCTCGATCAGGCCGAGACGCTGCTCGGCGAGCTCGAGGTCAAGCGCATGCTCGGCGGCCCGAACGACGCGGCGAACGCGATCGTGAGCATCAACGCCGGCGCCGGCGGCACCGAGGCGTGCGACTGGGCCGAGATGCTCCTGCGCATGTACAAGCACTGGGCCGACGACCACGACTACACGACCCACATCGACGAGATCCTCGCCGGCGACGAGGCGGGCATCAAGAGCGTCACCTTCCACGTCAAGGGCCCGAACGCCTACGGCTACCTCAAGGCCGAACGCGGCGTGCACCGGCTGGTGCGCATCTCGCCGTTCGACGCCAACAAGCGACGCCACACCTCGTTCGCGTCCGTCGACGTCGCGCCCGAGGTCGCCGACGATATCGAAATCGAGCTCAACGACGCCGAGCTGCGCGTCGACACTTACCGCGCCAGCGGCCACGGCGGCCAGCACGTAAACAAGACCGACTCGGCCGTGCGCATCACCCACCTGCCGACGGGCCTGGTCGCCGCGTGCCAGAACGAGCGCTCGCAGCACCAGAACAAGGCGGTGGCCATGAAGTCGCTGCGCGCAAAGCTCTACCAGCGCGAGTTCGACCGCCGCGAGGCCGAGCTGCAGAAGGAATACGGCGAGAAGAAGCGGATCGAGTGGGGCAGCCAGATCCGCTCGTACGTCTTCCAGCCCTACACGATGGTCAAAGACCACCGCACCAACGCCGAGTACTCCAACGTCCAGGCCGTCATGGACGGCGCCCTCGACCG
>CAYUZG010000278.1:0-3249 GCA_964449605.1 uncultured Verrucomicrobiota bacterium | reverse complement strand
CAAGAAAAAAGCGCGGGGCTGGAGGCCCCGCGCCCTGGGGTTGAGGGGGAACAATGCCCCGACGAAAGCTCGGTTCTAGGTCCCTTCTTCCCGTTGCAGAGAAAGCTCGGCAGTTGGCAAAAGGACTTCGACTTCCGTGCCCTCGCCGGGGGAGGAGGAAAGCGTTAGGAATCCGTTGTGGTGCGTGATGACGCCGCGCGCGGCCGCCATGCCGAGGCCGCGGCCGACGCTGCGCGTCGAGAAGAACGGCTCGCACACGCGGCGCAGGGTCGCCTCGTCCATCCCGCCGCCGGCGTCGAGAACGATCAGGCGCACGTAGCGGCCCGGCCTGACCTCCGGCCTATCAGGATCGGTTTCCTCGCGTGCGGAAAAGGTGTCGGTCGCCACGACGAGGTCGCCGCCGCCGGACATCGCTTCGATCGCGTTGAGGAGCACCTGGAGGGTGGCCTGCATGAGCTGATGCGGGTCGCCCCGGGTCGTCGGAAGATCGGGTGCGAGCTCGGTGATCACGCGGATGCTCCTGGGGATGCAGCCCTTGATGAGTGCGAGCGTGTCGCTGGCGACCTGGGTGAGCGAGACGGGCTCGCGCGCCGTCCGGCCGCCGTGGCTGTAGGCAAGCAGTTGGCTCGTAAGTTCGGCGGCCCGCGAGGCGGCGTCGCGCACGCGCTCGAGCAGCGCGTCGTGCCGCGTGTCGCCCGGCGGGAGCGTGCGTGCGAGCGTCGTGCCGCCGAGCATGGTGACAAGCAGGTTGTTGAAGTCGTGGGCGACGCTGCGGGCGAGCTCGGCCGTGCCCGAGATGCGCCGTGTCTCGTCGAGCATGCGCTTGAGCTGCACGCGCTCACTCAGGTCGCGCAACACGAGGAGCGTGAGCCGCTCGCCGCTGTAGTCGAACGTGGCCGTCCGCGCCTCGACGGGGAACGTGGCGCCGCTCCGCCGGCGGCCGGTGAAGTCGTGGCGGGCCGGCACGCAGCCGTCGTCGCCCCGCACGCGGTCGCACTCGCCGGGCGCGTAGAGCACCTCGACGGGCCGGCCGCGGAGCTCGTCGGCCGCCTTGTAGTGGAACATCTCGACGAGGCCGCCGTTGACCTGCTCGATACGGCCCCGCCTCACGAGCGCGATCGCGTCCCACGCGTGGCCGGCCAGCCACCGCGCCTGCCGGGCCAGCTCGTCGTGATCCCGATGGAAACGGTTGCGCTCGGTCACGTCGTCGATCCAGACGAACGCGCCGGCGTCGTCGAGGCGCGCGGCAACGGCCTCGATCTCCAGCGGTGCGCCCTCGGCGCGCGGCAGCACGAAGGCGCCGAGCGAGCACGCGGCACCCTCGGCCAGCCCGGCCAGCTTGTCGCGCACGATGCGAGGCTGGGTCGGGCTCAGGATCTCGGCGCATGGGCGGCCCACCAGGTCGGCGGCCGCCGCACCGAGCTGTTCGCATGCGGCCGGGTTCGCCTCGATGCAGCGCATCTTGGCGTCGAGCCGCAGCACACCGTCTCGCCCACCGTCGAAGAGCACCTGGTGGCGTGCGCGCACCTCGTCGAGCGACGTCGAGAGCACGTGGGCCTCGAACGCGCTCGCAACGTGCGGCGCCACGCGCTGGAAGAAGGTGATGTCGCGCTCGCCGAACGCCTCGGCCGGCGCGGCGGCCACGATCAACGCGCCAAGCGGCGCGCCATTCGCGAACAGAGGAATCGCCGCGTACGATGCCGGCCCGCTCGCCGGCCCGGCAACCGGGGCGAATTCCCCGGCGCCGCTGCGCCCGCAGACGTAGGGTCGGCGGGTGGCGAGTGCCGCCCCGGTGGCCGTGCGGTTCGCCGGCACCGGCTGATCGGTGGGCGTCCCGATCGAGCCGTTGACGAGGACCGGCACGACCGTATCGGTCGCCGCGTCGTAGCGCACGAGCGCGGCGGCGTCGAACTCGACAAGCTGCACCAGATGGTGCTGCAACGCGTTCAGGTAGTTGTCGAACGCGAGCGGGCCGGCCGAGAGCGCCGCCACCTCGGCAAGCACTCGGTCCTGGCGCTCGCGCTCGCGCGCCTCGGTCATATCGACGCCGAAGACGAACAGCCTCTCGGGCTGCACAGGTTCTTTTGACGTGCGCAGGGGTGCACTCGACCACTGGATCGTGAGGCGCCGGCCGTCCTTGGCGAGCACGGTGCTCTCGTAGTCATGCGCGGCAAGACACGCGGCGACATGCTCCTTGATCTCGCGCCAGGAGGCGCCACCGTCGTCGCGTGGGACGAACAGCTCGAAGTAGTTGCGGCCCTCGACCTCCTCGCGCCTGTAGCCGAAGGTGGCCTCGGCCTCGCGGTTGAAGAAGAAAATCGTGCCGTCGGCCTCCATCCCGATGACGCACACGCGCGCGGCGTCCAGCAGCTCGAGCTGCTGCTCGTCGCCCCGCGTCGGCTCGGGCGTCGGCAGGATCTCTCGCGCCACGCCGATCACCTCGACGAGCCGGCCGCTCGAGTCGCGGCGCGGCACCGGCTGCCAGGCGACGCGGTAGGTGCTGCCGTCGCGTGCCCGGAGCGTCATCGGCATCTGCTGCTGGCCGCCGACGAACCGGCCAACGACGTTGTCAGCCGCCTCGTCGTCCTCCAGCGCCAACAGGCGCGACAGGGGGTGACCGGTCAGTTCGTCGCGCTCGTAGCCGGCCGTCTCCAGGAGCTCCTGGGTGACAAACGTGGTGCGTCCCTCGGGATCGGCGCCCCACATCAGCTTCGACAGCTCGACAGCCAGCCCGGTCGTCTGGGCGGTGTGGAGTCTGGCCACACGCCTGCCCAGATTGCCGACCGCCGGCCGTTCCTGGGCACGTGCTCTCAGATTGAGATTGCTCCCACTCACTGGACAGCTCCGCCCTCTTGCCTCGCGAGCCCCTGAACCCCCGGTGGCCCCTGAGGTAGCCGGGCTCCAGGCGGGTGCCTCTGGGCACCTAGCTCGGCCAATCCCGCCTGTCCCCGGTGCGTGCACCCAGGTAGCACCAAGAGTGCCAAGAGCGTCCGCTTCCACACGGGCCGGCGATTCGCAGGCCGAGGCGTGCACGTACGCCACAGCCTGTCACGCCTGGGGGCGATGGGAGGCACGGCAGAATCATCGAGGCAGGCAGGGGAGCGCGGGGCAGGTGTTGGGACGCCGTCTGGGTTACCTCTGCCCTGGGACGGCTCCTCGCCGAATGCCCTGGCGGGTCACGCAGCTCGTGTGGCACAATGCGGCCGCTGCGCCAGTAGCTCAGTTGGATAGAGCATCGGATTCCTAATC
>CAYUZG010000277.1:0-3250 GCA_964449605.1 uncultured Verrucomicrobiota bacterium | reverse complement strand
CGAAGCGGCTCAGCCGCTCGCGCACGAGAGGGATCGTCTTGCGCAAGTAGTCTGGGTCAGCGTTCGGCAGTTGGGCTTTGAGTTGACGCTCGAACGCCTCGTCGGGCAGGCGGCGGATGTACTGGCCGTTCAGGTCGTCGAGCTTCCTGATGTCGAAGCGGGCGCCGGCTTTGCTCACCTTCTCGAGCGAGAACACGTCAGTCAGTTGACCGAGCGTGAGCGCCACCTCCTGGTCACCGCCCGGCGACCAGCCGAGGAGCGCGAGGAAGTCGACCATCGCCTCGGGCAAGTAGCCGCGTTCGCCGAAGATGCGGACGTATGGCTCGAGCCCTTCGATGATCTTGCGCTTGCCCATCTTCGAGCCGTCCGGATTGAGGATGAGCGGCAGGTGCGCATACACCGGCACCTCGTGTCCGAGCGCGCGGAAGAGCGCGATGTGCCTCGGTACGTTCGGCAGGTGGTCCTCGCCGCGGATGACATGCGTGATCTCCATCTCGGCGTCGTCGACGACGTTGCTCAGGTGAAAGATGGGGCTGCCGTCGGGCTTCGCGATGACGAAGTCGCCGATCGTGCTGCCCTTGACGGTCACCTCGCCGCGGATGATGTCCGCGAACGTGAACGTCTCGTCCGGCATGCGGAAGCGGACGGTGAACGGCTTGCCGGCGTCGACGTTCGCCTTGATCTCGTCGGGCGAGAGCCCGCGGCAGGTGCCGCTGTAGTGGACGAGCTCCTTGTTCGCGATTTGCCTTTTCCGCTCGGCGTCGAGCGCCTCGGCCGTGCAGAAGCAGCGGTACGCGTGGCCGGTCTCAACGAGCGTGTCGATTGCGGCGCGATGGCGGTCGGCGCGCTCGGACTGGCGGTACGGGCCGTACGGTCCGCCAACATCAGGTCCTTCGTCCCAGTGCAGGCCGAGCCAGTGGAGCGAGTCGTAGAGCTCCTGCTCGAAGTCGGCCGTCGAGCGTTCGCGATCCGTGTCCTCGAGACGGAAGACGAACGTGCCGGTTCCCCGGCCGTGTCGGGCATGTCCCTTGGCAAAGAGGTAGTTGAACAGCGCCGTGCGCGCCGTGCCGAGATGGCACGGCCCCGTCGGCGACGGCGCGATGCGTGTGCGGATATCTGACCGAGTCATGTTGTCACCCATGGGAATATATCAACCGTTGGTTTGTTCAGACACAAAAGAATCGCCCGGCGACCGTGGCCGCCGGGCGATTGGATCAGCGAGAATCTGTGAAACCCGTGGCGGATCCTCTCCTAATCGCCGCTCGCGGCCCCCGCCGGTTGAGGTTGGGCCTGCGTGGCGCCCGGCAGTGGCTCGAACGCCATCTCGGCCATCTGTTGGTAGAGCTGCCAGCGTCGGTTCGCGTCGTACTGCGCCAGGCCGAGCAGCTCCTCGGCGAGCTCGGGCTTGGTCTTTGCGAGCATCCGGAAGCGGATCTGCGTGTAGGCGTACTGCTTGTAGTCGATCGACGGCGCCTTCGAGTCGATCTTGAGCGGCTTGTCGCCGACGAAGCCGCGCCTCGGATCGTAGCGGTACAAGACCCAGTGGGCGGAGTCGACCGCGCGCTTCTGGATGTCGTTGCCCATGCTCATGTCGATGCCGTGCATGGCGCAGTGGCTGTAGGCGACGATGATGCTCGGGCCGTCGTACGACTCGGCCTCGAGGAATGCCTTGACGCACTGGGCATCGCCGGCGCCGAGGGCGACGCTGGCGACGTAGACGTTGCCGTAGGCCATCGCCATGAGGCCGAGGTCTTTCTTGGCCGACGGCCGGCCCGCGGCCGCGAACTTGGCCACGGCGCCGCGCGGCGTCGCCTTCGACGCCTGGCCGCCCGTATTCGAGTACACCTCGCTGTCGAGCACGAGCAGGTTGATGTCACGTCCGCTCGCGAGCACGTGATCGAGACCGCCGTAGCCAATGTCGTAGGCCCAGCCGTCGCCGCCGACCGACCAGACGCTCTTGCGCACCAGGTAATCAGCCACGCTTGCGAGCTGCGTCGCCTCGTTTGAGTCGGTGCCGGCGAGCTTCACTTTGAGCTGGGCGACGCGGTCGCGCTGCGCCTGGATGCCCGCCTCGGTGGACTGGTCGGCCTCGAGCAGGCCTTTCGCGAGCTCCTCGCCGATCTGCCCGGACAGCTTCTCGACGAGCTCCTCGGCGTATTCCTTGAGCTTGTCGATCGTCAGGCGGAAGCCGAAGCCGAACTCGGCACAGTCCTCGAACAGCGAGTTCGACCACGCGGGACCGCGGCCGTCCTTGTTGAACGTCCACGGCGTCGTCGGCAGGTTGCCGCCGTAGATCGACGAGCAGCCGGTCGCGTTGGCGATCACCGCGCGGTCGCCGAACAGCCGCGACAAGAGCGAGACGTACGGCGTTTCGCCGCAGCCGGCGCACGCGCCGCTGAACTCGAAGAGCGGGTGAAGCAGCGCGGCGCCTTTGACCGTGTGGGTCTTGAGCTGCGCGCGGTCGAGATCGGGCAGCGTGAGGAAGAACTGCCAGTTGTCGCGTTCCTGTTCACGGACCGGCGGCTGGGGCTCGAGGTTGATCGCCTTGCGGCCCTCGACCTGCTTGTTCTTGGCCGGGCAGGTGAACACGCACGCGCCGCAGCCGGTGCAGTCCTCGGGCGACACCTGGAGCGTGAACTTCATCCCCGCGAACTCCTTGCCGCGCGCGTCGCACGACTTGAAGGCCGCCGGCGCGCCTTCGAGGTGCTTCGCGTCGTACATGGCGCCGCGGATGACGGAGTGCGGACAGGCCAGCACGCACTTGAGGCACTGGATGCAGACATCCGGATCCCAGACGGGGATCTCGAGCGTGATGTTGCGCTTCTCCCACTGGGTCGTGCCCGTCGGGAAGCTGCCGTCGACGGGCATCTTGCTCACGGGCACCTCGTCGCCCCGGCCCGACATGATCGTGGCCGTCACATCCCGCACAAACTCCGGCGCTTCGGGCGAAACCGTCGGCGGCATCTCACGCGTGCTCGTTGCCGTGTCAGGTACGGTGACCTGGTGCAGATTGGCGACCGAGGCATCGACCGCGTTGAAGTTCATCTGCACGACGTCGTCACCCTTGCGGCCGTAGGTCTTCTTGATCGCGTCCTTGATCTTGGCGATCGCTTCGTCGCGCGGCAAGACGCCCGAGATGGCGAAGAAGCACGTCTGCATAATCGTGTTGATCCGGACGCCCATGCCGGTCTCGTCGGCCACCTTGTAGGCGTCGATCACGTAGAACTTGAGCTTCTTGTCGATGATCTGC
>CAYUZG010000276.1:0-3250 GCA_964449605.1 uncultured Verrucomicrobiota bacterium | reverse complement strand
CAAACGTCGCCATGGAGCCACCTCCCGAATGTCAGCGCAGGCTATGAAGCGCCCGCGTTGCCGGTCAGAACAATGATGAACGGCCAATCGCGGATGCGGATTCCGTCGAGTGTGCCGGAGTTCGGCGAAACCTTCAGCTCGTGCCGCGTACCGTTGAGCGTGTCGATCCCGAAGGCAGCGTTGCGACCGCCGATCGGGAGCGAGATGTCGGCCACATGCTCGCGTGATGCGTCGTCGACCGCCTCGCCCGCCAGCCACACGGCAATGAGCAGATCCCCGTTCCCTCGTTCGAGCGCGTACCACTCGAGGTCCGGATGCCCGGGCGTGAAGCGGACTTCGAGTTTGGCCGGCTTCACGTCCTCGAGCGCCGTCGAGAGCGTGCGCAGCACGTAGTAGATCGGCTGCGGCTGTGTCGGGCTGATCGGGTCGGCCGAGAACGTGTTCCGCAAGAGGCTCACGTCGCGGCTCGTCATGTGCGTTTGGAACGTCTCGTTCCAGAACGATGGGATGCCGAGGGCAACATTCGTCGTCATGAAGCGTGCGGCGATCTTCGCCTTCTGCATCTCGGTGAAATGCTGCGCGTCGCGGTCCGCGGGCGGGTAGGGGGCGAACCAGCTCCACTCGGTCGCCATGATCTCGCCGTCGAAGCCGACCTCGGCCAGGCGTTGCCTCAGCTCGGCGATCTGCTCAGGGTACTTCCGGATCTTCTGCGGCTCCGCGTTGTAGAACGGGTGGAAACCCACGACGTTGAACAAGCCGTGCATCTTCTCCACGCATGCGGCGATGAAGTTGATGTCGCACGTGTAGACGCCCGAGGTCGAGTTCAGGACGATGCGCGCCTCGGGATACTCCTCCCGGATCACGCGCGCCGTCGGGCCGGCCAAGCGGCAGTAGCCGTCCACGTTCTGCAAGCCGACGGGCCACTCGTTCCACACCTCGAAATAGCGCACGCGATCCTTGAAGTGGCGCACCATGTACCGGACGTAGTTCAGCCAGGCCTCGAAATACTCCGGGCTCACGTCCGAGTCGGGCCACGGCGGCCTGTTGTAGTAGGTCTCCATCAGCTCGCGGGTGCGCTGCGGCACGCGCGGCTCCGGCGCGTGGAGCCAGTTGCCCTTGTCGAGCACGACGACGACTTCGATCCCGTGCTCAACCGCCTCCGTGATCGCCGCGTCCGTGTGCGGATCGACGGCGAGCACGCCCTTTTCGCGTTCGACGTACGCCCACTGCAGCGCGCTCATGTCGTAGCCGACGCGCGTCCACTTGAACCCGAGGTCGTACTGGATGGGCCACAGCATCTCCTGCGTGAACCGGTCCATGCCGTAGCCCAAATGCGTCGATGACACCGTCACGCCCGCGCCGCGCGAATGGAGCGCGAGGTTCGTCCCTCCGGTGTCGATGACCTCGACGCCCGCGATCGAGAACGCGTGGCCGAAGCCCAGCACGTCGGGCAGCTCCTCGCCGATGATCCAGATCTGCTTGGCGCGCCGCGGGTCGAACCGCAGCTCGATCGGGTCCATCGACGAATCCGGCGCGAACGCGTCGGTCTCGTAGACGGTCTCCCAGTGGTGGGCATCCCGGCTGAGCTTCACGCTGAGCTTGCCCGGCAAGCCCTGGCCCACCCCGAGGGTGGCGGTCGGCTCGTCCGGGATCGGCGCGTAGCCGCGCATCCCTTGCTTGTGCGGCACGAGGCGCACCGCGCCGATCTCGGCCTCGGCGGGCAGGTCGATGCGGATCCACACCGGCTCGACGTCGGGCTCGATCTGCGCCCGGCTGCACCAGCACGTCTCCGGGTCGCCGTCGATCAGATGGACGCAGAGCAACGGCTGGTCGTCGATGTGCAGCGATTTCGGCTCACGCGCCGGCGTCGAGCCGAGCAGGTTGTTCGTGATTTCCCACGACTTTTTCGGGACGATCTTCTCACACCCCGCGCCGCCCGCCTGCCAGCTCAGCCCGGGGATGAAGTCCGGGCTCACGCCATACACGTACGTGTAACCGAAGGCGTAGACGGGCACGCCCTCGCAGGTGGCCTCGACGGTCGCAAAATCCTCAATCGTCTGGGACGGTCTCATCTCACGGTGCTCCTCAATCGGTCTCTGCCCCCGCGGCGGGCGCGTGCATCCCGATGCCGCCACGACGAGCGCCAGCACGACCAGAGCAATGCGAACCAGCCGCATCTCGATCCCTCCTCCTTGCACCGCACGACGACACGTTGTCAAAGCTCGACACGGATGCCACGAGAGGCCTCAATCGGCTACTCGCCGACGCCGCCTCGACGGGTGATGCGGTGGAACTCCTCGGCCTTCTGCTCGAAGCCCGCGCGGCCCAGGAGGCCGTAAGTGAAATCCTTGCCTTCCTCGACGCCCGGCTGGTCGAACGCGTCGATGCCGTGGAGGGCGCCGGCGTACGCGGTCTGCATCTGCAGAAGGTGCAGCAGCTCGCCGATGGTCTCGGGCGTCACCTTCGGCAGCGTGATCGTCATTGTCGGCCGGCCGGCTTTGATGAGCGCCGCCTGCGTGGCGCGCTGCTCGACGTCGATCAGCTCGTTGAACGTGTGGCCGGCGAGGTACTCGAGGCCGTCGACGGGCAGGTTCCGCTTCGGGATCGGCAGTGTTTTGGCGAACTGCTCGACGCGGACGAAGACGATGACCTTGTCGAACGGCCCCTCGGCGTAGAGCTGCACCTGCGAGTGCTGATCGGTCACGCCGAGCGCCTTGATCGGCGTGAGGCCTACGCGTACCGTCTCGCCGGCGCGGTTGACGCGCTTGCCGAGGCTCTCGGCCCAGAGCTGACGGAACCAGTCGGCCACGTCGCGCAGCCCCTGCGAGTAGGGCATCATGACCGTAAGGCCCTTGCCCTTGCGCGTGTGTGCCAGGTGCAGGAGGGCAGCGCACAGCAGTGCGGGGTTCTTGTGCCAGTCACCTTCTTTGCACGCTGCGTCCGCGTCGCGCGCGCCCGCGAGCAGCTTGTCGATGTTCACGCCGACAACGGCGAGCGGCAGCAGGCCGACAGCGCTCAGGACGCTGAACCGCCCGCCCACGCCCGGCGGGACTTCGAACGCCTCGTAGCGCTGCTCCTCGGGCATCTCGTTGAGCATCTTCCTCAGGAGGCCTTCGGTCGGGTCGGTCGTGATGACGAGGTTCTTGACGTGTCGCGGCCCGAGCGCCCTGGCGAGCGCGTCGCGGAAGTGGAGGAACTGCGCCATCGTCTCGCTCGTCGAGCCCGACTTGGTGATCACGTTGAAGACCGT
>CAYUZG010000275.1:0-3286 GCA_964449605.1 uncultured Verrucomicrobiota bacterium | reverse complement strand
GCGGGGGGTGTCGCTGTCTGGACCTGCAGTTGGAGCGCCTGGTAGTGGTGGCGCATGGCGATCATGAAGGCGAGCAGGAGCGCGTTGAGCAGCAGGAGGACGGCGGTGTCGCGCAGGCCGAGGGCGGCGTAGTTGTTGCGCACGAAGGGGGCCATGAGCCCGGTGATCTCATCGCGCAGGGCGAGCCGCCGGCCGAGCGCGGCGACCGTGACGATGGCGGCGCTCGAGATCAGGAGCGCGGGCACGGTGTAGCGGACGAAGATCAGGATCAGGATCGACTCGAACACGAGCAGCAGCGACAGGTCGAGAATGAACAAGTTGACGCGGAACGCCTCGCCGAAGTTGAACACCGCCCCCTCGGCGGCCGACTGCGGGAACAGCCCCTTGAACCACGTGTCGGCGATGGCGCGGCCGTCGTTGAGCCGCATGAGCCAGAACATGGCGAACATGAGCAGCAGCACGCAGAGAAACAGGGTGATGAAGTGCAGAAGGAACCTGTCGGCGCGGCTCATCATTGGTTTGGCTGTCGGTCCTGCGTGCCGGAGGCTGTGTCGGGCGCGAGGCGTTTCATCATCTTGTAGAGCGCCTGGCGCGTCAAGCCGCTCGTGCGGGCCGCGCGCGAGATGTTGCCCTTCGACTGCTCGAGCAGCCGCCGCACGTACGCTTCCTGGAAGCTGCGGTGCACGTGGTCCTTCGCCTCGTCGTAGGGCAGCGCGAGCACGCCCTGGCTATGGAACCGGGGCGTGGCCGGCTGGCCGAGGATGATGTCGCTCGCGGTGATGACTGACTCGTCGCCGACGATGACGGCCCGGCGGATGGCATTCTCGAGCTCGCGCACGTTGCCGGGCCAGTCGTGACTCAGCAGCAGGGCGATCGCGTCGCGGCTGAGCCGTTTGCGCCCGAGGCGCTGCTCGGCGCACGCGCGCTCGAGGAAGTGGTGGGCGAGCGGGACGACGTCGTCGGTCCGCTCGCGCAGCGGCGGCAGGCTGATCTCGATCACGTTGAGCCGGTAGTAGAGGTCCTCGCGGAACGCGTCGGTCTCGACGAGGGCCTTGACGTTGCGGTTCGAGGCCGAGATGAAGCGAACGTCGATCTTGACCGGCGTGTTCGAGCCGACGGGCAGGATCTCGCTCTCCTGGACGGCGCGCAGCAGCTTGCCCTGGAAGGGATTCGACATCGACCCGATCTCGTCGAGAAACAGCGTGCCGCCCCGCGCTTCCTCGAGCAGGCCGGTCTTGTCGTGATCGGCGCCCGTGAACGCGCCGCGCTTGTAGCCGAACAGCTCGCTCTCGAGCAGGGTTTCGGGGAGCGAGGTGGTGCTGATCGGCAGGAACGTCCGACGGCTCCGCTTGCTGTGCTGATGGATCGCGCGGGCGATCAGCTCCTTGCCGGTGCCGCTCTCGCCCATGATGAGCACGGGCGCGGTCGTCGGCGCCACCTTGCGGACCATGGCGAACACCGCGCGCATTGCCGGCGTGTCGCCGACGATGTTGGCAAACGCCGCCTGTTCCTCGACTTGCTTGCGCAGGTCGGCGTAGTCGCGCGCCATCCGCTTCTCGGCGAGCGCGCGCTGGATGATGAGCACGAGCTCGTCGTGGTTGAACGGCTTGGTCAGATAGTGGTAGGCGCCGAGCGACATCGCCCGCACGGCCGAGTCGATCGAGCCGAACCCGGTGATCAGGATCATCTCGAGGTCGGGCTTGTAGAGCTTGGCGAGCTGCAGCAGCTCGAGACCCGTCATCTCCGGCATGCGCATGTCGGCGATCACCAGGTCGAAGTCGCCCTCGCGGATCCGGGCGAGCCCCTCGGCCGCCGACGTCGTCGCCGCATACGGCACGGCCCGCTGCTCGAGCAGTTGGCTGATCGTCTCCAGGACGATCTGGTTGTCGTCGACCACCAGGATCTTCGCGTCGTCCTGTGCCATATGCCACACGCTCCTGATCGCCGAGACTGCTCGGCAACTGTAAACCGCAGGTGACACCAGCGCAAGGCGTTTCAAGCAGACAGGATCGGCGGATGATGATCAGGCGGCGCTGGTAAAGAAACTGGGATGCGCGGAGAGTCTCGTGCTGTGTGGCCAGACTCGTTCGCACAGTGGCGGCGGGGCGCTTGAGCGTCCTGTTCTTCACAGGCCAGTCCTTTAGGGCTGGTAGAGGACGACGTATCTCCACCCGTTGAGGGCGTTTCAACGTCCTTGTCGTTCTGGCTTAAGCCCCCTGTCGAGAAGCCCGTTGAAACGGGCTCCGGGATAATCACGTGTCGCGCGGGCGATACCAGCCCTGAAGGACTGGCCTGTGCTGAGAGAAGAAAGCCCGTTGAAACGGGCTCTGCAACGGCGGTTTCACCGGGCAGGCGAGCACGCTCTGTTGGCCTGCACACACACCGTGACCTGCGACTTCGCCATTCGCGAGACTTCCCTCATCCCCGCAGTCAACGCTGGGCGCCGATTCGGGTAGACGCGCCCGATGGCGCAGCGCGGCCATGTCGATGCCTCGGACGGCCTCACCTATGGTATGCTGGGCGCGGTTGACGACGCAGCAATGCGCCTGGAGTGTCTTGTGGCCGTTTCAGCAGACCAGAGCCGTGGCGACACGGTCCTCATGCGTGCGCTTGGGGCCGCGCTGGGGATCGGCCTCGTGCTGGTCGTCGGGAAGGTCGCCGCGTTCTGGATCACGGGCTCGGCGGCGATCCTGGCCGACATGTCCGAGTCGCTCGTGCACAACGCGGCGGTCGGGTTCTCGCTCTACTGCCTCATGATTAGCCGCCGCCCGCCCGACAGGCGCCACCCGTACGGCCACGGCCAGATCGAGAACATCTCGGCCCTGGCCGAGGGGAGCCTGATCACGGGCACCGGCGTGCTCGTCGCCGTGCGCGGCATCGAGAACCTGGTCCATCCAAGCTACCTGACGATGAACCACCTTGGCATGTGGCTCATCATCGCCGCCGGGGCCGTCAACGTTGTGCTCGGCATCGTGCTCTGGCGGCTTGGGCGGCGTCACCGGACGCTCATTCTCGAGTCGAGTGGACGACACATGCTGGCCGATTCGTACACGAGCATCGGCGCCGTGCTTGGCTTCGGCCTGGCGATCCTCACGGGCTGGCAGCCGTTCGACTCGATCGCCGCGCTGCTCATCGCCCTCGCGATCCTTGTCTCGGGGGTCACGCTGCTCCGGCGCGCGGTGGCGGGGCTGATGCACGAGGTCGATCCGGCCATCGACATGCAGGTGCAGCGCGTGCTCGAGGCCGAACGGGACGAGCACGGGTGGGACTACCACGCCGTGCGCCA
>CAYUZG010000274.1:0-3289 GCA_964449605.1 uncultured Verrucomicrobiota bacterium | reverse complement strand
CGCTACGGGCGCGACGAGCGACCGTTCGACCTGTTTTCGCGGCTGCTCAAGGACCGGATCATCTTCCTCGGCACGCCGATCAACGACGACCTGTCCAACGTGACGGTCGCTCAGCTCCTGTTCCTCCAAATGGAGGATCCGAAGAAGGATATTCACGTCTACATTAATAGCCCCGGCGGCTCGGTCACCGCCGGGCTGGCGATCTACGACACGCTGCAGTACGTCAAGCCGGACATCATCACCTACTGCATCGGTCAGGCCTCCAGCATGGCGGCCGTGCTGCTCGCGTCTGGCACGAAGGGCAAGCGCTACGCCCTGCCGCACGCGCGCATCATGCTCCACCAGCCGTGGGGCGGCGTGCAGGGCCAGGCCACCGACATCAGCATCCAGGCCAACGAGATCCTGCGGCTCAAGGACCGGCTCAACGCGATCCTGGCCGAGCACACCGGCCAGGACCTGGCGCGGATCGAAGAAGACACCGACCGCGAGTTCTTCATGGGCCCCGAAGAGGCCAGGGAGTACGGCCTCCTCGACGAGGTGGTCCAGAGCCGCAGCGAGGTCAAGGTCGCCGAGAAGAACAGCGAGTAGCGCGCCGCGCAGCGCGGCACGCGCAAGGAGCCAAGACGATGGGCTCGAGAGAGTACGGACACCTGCTGATGCACCGGTGCTCGTTCTGCGACAAGACCGAGGACCAGGTCGACAAGCTCATCAGCGGCAAGGACGCCTTCATCTGCAACGAGTGCGTCGACCTGTGCAAGAACCTGCTCGAGCGCCGGCCCACGCCCAAAAAGCTCCGCCTCCTCAAGCCCAAGGAGATCAAAGAGCGCCTCGACGAGTACGTCATCGGCCAGGAGCGCGCCAAGCGCTCCATCTCGGTGGCCGTCTACAACCACTACAAGCGCATCACGTCCGCCAACGCCGGCGACGACGTCGAGATCCAGAAGAGTAACGTGCTCCTGATCGGGCCGACCGGGTGCGGCAAGACGCTGCTCGCCAGCACGCTCGCGCGCATCCTCGACGTGCCCTTCTGCGTCGCCGACGCCACGACGCTCACCGAGGCCGGCTACGTCGGCGAGGACGTCGAGAACATCATCCTCCGGCTGGTGCAGGCCGCCAACTACAACGTGGCCCAGGCCGAGCTCGGCATCATCTACATCGACGAGATCGACAAGATCGGCCGGACCACGAGCAACGTGTCGATCACGCGTGACGTCTCAGGCGAGGGCGTCCAGCAGGCGCTGCTCAAGATCATCGAGGGCACGATCGCCAACGTCCCGCCCAAAGGCGGCCGCAAGCACCCGCACCAGGAATACATGCCGGTCAACACCGAGCACATCCTGTTTATCTGCGGCGGCACGTTCACGCACCTCGACAAGATCATCCGCAAGCGCCTCGGCCAAACGACGATCGGCTTCGGCGGCGACAAGCCCACTATTGTCGACGAGGACAACGTCGGCGCCGTCCTTGCGCTCGTCGAGCCCGAGGACCTGATCGAGTTCGGCCTCATCCCCGAGTTCGTCGGCCGGCACGCGGCGATCGAGTCGCTGTATTCGCTCACCGAGGACGACCTCATCCAAATCCTGACCAAGCCCAAGAACGCGATGGTCAAGCAATATCAGAAGCTCTTTCGCATGGAAGGCATCGATCTGACGTTCACACGCGACGCGCTCCATGCGATCGCGCGCAGGGCCATCGAGAAGGGCACGGGCGCCCGAGGCCTCCGCCTCATCCTCGAAAGCGTCATGCTCGACGTGATGTACGAGACGCCCTCGCTCGAGCGGGTCGATGAGTGCGTCGTGACCAAAGAAGCCGTCGAGCGCGGCGTGCGCCCAAAGCTCCGGACGCGCAAGAGCAAGAAGATCGCCTAGAGACGGGCCGGCCGCCATGCCGAAGAAATCCACGAGGAAGAAGCCGTCGAAGTGTGCCGTCGAGCCGGTGCTCCTGCCGCTGCTGCCGCTGCGGGACATCGTCATCTTCCCCCGCATGGTCGTGCCGCTCCTGGTCGGCCGCGAGCGCTCCGTGCGCGCCATCGAAGCGGCCATCTTCTCCGATGACTCCATCCTGCTGGCCGCGCAGAGATCCGTCGAGGTCGAAAACCCCGAACCGGACGACATCTACCGCGTCGGCACCGAGGCGAAGATCATCCAGATCCTCAAGATCCCCGACGGCTCGGCCAAGGTCCTCGTCGAGGGCGTGCAGCGCCGGCGCATCACGCGCTTCCTCGCCCAGAAGGACTACTTCCGCGTCAAGACCGTCCCCGTCGGCGAGTCGCAGCGCGTCTCGGCGCGGCTCCGCGCCGTCATGCGCACGGTGGCCGACCTGTTTCAGACCTACCTGCAGATCAACCCGCGCGTCCCCGAGGAGATCGCGCCGACCATCGCCGAGATCGACGATCCCGAACGGCTGGCCGATACCGTCTGCGCCCACGCCGTGCTCAAGGTGGCGCAGAAGCAGGAGCTGCTCGAGCTGCCGCGCGTCGAGGACCGGCTCGCGCGCCTTGTCAACATGCTCACGCAGGAAAACGAGATCCTCAAGATCGAGCGTGACATCACGGGCCGCGTGCGTGACCAGGTCGAGAAATCTCAACGCACCTACTATCTGCACGAACGGCTCAAGGCGATCGAAGAGGAACTCGGACGCGAGGGACACTCGGGCGAGTACGCCGATCTCGAGAAGCGCATTCGCGCCGCCAAGATGCCGCCCGAGGCCGAGGCGAAGGCGCGCGCCGAGCTCGAAAAGCTCAGCCGCATGCAGCCGATGTCGCCCGAGGCCACCGTCTCGCACAACTACATCGAGTGGCTCGTCGATCTGCCGTGGTCGAAGGAGACCGCCGACAAGACCGACGTCAAGCGCGCCGAACGCATCCTCAACGAGGACCACCACGGCCTCGACGAACCGAAGGAGCGCGTCCTCGAATACCTCGCCGTGCGCCGCCTCGCCGACTCGCTCACCGGCCCGATCCTGTGCCTCGTGGGGCCCCCGGGTGTCGGCAAAACGTCGCTCGGTCGATCCGTCGCACGCGCCCTGGGCCGCAAGTTCGCCCGCATCTCGCTCGGCGGCATGCGCGACGAAGCCGAGATCCGCGGCCACCGCCGCACCTACATCGGCGCGCTGCCCGGCCGCATCCTCCAGTCGCTCAAGCGCGTCGGCACGCGCAACCCGGTCTTCCTGCTCGACGAGATCGACAAGCTCTCGTCGGACTTCCGCGGCGACCCGTCATCGGCACTGCTCGAAGTGCTCGACCCCGAGGTCAACACCGCGTTCAACGACCACTACATCGAGGTCGATT
>CAYUZG010000273.1:2455-3308 GCA_964449605.1 uncultured Verrucomicrobiota bacterium | reverse complement strand
CGTTCTCCGATTCTGGCTCACAAGCGATTTCGTACGGCGAGAAGGAAGGCGGTGACACGATCCAGCTCAGCACGAAGGTCTTCGCGGATGAGCCCTATGCGGAGAACAGCAGGAACCGAGCCTTTGAGGTCCTCAATGCCACTCAGCACTTGTTCCACGAGTGCCTGCACTGGATCGGCTGCACGATCAGGAACGGGAAGAAGGCACCCGCTGAGCATTCAGAGCATTATAGAGATCCTGGCTTCGACAGACCCAATGACAAAGTCAGCCCATGGTTCCGTTGGTGGTTCGACTTCCTGGCACGCAACGTTGGCAACCAGCTAGGTCTCAGCCCAGAGGACATCGAGGATTTCAAGCAAGGGAGGGTGCGGTTAAGATGAACATGAATCTGCGGACCAAGCGGTGCTTTCTGGCTCTTGCTGCATTCCTAACTGCGTTCCTGAATGCTGTCTCGGCGGAGACCAGCGGGGGTGACGAAGAGCAGGGCCGAGCTCTGTTCCAAGCACAACGGCGTGTGGCAATCGTCTACGCCAGGGTGCAGTTCTACTGGGCGATGCGTGGGCGATTTCCAGCCGAGCTTGCCCAACTCGCTGAAGAACAGGAGGTCGCACCTTTGCGTCCTGTCGATCCTGAGGTTCTTCTTGACCCCTTTTGTGCAAATGGTGTTTTCCTGCGCTACCGCGTTGTCGACTCTAATCCTGAGATCGCTAGCGTCGGACCCGATGGGCGATGGGGTGGATGGGATTCAGATAGGCATGCGTTCTTTGGCCAAGACGACATAGTTGCTAATGCATCGCTCGCGGCTAAACGGGTCCAAGAGTACATGCACGCTGAATACAGCCTCAAGGTCAAG
>CAYUZG010000273.1:0-2445 GCA_964449605.1 uncultured Verrucomicrobiota bacterium | reverse complement strand
GCTTATCCGAGCGTCAGGTTCGAGAGGGCGCATGGTGTTAGCGAAGACGATGCGAGGATGGTCTTGCAGAGACCAGTCAGTGATCTAACCGCTTGCGACTCCCCGACGATGCTCTTTAGGCATTTGCTTGAGGAGGCAAACCTCAGCTCCTATGGAGAACAGGAGTTTCTTGACTTGGAGAAGCTAGGGCTAGGGGGTCGCTCGTGGGTGCGCTCGCTGCCTGCAGGTGGTACGGTGGATGACGTGCTGTCGCTGCTCGGCGAGCTCTCACCTGACTGGGTCCTGCTCAGACTGCCTTTCGAGAAAGCGGCGTTTGTGGTCGCCGAGACGACCCCATCGCGCACTGACACGAAGAATGCCTTTTTCGACCTTTGTCAGACGGCGGTGCTTCGCACCCACAGGGATGCGCTGGGGTTCGAGTGGGATAGCTGCACGGGACATACGTTCGCGATCCGGCTGCCTAAGGACTGGTTCGACGAGCACTCCCTCCAGAGGCTGAAAACGGTAATGGCCAGACTGAGCGGGTGCCATCACCCCATGGTCTTCTCGCTGGCAGACAGTGTTGCTATCACTGAGTTCCCCAGCCTTGATGTGGCATTCTTCTTTCTTGACTTGCTACCGGAGTTTATCCCGAACTCCGAAGAGAGGTTCAACATCAGAGAGCATGTGCGCGAGCGAGTCCGGGAGTCACGATAGCGTCCGGATCAGCTCCGGTTCGCATGCGAACTACGAGTCTCCGCACGTGCAAGAAGACCGACTACGACGACAACGACGGCAACGGCTATGCCGCGACGGCAACCTATACCAATAACGGGTACAACCAGCTCACCGGCGTGAGCGGCGACCCAGGCCGCGGCACCAAGGTCAACGTCACCGGCACGATCCCGACCGCCTGGACGCTCGGCGACGGCGACGTCACCGTGACCCCGAACAGCACGCCGGGCAACGCCGTCGACGCCGAGGTTCGGGGCCGATTCTTCATCGCCCGCAATGTCCCGCTGAGCGACGGCACCAACTCGATCCAGGCCGCCACGTCCGCCGACACCCTCGCCGGCAACAGCCCCTCGTCCGACACCGTGACCGACGTCGCCCTCGACACCTCGCTCAACGTCGCCTACACCTACAGAATGCCGGGCGTGCGTGGCACGCCGGCCATGCTGCGCATGCCTAAGGCGACCTGATCGGCAAGTCCGAAGAGGGCGGCTCCGTCCTCTGGAGCTACACCTACTCCGTCGACGGGTGGCTGAGCACAGTCGAAGACCCCGCCGGCATCGGCCTCGGTCTGGCGCTCAGCCGCCGTCTGGCGCGCCGCATGGGCGGCACGCTGCGCGTTGTCGCCGACTCACCCGACGGCGCGTGCTTCGAGCTCGCCCTGCCGACCGCGTAGCCTGCGTTTCTCACAGCCTTCGCACGTACGATTCGCCCGATGAGCCGCCTCGCGGCGACTGGCAGTAGCCTCGGGCTCACGGGCCTGTTGAAAAAAGGCGTTCTATGAAAGCCTTTTAGGCTATCTCTCGTTTTTGTGGTCCCGCGACCCAGGGTGTTACCCTGGGCTGTTCTATGAAGCCCCTTTGGGGCAAGCACGGTGGCGACGGTGGCTGGGCTTTTTCAACAGGCCCGCAAGCCCGTGGAACGAAACGCGCCGAAACACGTCAGAGCCCCTTCAGGGGCGATTGAGCTCGACCCGCACGCGCCCTCAATCGCCCCTGACGGGGCTCCGGTTCGTTCTTGGGTCCGCGTACCACGGGCTTGCGCCCGAGGCTACTGCCAGACGCCCCTAGCGGGGCTTGGGCTTGGGTGTCGATTCCAAGTCGAACGGATTCGCATGGGCGCCGGGCAGGCGAGAGGCTGCGAGCCGTGTGGGTCACCCTGTTTGGATGACGCCGGGCAAGGCAGCGTTGGAAGGCATTGAGAGGTTACTGCCAACGCGATGTCGGGCGGCCAAACGGCCGCCCGACGCGAGGGATGTTGGCTAGTCGTCGTATTGCCAGCGGGCAACCTCGACGGCGTAGACGCTGGGCACACCGGGCGGAGCCGTGGCGGGATTCGCCAGGTCGCTGTCGTAGCCCCAGTTGCGGTTGGGCGCCTCGTAGTAGGGCGATCCGTAGATCCAGTCGCCGGTGGCGACCTCGCTCTGCCACATGGCGACGAGCGAGCCGCGATACGTCAGCGTCTTGCCGTTCCAGGTTTCGAGGAAGCGGGGCATGTTCTCGACGCCGCCGTTGTACTGGCCCTCGGTGGTGACCGTGTTGCCTGCGATGACGGCAACGTTCATCGTCGTGTCCGACGCGGTGCGCTGCCACAGCGCCTTCTCGCTGTTACCGTCGTTCCAGTTATTGGACAGGATGTTGATGGCGTCGCACATGACGCTCGCGGGCTTCTTGCGCACCGTGTTGTAGTCGCCCTGGATGTAGAGCGGGTTGTCCGTGACGACCGTGAGCCCCT
>CAYUZG010000272.1:0-3347 GCA_964449605.1 uncultured Verrucomicrobiota bacterium | reverse complement strand
TGCGGTAGTCGATGATCACGTAGAAGCGCACGTCGTAGTCCTTCACGCCCTTGGGGAAGGGCGGGAACTTGTCGGCCATCTTCTGGAAGTTCTCCTCGGTGAGCCGGTTGATCTCGTCGTTCTCGCTGCGCATCGTCGGGTCGAGGAACGAGTAGAGCAGCCGGCCGTCGCGCCCGAGCGTGAACCAGACCTTGAGCCGGCCCTCGTAGCCGCGCGCCTCGATCGCTTCGGGCACCTCGAAGTGGCGCTGGATCGTGCGCTGCAGCTCCTTGCGGTAGCTGGCGGCGCCGGGGTGCTCGTCGAACGCGAACCACGTCGTGTCGTCGATCTTCGGCAGGTCGGCGTCCACAACGCCGGCGGGCACGTGCTCCTCGCGCGCAGCCTGGACGACAATGGCGTCCTCGCCGATGAGCTCGCTGGCCGGCGCGTCGTCAACGTCCTCGGCCTCCTCGGGCATGTCGATCTCCCCGAGGTCGAGGGTCGGCTCGTCGGCGCCCTGGACGATGGTGTACGCAATGAGGCGCGGGCCCGCGGCCTCGGCCGGGGCGCTCTTGCCGACGGCGAACGGGATGACGAAGAGCACGACGTGCAGCGCGACGGACAGCGCGAGGAACACCCTCAAGAAGCGCTCGGTGGACCAGTACAGGACGGTCCACGTCACGACACCGACCAGGCAGAAGCCGACGATGATGGTCGTCGTCTGAGCCATCACGCGAATCCGTGCTCGGCGAGGAAGTCCTTGGTGAGCTTCGCCGAATCGGCCCCGGTTCCCTCCCCTTCGACGCGCTCGGGGCCGCTGCGCTCGATGAAGTTGGCGATGTAGCGGGCGATCAGGTCGATCTCGATGTTGACCCGGCTCCCCACGGCGCGATCCCGCAGCGTCGTGTGCTCGAACGTGCGGGGGATGACGTGGACCTCAAACGAGGCCGCCTGCGTCTCGACGACGGTGAGGCTGACGCCGTCGACGGCGATCGAACCCTTGGGCGCAATGAACGCCATGTACTTGCGGTTCACGCCGATCTCGTAAACCCAGTCGGGCCCGGCGCGCGAGCGGCCGAGCACGACGCCGGTGTCGTCGACGTGGCCGGTCACCAGGTGGCCGCCCATATGGGTCGTCGGTGTCGCGGCGCGTTCGAGGTTGACGCGCGCACCGGCGTGCAGATCGCCCAGGTTTGTGCGCGCGAGCGTCTCCTCGAGCACGTCCATGGAGATGGTGCTGCGGCCAATCTCGATCACGGTTTGGCAGACGCCGTTGACGGCGACGCTGTCACCGACCCTCAGCGGCCCGAGCTCGCGCGGTACCTGCACGCTCAGCCGCGGGGGCCGACCCATCGCCTTGGTCAGGCCCTCAAACATCCCTACCGCTTCCACAAGCCCAGTGAACATCAGCGGCGTCCTTTGGGGTTGTTGCGCACGCAATACATATAGCACGCCGGCTCCCCCGCGTGAAGGCTGCCTGAAGCTACCTGGGCAGGGCCTCCTGCTGGATTCTGACCCCGATGTCGCACGGGGAGAAGCGAGAGACGGAATCCCGGGTTTAGAAGTGCTCGCCAGGCCGTTCATGTACTCTCTGGCGCTGGCATTTCTCTCGATGGAAGGTCTTGACGGCGCTCAAACATCGTGCTAATCTATGGACATAATGAGAGACCGTTCTATGATAACTCCCGGGGCGGCAGAAGGTAAGGAGAGACAGGCATGAGGACATATCAGCAGACGCATCCGTTTCTGACGTTCTCAATCGAAATGGGGCAAGCTCCTGTTTCGCTGTGGATGCTCCTTGCCGAGTGCCAGTCCAAGTGCAGCCACCTGGCTGGCACCCCACTTGAGCCCCTGAGAGCGGAGCGAATGCGCCAGGTCTACCTTGTGAAGGGAGCGCTTGCCACCAATGCGATTGAAGGGAACACCCTCTCCGAGGAGCAAGTGCACCAGCACCTGGAGGGCACGCTCCGTCTTCCCCCTTCACAGGAGTATCTGGAGCAGGAGATTGAGAACATCATCTCTGAATGCAATCGCATCTACACGGATATCGCAAGCGGTGCCCTGCCAAGCTTGAGCGTCGCGGGGATCTGTGACATGAATCGCGCGGTCCTGCGGCGTCTGAGCTTGCAGGAAGGGGTCATCCCTGGCGAGATACGCACGTACAGGGTGGGGGTTGGCGGCTATCTTGGGCCACCAGGTGAAGACTGCCCTTACCTCTTGGAGAGGCTGTGCGACTGGCTGAACGGCGAAGAGTTCGAAGGCCCGGACGAGAACCGAGTCGTCTATGCCATCCTGAAGGCCGTGGTCGCCCATCTTTATCTCGTCTGGATCCACCCTTTCGGTGATGGGAATGGGCGCACGGCGCGCCTGGCTGAGTTCCAGATTCTGATTTCGTCGGGTGTGCCTGACCCCGCCGCACATCTCCTCAGCAATCACTACAACAGGACGCGGGCCGAGTATTACAGGCAACTGGAGCGTTCCACCCAACGCGGGAACGGCATCCTCGAGTTCGTCCATTACGCGGTGGAGGGGCTCAGAGACGGGCTGGTGGACCAGCTAGAGGAAATCCGGGAGCAGGCACTCGAGGTTGCGTGGCGAGACTTCGTGAATGAGAAATTCCGCGGCAGAATTTCGCCAACGGACATAAGGCGAAAGGAGTTGGTGCTTGCCTTGTCCGCAGTCAGCCAGGGCGTCACGCTCTTCCGTCACGTCCCGCTACGAGACATCCGCGCGATCACGCCTCGCCTTGCGGAGGACTACTCAGGCAAGACCTCGAAAACGATCACGCGCGACGTGAACGCCTTGGTCGAAATGCAGTTGATCGAGAAGACCAAGGATGGCGTAAGGGCCAGGAAGGAAATCATGCGCGCTTTCCTGCCCCTGACTGCACGGGCGTAGAGACGCCGGTGAGTGGGTCCACGTACGCCGGCAGATAAGGGCAAGAAGGAGGTGTGGGCGAAGCGCCGTCATGAAGGTCCTCGCCGCCTGCCAAGACGGCCCTTGAGCGACAACTAGCCCTGCACGCGGGCCTCGACGAGGAGGTCGTCGCCGAACCGAGTGGTTTGGATCTTCGTGAGTGCGATCGCGTCGTCGAGCGTGGCGACGCCGGTCCCGCCCATCAGGACCGGCGCGTCGCGACCGCCGATGAGCATCGGCGCGTAGAACAGCGCCACCTTGTCGACCAGGCCCGCCTTGAAAGCGCTGGTGAAGACCTTCGAGCCGCCTTCGATCATCACGTAGACGATGCCGCGATCGGCCAGGGCGACCATGAGGTCGTGCAGGTCGACGTTGTCCAGATCGCCGTCGATGCTCAGCACCTCGGCGCCCGTCTCCTCGATCATCTCGCGCTTGTGCTCGGGCGCGTCGAG
>CAYUZG010000271.1:0-3359 GCA_964449605.1 uncultured Verrucomicrobiota bacterium | reverse complement strand
CCAGCTCGCGCCGGGTGTTCAGGAAGGCGACCAGCAGGACGGCGAGCAAGCCGATGAGGAAGTACGGCTGGATGCTGATGAGCAGCCAGAGACGCCCGCCAAGAATGATGGCGAGCAGGGTCAGGGCGCCGCTGGCTGCCAGGGCGATGATGCCTGAACGCTTCACGCCGTCTTCCGCTCCCGTTCGACGAACCCGACGAGCGCCTCGACGAGGCCGCGCGCTGTGTGCGTCGTCGCCTCGACCGCAATCTTCAGCCCACATGAGTCGGCCGCGCGGGTCGTCTCCGGTCCGATGCTCGCGTACACGATCTTAGACGCAAGCCGGTGCCGTTGTGTTCGGCCGACCATTGCCGCGAAGGCCCGCGCGGTCGAAGCGCTGGTAAAGGTTACCACGTTCACCGGGTGGTCAACAAGCAATTGCATCACCGTAGCGTCCGGCCTGGCGCGCGCTGTCCTATAGGCAGTTCTCGTCGTGACGCGGGCCCCTCGTTGCCGCAGGAGGTTGGGTAGCTCGTCGGACGCGATGTCGGCACGCAGCAGGAGGATGCGTTTCCCGCGGATCCGGCGGCGCTTGAACGCCTCGGCGAGCCCGGCCGAGGTGAACGTGGGCGGCACGAGGTCGGGCCCGATGCCGCACTGCACGAGCTCGGCGGCCGTCACCTCCCCGATCGCGGCGACGCGCGCCGTGCCGAACGCGCGTGCGTCACGGCCGATGGCCGCGAGCCGCTCGAAGCACGCCGCGACGCCGTTGACGCTCGTGAAGACAACCCAGTCGTACGATCCGAGGCGGCGGAGCGCGGCATCAAGCTTCCCGAATTCCTTGAGCGGCTTGATCTCGATCGTCGGCAGCTCGATCACCTCGGCGCCAAGCTCCTCGAGTTGCTGCACGAGCGAGGCCGCCTGGCGGCGCGGGCGCGTGACGACGATGCGCTTGCCGAACAGCGGCTTGCGCTCGAACCACCGGAGCCGATCGCGCAGGCCGGCCACGTCGCCGACCACGACGACGACGGGCGGCTGAATGCTCTGGGCGAACGCGGGATCACGCGCCTCGTCGAGCGTCGTCTCGACGGTCACCTGGAACGGGTACGTGGCCCACTCGACGATGGCGACGGGCGTCGATGGCGCGCGGCCATGGCGAACGAGCGCGTCGGCGATGGCGGCCAGGTTCCGAGCCCCCATGAGGAAGACGAGCGTGCCGCGCCCCTTCCCCAACGGCGCCCAGTCGACGGCGGCGTGCTCTTTCGCCGGGTCCTCGGTGCCCGTCACGAGCGTGACCGACGAGGCAAGGCCGCGATGCGTGACCGGGATGCCGGCGTAGGCGGGTCCAGCGACGGCCGAGGTCACGCCCGGCACGACCTCGAACGGGACGCCCGCTTCAGCCAGAGCGAGCGCTTCCTCGCCGCCGCGGCCGAAGACGAACGGATCGCCGCCCTTCAAGCGGCAGACCGTCTTGCCCGACCGCGCTTTCGCGACGAGCAGCTTGTTGATCTCGTCCTGGCCGACCCCCCGCGTGCCGGGAGCCTTGCCGACGTCGATGATCTTTGCCGAAGAGCGTGCGAGCTCGAGGAGACGGGCATTGACAAGGCGATCGTGAACGATGACGTCGGCCCGGCGGATGCATTCAGCGCCCCTGACCGTCAGGAGCCCCGGATCGCCCGGCCCGGCGCCGACGAGATAGACGGTCCCCGGTGCGCGCGTCGCCATCAGTAGCTCTTCGACCAGTTCAGCTCGCGGCGCCCGGTCTCCTTGTTGAGGCGCATGCTGCGGACGACGAGCTGCCCGTCACGCACCTCGACCTCGAGCGGCTTGCCGTACTCGTCGTTCAGGTATCTCTTGTGAAGATGGCCAGCGTCGACGAGTTCCTGAAGCGAGTTCGGGCGGCGGCCGGGATCAACCGCGAAGTAGTCGACGGCTTTGCCGATCGATATCTGGATCGTCTGCCGCTCGGCCTTGAACTTCGCCTGGACGGCCGTGTACCCGGTGGCGTAGTCGATCGTCGACTCGATCGCGCCCTTTTCGTCCTTCTTGCCGTCGTCCTTGTCCTTCTTGCCGCATCCGATCTGGCCGGCGACGAGGAGGATGAGAGCGAGGGAGAGTGCAAGAGCCTTCATGATCCAGTCCTCCCGGCGGGAGTCTGTTCTTGATTCTGTCTTCCAGCGCCTGCACCCACGCTAGTGAACGGCGCATGGCACGTCAAGAGCGAACGCCGAGACCAGATGTCGCCCCCTGCGGGGGCTTGTGTCGACGACACACCGCGTTCCACGGTCTTACGACCGTGGCTACAATATGTCGCCCGCTGCGTGGGCTTCGCACTGTGGCAACACCGACGCGCCCGACGCGGGTGGGGCAACACACACCTGCACTTACCCTTTGCGTCGAGAAGGTTTGCGTTGACAAGCGGCGACGGCGGGCTCGAAGCTGTGGGCCGGATCGCAACGGAGCGGCCGGGTCGATGCTGGGCTTGTCGAAAGCGTTTCTCGTCGTCTTTGTCGTCTGCTCGCTTGTGCTGGTGTTCGTGCCGCAGCTCGACATGGGCTGCGCCCGGCTTTTCTACGATGCGCGGGACGAATCGTTCGTGTGGCAAGACAGCTCCGTAGCCGCGATCGTCTACGACGCGGTGACGTGGGCGAGCCGCGTGCTGCCGGCGCTGCTGATCGCGGGGTTCTGCGTGTCGTTTTTCGCGCGAAAGCGCCTGCTGGGCCTCGACGCGCGCGCACTCCTCTACGTGCTGCTCGTGTTCGTTGTCGGCACCGGCCTCATCGTCAACACGGTGTTCAAGCAACACTGGGGCCGGCCGCGGCCGGATCAGGTCGAGGCGTTCGGCGGCACGCTCAAGTTCACGCCCGCCTACGTGATCTCGCGCCAGCACGAGACGCACGGCTCATGGCCGAGCGGGCACGCGTCGTTCGGCTTCTATTTCATTGCAGTCGGCATGCTGCTGAAGCGGCGCAGAACACTGACCATCGTGCTCGCGAGCGTTCTGGGCGCGTTCTTCGGCCTGCTGCGCATGGGCCAAGGGAGGCATTTCCTGAGCGACGTCGTGTCGGCGTTCTTCATCATGTACATCGTCGCGCGCGTTCTGTACTGGCTGCTGTACGAGACGAAGCTGGGGACCCGATGGGAAGCGGCGAGTTCTTCATAGGCATCGACGGCGGCAGCTCGAGGTCGGTCGGCGTGCTCGTCGACCGCTCCGGCGAGGTCGCCGCCCGCGCCGTCGGCGGGCCGGCCAACTACCACACCACCGGACTCGACGCGCTCGAGCGGAACGTGTTCGGTCTGCTCGACCGGCTCGCGGACGAAGCGGGCACACATCTCAACGAGGTGGCGCGGTTCTGCTTTGCGCTCGCGGGCCTGTGGCG
>CAYUZG010000270.1:0-3369 GCA_964449605.1 uncultured Verrucomicrobiota bacterium | reverse complement strand
TGCTAGCGCAGGCGGCGTCGCCCGTCGAGCGCTCGGGCGAGCGTGTTCGGGTCCGCGCGTTCGATCTCGCCGCCCACCGGCAGGCCGAACGCGATCCGCGTCAGATCAACGCCTGTGCCCTCGAGCAGCTTCTCGACGTACAGACAGGTCGCGTCGCCCGCAACGCTCGAGCTCGTCGC
Organism: uncultured Verrucomicrobiota bacterium; assembly: GCA_964449605.1. GTDB lineage: Bacteria > Auribacterota > JABMQX01 > JAFGEW01 > JAFGEW01 > CAYUZG01. The sequence goes on along the minus strand of CAYUZG010000270.1, from coordinate 3,190 downwards.
CAAGATCACCTCGCGCACACCGCCGTCTTTGACGCGCTGCACCAGCTCCTGCATCCGAAGCTCTTCGGGCCCGACGCCGTCGAGCGGCGAGATCGCCCCGCCGAGCACGTGATAGCGTCCGCGGAAGCGGCCCATCGCCTCGATCGCACACAGGTCGCCCACCTCCTCGACCACGCACAGCAGCGACGTGTCGCGCTTGTCGTCGGCGCAGATCCGGCAGGGGTCGTGCTCGTCCACGTTGCCGCAGACGCGGCACGTCTTGAGGCCCTCATGCAGCTCGGCCGCGGCGCGTGCCAGTGACGCCGCGTCGCGGTGCCCGGCTTTCAGAAGATGCAGCGCAAACCGCTCGGCGCTCTTCTTGCCCACGCCGGGCAGCTTGGCAAACTCGGCAATGAGACGCTGGACCGATTTCGGGTACTGCACGCCCTCTTCAACTCCTCGCCGACTACATGCCTGGCAGGCCGCCCGGAAGGCCGCCGAGCCCGCCGAGCGCGCCCGTGACCTTGGCCATCTCGGTCGCCGTGATCGTCGCCGCCTCGTCGAGCGCCTGGTTCACGCCCGCCACAACGAGGTCCTGGAGCAGCTCGACGTCGTCGGGATCAACCGCCTCGGGCTTGATCGCAATCGCCTTCACCCGGCTGTCACACGTGGCGACGACTTCGACCACGCCGCCGCCGACGCTCGCGGTCACCTCGCGGGTGGCAAGCTCGGCCTGAACGCGTTCCATGTCCTGCTGCATCTTCTGGGCTTGCTTGAGGAGTTTTCCCATCCCGCCTGCCATGGCTATCTCCTTGGCTGAATCAGTTTGCCACCGAACAGCTCGATGCTCTTCTGCACGAGCGGATCGTCGGCGAGCCGGTGTCGCTGCGGCGCCGACGCCGAGGCCTTCTCGTCATCATTGGCGATCCGCGTGAACCGGACGCGGACCGGCTTGCCCAGCGCGTTCTCCAGAAAATCCTCGACGAGACCTCGGCTCTCCCGCTTCGAGACTTGTTCGTAGTGATAAACGTCGGCTTCGCCGAAGCCGATGACGAGCTCGTCGTCGTCGAACGAGACGATCCGACCCGCTGCGATGCTCGCGCGCAGGCTCGGCCCCTGGCCCTCGAACGCCTCGAGCACGCGCGCCCATAACTCGCTGAACTCCGAGGCCTCGCGCTCGCTGAGCGGCTCGAGCACAGCCGAGCTCGCCGCCGGAGGATTCGAATACGAAGCCGGTCCCGCCGAGGCCGGCCCACTCGCGGGAGCGCCCGGGGACGACATGGTCATTGGGCGGGGGGCGCTAGGCTTTTTTTTTGAGCCGGAGAAGAGGTCGGCCTGATGATCCGGCGACCGCGCAGCGCCGGGAAGGCCGGGACCCTGCGCGCGCAACTGCTCGATCCGATCGAGCACCGCGTCGAGCGGCACGCGGTCGCGCGAGCGCACGAGCTTGATGAGCGCCACCTCGAGCGTCACCTGCGGGCTGATCGCGTAGCGGAGCTGCTCCTCGGCATGCGCCAGCAGCTCGATGATGTGCAGGAGCTGGTCGCGGTTGAAGTGCGGCGCGACCTCGACGATCTTCTTCACCGTCTCATCGGGCAGGTCGAGCACTTTCGCCGGGTCCTGCGACGAGAGCGCCACGAGCAGGTCGCGGTAGTGGGCGATCAGCTCCTCGATGAAGCGCCGCACGTCGCGCCCCTCGTCGACGACCCCGCCGGCCACCCGGATGGCCGCCTCGACGTTGCCCTCGACGACCGCGCCGTCGAGCTCCCAAAAAACCTCGTCGTTGACAAGCCCGAGGATCTCGCCGACGTCACGCATGCCCACCGTCTTGCCGGCAAACGCGACGACCTGGTCGAGGATCGACTCGGCGTCCCGCATGCTGCCCTCGGCACAGCGCGCAATGAGCATGAGCGCGCCGGGCTCGGCGGCAATCGCTTCGGCCTCGGCGAGCCGTTGCAGGCGCTCGGCGATCACGCCCATCGGGATGCGCCGCAGGTCGAACCGCAGGCAGCGCGACGTGATCGTGGCGATCACCTTGTGCGGCTCGGTCGTGGCGAACAGGAACTTCACGTGCGGCGGCGGCTCCTCGAGCGTCTTGAGCAGCGCGTTGAACGCCTCCGTCGTGAGCATGTGGACTTCGTCGATGTAATAGACCTTGTACCGGCTGTGCGTCGGCGTGTAGCGCACGCGTTCGCGCAGCTCGCGGATGTCGTCGATGCCGCGGTTCGACGCGCCGTCGATCTCGATCACGTCCGGGCTGATGCCGGCGGCGATCTCCTTGCACGGCACACACTGGCCGCACGGCTGCGGCGTCGGCTCAGGCACGCTGTCGCAGTTGAGCGCCTTGGCGAAGATGCGGGCGATCGTCGTCTTGCCCACCCCGCGCGGGCCGGTGAATAGGTAGGCGTGATGGATGCGCTTCGCGGTGATCGCGTTCTGCAGCGTCCGCGTCGTGCCCTCCTGGCCGACCACGTCTTCGAACCGCTGCGGCCGCCATTTGCGGGCGAGAGCTTGATAGACGCTGTTCGGTTCAGCAGTCATTCAAAGCAATGCCTCTCGCAACGCTTGCCCTGAGCCCGTCGAAGGGGCGCAGAGAGCGCAGAGAAAAACAAGTCGCGCACCCTCGATCGATCCCCTTGGAAGCCGCTTTCCAGGGGCGGTCGGCTCCACCCAGGTAGCCCCACGGCACATGGCGACGATCCTTAGGGCTGCTACCTCCCGGTCCTGACCCGGTTCGGAGATCACCATTGCATGGGACCCAGGCTTCGTCGCCTCGCGCCCAAGGTCCACGCCAACCTCGGAAAGACCTCTCTCGGGAATTCAGCCCCGCATAAGCGGATTTCGGGTTACAGGGCACCGCTGACGCCCCGCCTAGCGCGACACAACTCCCAACAACGCGAGCGGCCCGTCGATGACCCGAGCCGTCGTGCCACAGACTATACCGGCCCCGCGCGCGACGCCGCAAGCGATTTCCCGGCTGGTGGGCGGCACGGATCGTCTCAGTCGCGCTCCCCGGCCTTGCCAAGAATCGGTCGTTAGGGAGAGAAAAATGGTAGCCCCTAGGGGAATCGAACCCCTGTTTGATGGCTGAGAACCACCCGTCCTAGTCCACTAGACGAAGGGGCCACCGAATGGGCTTGCCAGAACAGAAGCGGACAAGCCCGTCGAAGGCGGGCCTGTTTCATGCCACGCCCACCGTCGCTTGTCAACC
>CAYUZG010000269.1:0-3374 GCA_964449605.1 uncultured Verrucomicrobiota bacterium | reverse complement strand
CGGATCGCGATCGCGAGGTCCATCGCCCCGTCGACGCCCATCCATCCGATCGCGCCGCAGTACGGCCCGCGCGCCGTCGGCTCGAGCTCCTCGATGATCTCCATCGCCCGCACCTTCGGCGCGCCCGTGATGCTGCCGCCGGGCATCGTCGCGCGCAGCAGCTCGGCGAGGCCGACGTCGTCGCGCAGCCGCCCGGCGATGCGGCTGTAGGTGTGGTGGACGTTGCGGTGCGAGGCGACGGCGCGCAGCTCGGGCACGCGGACCGAGCCGTACTCGCAGACGCGCCCGAGGTCGTTGCGCAGCAGGTCCGTGATCATGACGAGCTCGGCCTGCTCTTTGTCCGATGCGAGCAACTCGGCCTTCATCCGTTCGTCCTCGGCGGGCGTCGTGCCGCGCGGCCGCGTGCCCTTGACCGGCCACGTCTCGACCTCGCGCCCGCGCACGACCAGAAACCGCTCCGGGCTCGACGACACAACGGCCCGATCGCCGAACCGCAGGAACGCGCCGAACGGCGCCGGACTCGACTCGAACAGCCGCAGCGCGAGCTCCTCCGGCGCGATCGCCAGCCGCCCCTCGAAGCGCTGCGCGACGTTCACCTGGTAGATGTCGCCCGCCGCGATGTAGTCGAGCGCACGCCGGACAGCGTCCTCGTATTCCCCGCGTGAGAAGTCGCTCGACAGCGCCCCGTCGAGTGCGGCACTCTGATCCCGCGCCGGATCCGATGGTGAGGCGATCTCGTCGAGCAGCGCCTCCATCTCGGCGCCGGCCTGCACGACGGACGCGCCCTCGTCGATGAGCCGGCACGCCGTCCACGTTCCGCCGTTGTGGTCGTACGCGAGCACGGTCCGGTAGAATCCCAGCTCGATGAGCGGGAAGCCGTGATCGATGCGCGCCGCCGTGCGCAACCGCTCGACCCGGTGCGCGAGGTCGTACGACAAGTACCCGACCCACCCGCCGATGAACGGGATCGGCGGTCTCTCATCCGTCTGCAGGCTGAAGCGCCCGAGCTCATCGCGCAGCGCCTCGAACGGGTCGCGCGCATCGTCCCTCGGAACGCGGAAGACGCCCTCGCAGTCGAGCGCAATCAGGCTCCACCTCGCACCAGGCCCGGCCCCATCGCCCGAGTGAAGGAAGGCAGGACGTTGTCCGGTCTCGACGAGATGCCGGAACACCTCTACAGGCGGGCAAGCCGATGGCCGCCGGGTCCACACCGTGCGGACCGTGCTCTGGTTCCGTGTGTCTGTCTCGATCGACATACCCGTTTTCTCCGTGCCTCCGGCCGGCCGTGGCGGAACGGCGGTCACTATAGCAGCGGCAGCGGCCCGTCCGTAAAAAAGGCCGCAACATTTGCTTGTGTGCTGTCGCAGACGGCGTACGATTCCGGCTCGTGAGGCGACCGCGAGCGGGTGCCCGCGGGCTGTGGCCTTGCACAGATCCGAGGGTTCTACACGATGGACGACGCCAAGCCTCCCAGTCGATCTCCGGCCAAGGCCAAGAACGGGCGTCCGGCTAAGACGCTCGGCCCCGTCCCCGATCTCGAAGCCCACGTCCAGTCCGATTGGTGGTCGCGCATCTTCAACTCGATGTACCTCAAGACCGACGCCGACGTCGTGCACGACGCGCGCATCACGCGGGCCGAGGTCGACCTGATTTGCGACGTGCTCAAACTCGGGCCCGACGACAAAATCCTCGACCTGTGCTGCGGCCAGGGGCGCCACGTGCTCGAGCTGGCGCGGCGCGGCTTGCGCAGCGTCGACGGGCTCGACCGCTCGCACTACCTCATCACCAAAGCCAGGGAAACGGCGAAGACTGAAGGGCTCAGCGTCCGGTTCCGCGAGGGCGACGCGCGCAAGCTGCCGTACCGCAGCGACACGTTCGACGTCGTGCTCATCCTCGGCAACAGCTTTGGCTACTTCGACTCGCGCCAGGACGATCTGCGCGTGCTGCGCGAGGTGCTCCGCGTGCTCAAGCCGTGGGGCCGGCTGCTCATCGACGTGTCGCACGGCGATTGGCTGCGCGACCATTACCAGCCGCGCTCGTGGGAGTGGGTGAGCGGCAAGCTGTTCGTCTGCCGCGAGCGCTCGCTGTCGCGGGACGGCGACCGGCTCGTCTCGCGCGAGGTGATCACGCACGTCGACAAGGGCGTCGTGGCGGACCAGTTCTACGCCGAGCGCCTCTACTCGGCCGAGACGCTGTCAGCGCTGCTCGGCGAGGCGGGCCTGAGCAACGTCTCATCGCCGCTCGAGCTCGGGTCCGATTCCGAGCGCGCGCAGGATCTTGGGATGATGGAACGCCGGATCATCGTGACCGCCCAGGCGCGCAAGGAGTGGGCGCCCGTGCGCCGCCGCGCCAAGCCCGAGGAGAAGCACGTCGTCGTGCTGCTGGGCGATCCGCGCAAGCCCGACCTGCTCAAGCCGCTCCAGTGCTTCGACGACGACGACCTCTACACGATCGACCAGATGAAGGCCGCGCTCCGCGACGTCGAGGGGTACCGTTTCACGTTCCTCGACAACCACGACACGCTCATCCAGGACCTCGTGAAGCTCGTCGGCAAGGTGGACCTTGTGCTCAACCTGTGCGACGAGGGGTTCATCAACGACCCGCGCAAGGAGCTCCACGTGCCCGCGCTGCTCGAGACGCTCGGCTTGCCCTACACCGGCAGCGGCCCACAGTGCCTCGCCTTCTGCTACGACAAGTCGCTCGTGCGCGGCGCTGCCAAGGAGATGCAGATCCCCGTGCCCGACGCGCTCTTCATCACGCCCGAGGACCTGCGCTTTGAGCTGCCGTTCGACTTCCCCGTCATCGTCAAGCCCGACCTGGGCGACTCGAGTTTCGGCATCACGGCGCGCAGCGTCGCCTCGAACGCCGAGCAGCTCCTGGACGCCATCGAGCAGGTCCGCGAGCAGTTCGGCTACGAGAAGCCGCTGCTCGTCGAGGAGTTCCTCCCCGGCAAGGACCTCAGCGTGGGCATCATCGGCAATCCGCCAGGCTCGTACACCGTCCTGCCGATCACTGAGGAGGACTACTCGAGCGTGCCGCCCGAGCTGCCGCGCATCTGCGGCTACGAGGCCAAGTGGTGCCCCGACTCGCCGTACTGGGGCATCAAGTCCGTCCCCGCCGAGCTGCCGGACGATACTGAGCGCGCCATCGTCGCGTGGTCGGTGGCGCTCGCCGAGCGTCTGGAGTGTCGCGACTACGTCCGGCTCGACTGGCGGCTCAACGCCAAGGGCACGCCGAATCTCCTCGAGGTCAACCCGAACCCCGGCTGGTGCTGGGACGGCCACCTGGCCAAGATGGCCGGCCACGCCGGCACGAGCTACTCGGAAACCCTCGTCGCGATCCTTCGCGCCGCCGAAGAACGCCTGAGTTCCGAC
>CAYUZG010000268.1:0-3386 GCA_964449605.1 uncultured Verrucomicrobiota bacterium | reverse complement strand
ATGGACAAGTTCGAGCACATCCTCGGCACGCTCGAGGACTACGACCTCGACACCGCCGCCGCGTCCGAGGACGCCGACACGCTCGCGATCGTCGAAGCGATGAACCGCGCCCGCAACGCCAAGAACGTCAACCCCGAAGCCGCCATCAAGGAAGGCGTCGCCGAAGTCGACCAGATCCTGCGCAAGGACCGGGAACCGGCGTGAGGCCAATCCCCCAACACCCCCAGGCAGCTCGCACGCGCACACCCAGAACACGCATTGAGTTCAAAGAGTCCTCTGGCGCACATTGGGTTCGGTGTGCCTCGCTGGCGAAACCGGTGAAGAACCGGCCTCAGCGCCGCGTATTATGGAACAAGGTGGGAGCATCCAGGTCTCAGGAGGAAGCTCGCGTGCCCCCAAAGAAGCTGACGCCGGGAAACGAACACATCCTCTGGCGCGTCGTCCTCATCGCCCTCCTGGTTTGCCTCGCCCTCGCCGCAACCAGTTGTATCTCTCGGCAGCCTGGACCGCGGGCCGTGCCTTCGCTCTCGGCGGAAGAATGGCGCGAAGACCTCCACTACTTGGCCATGCGGCTTCCACGCATCCACCCCAACCTGTTCCACAACATAACGCGCACGGACTTCGAGCAGGCCGTCGCTGAACTCGACGAGGCGATCCCGTCGCTCTCCAACGAAGAGGTCATCGTCGGAATCGCACGCGTCGTCGCCATCGCGGGGGACTCCCACACGGCTCTGGGTCTGCTCCAGGACCGGAGCGGCTTCTTCCCTGGCTCGCCGTTTCGCCTCTACTGGTTCTCCGACGGGCTGCGCATCTACAAGGTCGCGCCGGGATTCGGAGCACTGCAGCAGCATGTCATTGGCGCCCGCGTTGTGCGGATCGGCGATACAAGCATTGAGGATGCCTGTGCGAGAATCGGCGCCCTGATCTCTCACGAGAACAACTCGTCCCTTCGCATGTACACCCCTCACTACCTTGCGAGCCCGCACATCCTTCACGCGCTGAAGATCACCCCTGATGCGAGCCCCGTGTACTTCCACCTCGTAGACGCGGAGGGGACCCCCTTCAAGTTCAGGTACACATTCACGCCCGTCGGCAAAGAGACCGACGCAGCATCAGCTCACGAAGGGACCGAGCCGGCACCGATGACGGCGGAGACCGCCTCGACTCCGGTCGCCGAAGGAACAGACCCGGCATCGCCTCCAGAGAGCTGGCACGACAAGAGTTTCAGGATGGGAAAAGGAACCAAATGGATCACAGCCGTCTCGTCACGCAACGCACCCGAGCCGCTCTTCTGGCAGAGGAAGAAGGACGACTACTGGTTCACCTACCTTGAGGATTCGAAGACGCTCTACTTGCGCTACGCCGCCTGCGTAGAGCTCAAGAGGCAGTTTGTCCGCGATCTCTTCGCCTGTGCGGACACGCATCCGGTCAGGCGGTTCGTCATCGACCTTCGCCATAACGGCGGCGGCCTTTACCCAACCCTCAAGCGTCTCATAGCGAACTTGGAGCGGCGCCCTCACCTGACGCAACGCGGTCGTCTGTTTGTGATCGTCGACCACGGGTCGATCTCCGCAGCGGTCGTCAACGCGGCGATCCTCAGGGAGAAGCTGCACGCGCTCATCGTCGGCGAGCCAACCGCGGGCAAACCGAACACGTTCGGGAACGCGCACAGGTTCAGACTACCCAATTCGCGCCTCATCGTTGAGTGCTCGACGAAGTACTTCGATGAAACGCAGGAGACCGGCGTAACCCTCCTACCCGACATCCCCGTCGAGTTCACCTTCGACGACTACGTCAACGGGCGAGACCCGGCGCTCGAAGCCGTCCTGCAACACATCCCTGAACCGGACACCGACGGCTGATAAGACGCCCCGCCAGCTACTCGTTCGCTGCCTCGATCTCCGACATCACGTGCTCGATGGCCGCGTCGAGCTGGCGGTCGGTCCCGTTCAGGTCGTCCTCCGGCCGCCTCTCGACGTAGATGTCCGGTGGCACGCCGTAGTTCTCGAGGTTCGTCCCATCAAGCCGCCAGATGCCACACCTCGGCATCCGGATCACGCTTCCATCAACGAGCCTGTAACTGCTTACTGCGATCACGCCCCCGGCGGTTGGCTCCCCAATGATCTTGCCATGGCCCAGCGTTCTGAACCCGTCGGGAAATACCTCGGCATCGCTGAACGAGAATGAATCGATGAGCACCACCTTAACGCCGTAGAACGCCTCCTCGGGAAGCCTGCTTCTCGACGAGGTACCCCTCGGCTGCATCGTGTGGTACGGTCGGCGGTTCAGGACGTCGAGCAACTGACGGTCGACCCAGCCGCCGCCGTTGTGCCGCACGTCGATAATCAGGCCGTCGCGTTGCTTCAAACCCCACAGGTCTTTGCGGAACTTGACCAGCGACAGGAAGTCCATCGCCTTGATGTGCAGATAGCCGACCCGCCCGCCGGTCTTCTCATCAACAATACGTTCGTTCTGCCGTACCCATTCAGCGTACCAGAGCCGCCGTTGCTCGCCCTCAGAGATGTGGCGAATGCGCGCCTGACGTGCCGCGCCGGGGTCCGGAGCCCCACCGACGCTCAACAGCACCTTTGGGTTGAGCGGGTTGATGAGCAGCCGTTCGTAGCTATCGCCAACGCGTACGTCGTGTCCTTCAATCTCGAAGACGAAGTCGCCCACCTCGAGATCGAGCCAGGTCTCGTCGGCCGGGCCGTCCTCGTAGATGTGAGCAATCCTGTAGAACCCACTCTCGACATCAGGCTCGAGTTCAAATCCGAGCCGGCGCGAGTCCTCGAACGTGCCCCCCGTGTCGTCCCGGCCTGCGTAGGCACCGCAGTGCGACGCGTTCAGCTCACCGAGCATCTCACTGATGAGGTCCATTACCTCCTCTGTTTCCACAACGGAGCCGAGAAACGGTGCATACCTGTCGCGCACGGCTTCCCAATCCACGCCGTGCATCGCCTCGTCGTAGAAGCCCTCGCGCATGGCGCGCCACGCTTCGAAGTACACCTGACGCATCTCGTCCCGCCGGTTGATGGAGAATGCCAGTGAGAACTCGATCGTCTCGACCTTGCCGCCGTCGACGGGCACTTTCTTGACTTTGCCGCCGTCGAGGACAAAAAGCGTCTTCCCATTGTCGCCGAGCTGCACGTGCTCGCACGACAGTCGAGCGATCTCCTTCAACCCCGCGTGGGGATCGCTCCGGTGTTCGATCGGAGCCGAGTAAAGCACCGCCACCCGTGCATTCCCGCGTGCCTCGGTGAGACCGAAGATCACTCGTTTGCTGTCGGGCGTCACATGAACCGGGTACTTGATCTCCTCCACCATGTGTGTGATACGGCGCGTACGCTGCTCAACGTCGTTGAAGTCGATCTCGACCTTCACCTCGC
>CAYUZG010000267.1:0-3394 GCA_964449605.1 uncultured Verrucomicrobiota bacterium | reverse complement strand
CACCGGCTCGACGTTCACCTCGCCCGCATCAAGCCCGACCGCCTCCGAATCGACCGACGCCGCCTCGTCCTCCGGAGCCACGTCCTCGCGCGTCGCCTCGACCGCCAACGCCTCGCGCAGCTCGCGCACAGCCGTACGCAGCTCGCGCACCTCGGTTCGCAGCTCGTCAACCGACGTCTCCATCGCGCGCAGTTCGTGCTCGCCCGACGGCGCGCGGCTCCCGGCAAACGTCCAGATCGAGATGACAACGGCTATCGCGACGGCCACGACAACAACGGCAGCGGGCCAGTTCTTCATCGTCTTTCTCCTCGTCGATTTCGCTTGCGGCAATGATAGCCCGTCGCTACCCTGAGTCAACACGACTTCACGCGCTGCTCGTTTAGGAGAGGTCTCATGAAAGCCGCCGCAGGACTTGCCGCCGTGGTCCTCCTCGTCGCCGTCGCCCTCCCCGCCGGCTCCCAGCACGGTTCCGGCTCCGGGCCCAGGGTGATCGTGAACGCCGACGTGCCGGCACAGCGCGACTCGGACGACGAGATCCGGTCGCTCGGCACAACGCTCATTCTCAAGTTCTGGGCCGTCGAAAGCGACCAGAAAGGGCCCGTCATCGAAATCCGATGCGCCACGCCCGACTACCTCGCCGCCGTCACCAAGAAAACCGGCGACTTCTCGCGTCACCTCGAGGTTGAGGGCACGATCCTCATGCTGCGCGACCGCCAGATCCTGCTCCTCTACAACGCCGAAGTCGGCAGCGGCAACGAGCAGATCTACACCGCCGCACAGATCACCGGGAGCGCCATCATGCGCGAAGGCGTCGAGAAGGTCCTCGTCGAGGCCGAGGAAACCACCCTCCACGCCACCTTTGCCTTCGAGCCCGAGGGAACATAGCCCGGCCCGCAAGCCCCTGTTGAAAAAGCCCAGCTACCGTCGGGACCGTGCCTGCCCCAAAGGGGCTTCATAGAACAGCCCAGGGTAACACCCTGGGTTTGGTGACGACGAAGGACCGCTCCTAGCCTGAAAGGCTTCCATAGAACACCTTTTTCAACAGGCCCGTAAGCCACGGGTCATCGACGAGAAAAGATGTCCATTGAGCCCTGAAAGGGCGACCGAAGTCATGCAACACGACGTTGTCTTGGCACGCAAGGGCCTTTCAGCCGCCTGCTAGCCGAGCACGTCTTCGGCGTCGCCCGTTCGCTCCTGCCACGCCCGCAGCCGCCGGCGCATGTCGCCGAGCACGTCCGTGTGCGCGGGATCGTCGATGAGGTTGGTCAGCTCGTAGGGGTCCCGCTCGAGATCGTACAGCTCGTGCATTTGCCCGCGCGTCGCCGTGTACTTATGGGGGCCCGCGATGATCGACCGGCCCACCACCGGCTCGCCGTGGCCGTGCGTCTCGATCATCAGATCATCGCGCCATTCGGCCGTCTGGCCCGTCACCAGCGGCACGAGGCTCGTCCCATCCGTCTCGTGCGCGAACCCCGTCCCCGCCACGTCGAGGATCGTCGGCCCCACGTCGATCAGGCTCACAAGCTGCTCGCTCACCTGGCCCGGCTCGATCCGCCCCGGCCACCGCGCGACCATCGGCACCCGCAGCACCTCTTCGGCCACGTACGACGCCTTGTCGAAGTGGCCCCCGTGACACGCCATCGCGTCGCCGTGGTCGGTCGTCCACATCACGAACGTGTTGTCGCTCAGGCCGAGCTCGTCGAGCGCGTCGAGGATCACGCCGCCGGCCGCGTCCACCATCGTGATGTTCGCGTAGCAGCGCGCGAGCGCCTTTTGCCATTCGCTCCACGGCAACTGGTTGGGCAGCACGAGCTTCTTGTCTTTCGCCAGCAGGCTGTTCGTATCGGTCCAGTACACGGTCGGCTTGTTCGCGAGATCATCACGGAAGTTGCCGTACTCGGGGATCTCCTCGGGGTTGTACAGGTCGGCGAATTCCTTCGTCGGGAAGTACGGCTGGTGCGGCCCCCAGAAATCGACCCGCAGCGCGAACGGCTCATCGCTCTTCGCCAGCTCGCGCAGCGCGTCGCGCGCCAGGCTCGCCAGGAAAAACGACTCGTGCGACTCCTTCGGCGTCACCGTCAGGCCCGCCAGGTGCTCGCACACCCAGCCTGACCGGCTCTTGTAAAGCTCGCCCTCGACCACCGGGGCGTGACGCCACTGGTCAAAGATGCGCTCGACCAGGTGCTCGGCCGGCGGCAAGTCGTGCGCCTTGAGGTACGCCTCGTACTCCGGTTTCGTGTACGGGTTGTTGTAGCTCGTGTAGGAGAACCCGTCGCACCCGTGGTCGTGCGCGGTGCCCGGCCCCACGTGCCACTTGCCGAAGTACGAGCACCGGTACCCTTGCTCGACGAGCTTGTCGAGGTAAAGCCCATACGGCGACGGCCCGTACGGCGTCTCCGCGTTGTCGAGGAACCGATGGGTGTGCGGGAACAGGCCCGTCAGCATCGTCCGCCGCGCCGGCACGCAGAGCGGACACGCCGTGTACGCCCGCGTAAACGTCACCCCGTCCGCCGCGAGCCCGTCGAATCTCGGCCGCATCGGCCGCGGCCCGCCGTCCCATCCGTGGCGGTAGTAGAGCTGATGATCGTTCAGAAGAAAAACGATGTTGGGCCGGTCATTCTTCGCCACGGAACGCACTCTCCTATGCCTGAACTGTCACAGATGACCTAGATCCACCGCCTGACCCGGCGCTTGTACGCCTTGTACTCGTCGCCAAACTGGCGGGCCAGGTCCCGTTCCTCGGGGACGATGAACCGCACCGTCATCACAACGACAAAAGCCGGGATAACAAACACCGGGGTCAGGCTCCCCAACACCACGAATGCCCCGACCAACGCCACGACCATGCCCAGGTACATCGGGTGCCGGCTGAACCGGTACATGCCTGACGTGACCAGCCGGCTCGAGTCGCGAAACGGCTTGACCTCCGTACCCGCTTTCTTGAAGTGGAGCTCCGGCACCCACGCCAGCGCGAGCCCGGCGACCAGCAGGACCGCGCCGCCGATCCAATTCCACGGCGTCGGCACAAGCCCCCTGATCCCCGGACACAGGAAACGCACCGCCACCATCACCGCGACCGCCGCCCAGAAATACGTCGGCGGCATCGGCACCCACCGCGTCGTCGTCCTCTCGTCGTTGTTCTCCACTGCGACGCCTCCTAGAGGCCGAGAACATACCACACCCGGCAAGTTCTGCGGCAGAGATCGTGGAGTAAGTCGGCCAGCCGCCAAGCGAATCGAAGGCCCGCACGGCGAGCGGCCCGAAGATCCGCAGAACCCAGCCCCGGGCACGAGGACATGTTGGAAAACCCCCGGCGCCGTGCCCACACTCCCTGCCCCGAAGGGGCTTCACAGGTACAGCCCCGGCGCCGTGCCCACGCTCCCTGCCCCGAAGG
>CAYUZG010000266.1:0-3404 GCA_964449605.1 uncultured Verrucomicrobiota bacterium | reverse complement strand
AACGGGGCGGGGGCAACCAGCCTTTCCACCCGCGCAGGCGCTGCCCCCGCCTTTACTTCGTCCAGTCAACCACCGATTCGCACAGATCACCACGGAACCGGTCACACTCGGCGCGGTCACCATCTCGATGCGCGCCGGGCTTTCCGCTTGCGGCGCAGACCTGGCGGCAGTACGATTCGCTGCGCAGCGCCGCGATCTCTGACGGCGCCACGCCGAGCAAGGAACGAGGCCCGCACGGAGAAGAGGAAGGCGCCATGGCCGACGTCGAACTCCGCACCTACATCGTCCTCGACCAGCTCCAATCCCAGCTTGCCGCGCACATCGGCACCACCTCGCGCGGCTTCCTGCCCGTGCCGGGCCAGGCATCGCTCTGGGTCGAGACCGCGCCCGGCATGGTGATCAACCAGATGCTCGACATCGCGCTCAAGGCGACCGACGTCCAGCCCGCCGTTCTCGTGATCGAGCGCGCCTACGGCCTGCTCGAGGTGCACAGCCACGACCAGGGCGCCGTGCGGCAGTCGGGCCAGGCCGTCCTCGACGCGCTTGGCCATGAAGAAGGCGACCGGCTCAAGCCGCGTGTGGTCTCGCAGCAGGTCATCCGGCGCGTCAGCCCGTACCACGCGCAGCTCATCAACCGGATCCGGTACGGCTCGATGCTGCTGAGCGAGCAGACGCTGTTCGTCATGGAGACCGTGCCGGCGGGCTACATCGTCTACGCGGCGAACGAGGCCGAGAAGGCGAGCCACGTCACGCTCCTCGAGGTCCGCCCGTTCGGCGCGTTCGGCCGCCTCTACCTGGGCGGCGAGGAGCGCGACGTGATGGTCGCCAGCGAGGCGGCCGTTCGCGCGATCGAATCACTCACAGGCACCGAGGGCGCCAAGAGCATGTAGCCGTCCGACGACGCCGTTTCCGGGCGCACAACCCTGAGGAGGCACGGGATGAAACGAACCGCCATTCTTGCATTGCTGCTCGCCGTAACCGGGCTTTGCTCCGGCGCTCGGGCCGCAGAGGAAGGTAAGACACAGATCGAGGAGATCTCGTACGACGCGACGGCGCTGACGGCGCGCGTGCTCGAGGCGTTTCCGGACGGTCTCCCGTTCTCTCGGACCGGCAGCCCGACCGACGATGACAAGGCGAAGCAGTTCTGGCAGCTCATCGCCGATACGCAGATGACGTTCAAGGCCCGTGAGGTTACGCCGGGTAGCGGCGTGCACATGGTGTGTGCGGTCGCAGGCGTGCCGCTGTTCCTGACGGAGACCGCGTTGGAGAAGCTCAAGGCGGCCGACGCTGGCAGACATACAATCGATGTCTCGGACAGCATCGAGAACGTCGTGCTCTCCATCGCCCAGCTCGCCGGCGTCGAGAGGGCGGTCGTGGAGCCGATGGGCCTCATCCTCGCCACGTCGGACGACCCGGACAAGATTACCGATGTCATCTCGATTCCGCCACAGCCGGTGTTCCTGTGGCGCGCCAAGATGAGCGCCGTCCTCAAAGAAGCGTTTCCCGACGGACTCGATATGAAAAACGCGTCGGACGAGGACAAGAGGAAGATCGTTCAAATCGCCATGTCGACCCGCTGCGACCTCGTCGTGCCGGGTCGAGGCGAGCTCGACGAGTTCATCCGATGGATCGCGGCGAAGTCGAGTCAGCCGCTCAACATCGAGGAAGCCGTCTACAGACAGATTACCGAGTCCGAACAGAAGGTGGGGCCGATCAGTGTGCGCTTCACGCCGTTCCTCGAAGCGCTCAACGCCGCACTCGAGCCCACCGGCTTCGTGGTGACGGCCGAGGGGCCACACTTCAAGATCAGCCTCGCTGAACCGGCAGACGAGGCGGAAGAGGAAGCGGAAGGGAAAGATGGCCCGTAAATGGCTGCGTCCACTGAACGGTACAAGTGTCGTTCACATGGCGCCCGAGGCGGCCGCAAAGGAGCAGGAACGATGAGATTGATTCAGCTTCTCGTCATCGGCGGTCTTTGTTTCGCCTTACACCACGCGGCCGTCGCCGGCGAAGAACCGTCCGAGCCGAAGCTCACGATCTTTCTCGATCACGCGAAGCTGACGAAGTGGATGCTTGAGGAGTTCCCCGACGGCTTCCCCTTTGATATCGAAGGCATGCCGACCGACGACGAGGAGGCGAAGAAGTTCTGGGGGCTCATCGCCGACTGGCCGGTCAACGTCTCGGGCCAGGTGGCCGGGCTCGCGCCGGCGATCTCGCAGGTGTGCGCCGAGGCCGGCCTGCCCGTCTACTTCACGCCGGGCGCGCTCAAGGCACTCGAAGCTGCGGGCACCCAGAAGCGCCTGTTCACCATCTCGGACAGCGTGCGCAAGGCGGTCGTCATCATCGGCAAGCTCGCCGGCGTCGAGAAGACGGTCATGATGCCGTTCGGCCTTATCGTCGTCGGCCCGGGCGAGGGCGACCAGATCAAGCAGCTCGTCGCCGCCCCGCCGCGGCCCGAGTTCCGCTGGCGCGCCAACTACACGGCCCTTTTCAACAAGGCATTCCCCGACGGGATCAGCGGCGAAAAGCCCTCGGACGAGGACATGAAGAAGGTCATGCAGATCGCCACGTCGATCCGCTGCGACCTCATCCTGCCGGGCGAAGCGAAAGTGGACGAGTTCGTGAGGTGGCTGGCGGTCGTTTCGCAGCAGTCCTTTCGGATCGACGAGGACGCGTTCAAAGAAGCGACGGAGTCCGGCGAGACGGTCGGCCCGATGGAGATTCGCTTCGCCCCGTTTCTCGACGCGCTCAACGCCCTCCTGGAAGATGCCGGCCTCGTGGCAACCGCCGAGGAGACGCACTTCAAGATCGGTCCGGCCAAGCCAGAAAACAGCTTCCGCTGGCGCGAAAGCTACTGGGCGAAGATCCACGAGGAACTGGGCAAGGACTGGGATTGGGCGGACGCACCGGATGCGGAGCGTCAGCGTGTGTGTGAAATCGTAGCCGAGACGCGCTGTGACCTGATCGTCGTCGAGGAAATGGTGCTCCGCGAGTTCCTCACGTGGCTCTCGAACTCGTCTCAGATGAACATCGTCATCGATCCTGCCGTGTTCCAGACGGGGACGCCGAGTTCGCCGCCTGTTGATCCTGATGGGGAGATCCCGGCCAGCGAAAGCGCGTTCACGGAGCTGCCGGAGGCCGCGAAGGTGCAGCCGTTCGCCTTGCGGGACGTGACGAGCGCCGAGGCACTGACTGCAGCACTTGAACCGCTGGGGCTCCGGGCTGTCCCGGGCGGCAACGGTGGCCTGCTCATCGTGCCGGAAGGCCTGACGAAAGAAGAGGTTGAGGAGTAGCGTCGGCAGGATGTAGAGTCCCTTCGGTCTGACGCGGATTCATCCCGTTCGGAGGAAGGTTCGGATGACTGAAGCGCTGGGAATGGTCGAAGCGAAGGGCTTTGCGGCCAT
>CAYUZG010000265.1:0-3416 GCA_964449605.1 uncultured Verrucomicrobiota bacterium | reverse complement strand
TCCCGATCTCGATGACGATGTTCGGCTCGCCCGATTGGGGGCCCATCATCGGCGCGTACCTGGGCGCGATCCTCATGGGGGGCGTGTTTCTGGCGCTCGGCGCATACATCTCGAGCCTGACCACGAACCAGATCGTCGCGTTCATCGTCTCGGTCTCGTTGAGCTTCCTCTTGGTGCTCATCGGGTACCAGTTCGTTCGGACAGCGGCCGGCCGGCTCTGGACGTTCCTGGCCGACGTGCTGGCGTACCTGAGCGTGAAGACGCACTCGGACACCATCGCCAAGGGCGTTGTCGATACGGGCGACGTGGTCTACTACCTGTCGCTCATCTTCCTGTTCCTGATGCTCAACGTGTACGCGATCCAGAGCCGTCGGTACGCAGGGTAGGGGAGCCGCGCGAGGGCGCTTATGACGAGTCGTAAGGCACAGTTCCGAGCCTCGTACCTCGGGGGCATCGCGATCGTGATCGCGGCGCTCGTCGGGATCAACGTGTTCGGCCAGCTGCGCTTCAAGCGGTTCGACCTGACCGGAAGCGGGACGTTTACCATCTCGCCGGCCATGCGACGCATCCTGGGCAGGCTGCGCGACCAGGTGAAGGTGACCTACTACGTTAGCAAGGAGCTGCCCGAGGAGCTGCGCGGTGTCCGGCGCGAGACGCTCGACCGCTTCCAGGATTTCGAGCGTGCGGTGGGCGAGAAGTTCAAGTACCGGATCGTCGACGTGCCGCGCGAGATCTTCGACGAGAAGAAGCGGGAGGCCGACCCGAGCTTGCGGCGGCTCTTCGACGAGCTCGCCAGCGAGCACGTCGAGCCGCTGCACGCGTCCGTCGGGCGCCAAGGCAGCCAGGAGGAGTCGCTGATCTTCTCGACGATCACGGTGGCCTACCTCGAGAAGCCGACGGAGTACATCCGCGCCTACGGTGATGCGAGGCACCTCGAGTACGAGCTGGCGATGCTTCTCGTGCGTCTGACCGAGGAGTCGCAGCCGGTCGTGGCGTTCTTCGACGGCAAGCCGACCTACACCGAGCAGCTCACGGGCGGACCCGGCACGCTCCCGCAGCGCGTGCACGAGTTCTGGATCCCCTTGCGCTTCCTGGGCCAGACGTTCGACGTGCGCGAGATCACGCTTGACGAGGGGAGCCCGATCCCCGACGGCACCGACTGCCTGGTCGTCGTGCAGCCGAGCAATCTGACCGAGCGGCAGAAGTACGAGATCAACCGCTACATCAGCGGCGGCGGCGACGCGATCCTCTTTGTGTCCGAATACGCGGTGGATACCGAAAGCGGACGTTTGCCGTTCCCGATGGAGCCGAACACGCCGAACCTCAACGACCTGTTTGAGACGTGGGGCTTCACGATCGGACCGGGGCTCGTGGCCGATGCCAAGACAAGCGTTGAGATCACGAAGGCGGTGCCGGTCGGCGACGGCGTGCGCATGGAGCCGCAATGGATGCCGATGTTCCTCTACCTGACGGGTGAGTACCTCGATCAGCACTCACCGCTCACGACGCGCTTCGCCGGGCTGTATTTCCGGAACGCGACCCCGATCGTGCTCGACGAGGCGACGCTGCGCGAGAACGGCATCGAGGCCGAGGTTCTGGCCGAAACGTCGCCGGACTCGTGGTTGCTGCCCGCGGCCAGGTTACCGTATCTGTCGCCGTTTCTGTTCCGAGCGCCGCCGAAGGACGAGATGGAAGGGCCGCAGAAGCTCGCCGTGCTGCTGCGCGGGACGTTCCCGTTCAAGTACGAGGGACAGCCTGTGCCCGAGTGGCCCTCGGCCGAGGGAGAAGACGGTGCCACGGGCGACGGGAACGTTGCGGGTCCCGATGATCTTGCCGCGGGCGACGCGGGATCGAGCGAGGGCGCAGGCGAGGCCGGCGGCGCCGACGACGCACTGGCCGAGCGGACGCCGGAGCTCGTACCGCCCGTGGAGGCGCGGCCGGCCACGGTCCTCGTGGTCAGCACGGCCGAACTGATCAAGATCACGGAGGGCGACGTGCGCGGCACGCCGGAGTGGACCAACGAGCGGCTGCGCTTCTTCGTGAGCGCGGTCGAGACCCTCGCGCGCGGCGAGGGCCTGGCGTCGATCCGGGCCAAGACGCTCACGGCGCGGCCGTTCGAGAAGAGCTCACGGGCAAAAATGACCGCCTACACGCTGATCAACCTGCTGAGCGTGCCGATCGTCGTCATTGCCGTCGGTGTCGGGCACTACACGGTGCGGCGGCGTTCGAGACGCGTTTACCGCGAGCGGGGGCCGTCGTGAAGCCGAGGCAGATCCTTATCGCCGCCGCCGTGCTCGCCGTCGTCGTCGTGCTGCTCCTTGTGTTCGGCAGACCGCGCACGAGCTCGCCCGGCGTCGACGCGCTCGTCGACCAGCTCGTCGTGCCCGGGTTCGTCCCGGACGATGCGCGTCTCATCGAGGTGACTCAGGCCGGCAGCGACACCGTCCGGGTGCGGAAAACGGGGGAGGGCTGGACGGTCGAGAGCGCCTCGGGCTACAAGGCGGATGCGATGCGCGTGGCGGCGCTGCTCAACGCGATCGAGACGATGCGCATCCGCGATGTTCGCTCGACCCGCCCGGCCAGCCACGCCGGTTTCGAGGTCGATGACGCCGGCGGGATCTGGGTCCGCGTCTACGATCGCGACGACGCCGAGATCGCCGTGTTCTGCGTCGGCAAGGCGCCCTCGTACGACCGCTGCTTCGTGCGCCAGGCCGGGTCGGATGCCGTGCTTGAAGCGACGGTCAATCTGCTCTACGTGCTCGGTGTCACCGGGCTCGACGGCGTGCCGGACCCGGTGTCCTTTGTCGACAAGCACGTGGTGCGCTTCAACCCGGCCGACGTGCGCACGGTCACGCTCGAGCGCGACGGTGAAACGGTCATCCTTGCCAAGGTGGAGGCCGAGGAGCCAGGCGTCGATCCAGACACCGGCGAGGACGCGACGACCACGGCGGCGAAGTGGGTCATCCGCGAGCCGGACGAGGGAGATGCCGACGGGGAGGTGTGCGAGGAGATCGTCGGAGGCCTCTCCGGCATGGTGGCTACAGGTATCGGCGGCGCCAGGACCCTCGCCGAATGCGGCCTCGCTCCGCCGCAGGAACGTGTGACGGTCGAGTTCAGCGACGAGTCCGGTACCGGGCCGGTGATGATCCTGTTCGGCACGAAAGGGCCCAAAGGGAAGCGCTACTACGTGGTCAGGGGCGACGAGGGTGCGCGCATCTTCCTCGTTTCGAGCTACTACCGGTACCTGGCCAGGAGGGACCTGAACGATCTGAGAAAGGTCAAACGCGAATCCCCACCGCCCGATGAGCCGGCCGAAGAACAACCTGCCACCGAGATGCCCGGCGAACCTGCCGGTATGCCGGCCGACGAGACTGGAGCCGAGCCCACCGAATCACGCTGACGGCTGACTGGCCGCC
>CAYUZG010000264.1:0-3460 GCA_964449605.1 uncultured Verrucomicrobiota bacterium | reverse complement strand
CGGCTGCAGCGCGCCTTGCGGATCGCGTGCGCGCGGCCGCTGCGCCAGTACAGCTTCGCCACCATCTCGTTGCCCCGGCGCAGAAAGACGATGCCCGAGTCGGCCGGGATCAGCTTCATCGCGTTCGACATGACGAAGCGCAGCGCCTCGTCGGGATCGAACAGGCCGGCGACCGAGTTGCTGAAGTCGTTGAGGAACTTCAGACGCCGCGACAGGTCATTGAGCCGCTCGAAGCTCTCCTCGGAAAACGTCTCGCGCTCAGGCTCGAGGCTCGCCGCATCGTGGAACAGCGCCAGCCCGTCCACCTCTTGCTCCTCGGGCAGCAAGGGAAGCTGGACGGGCCGTGGCCCGGCGATGCGCTGCGCCTGCGGCTGATCGACCCGCAACGGCGTGTCGCCGACGCAAAGCTCGTCGCCGGGCGAGAGCAAACAAGGACTCAATGCCGGCAGGCGGCGTCCGCTGAGGTAGGTGCCGTCGGCGCTCTGGAGATCGACGATCTGGGCGCCGTCGTTACGCACCTGGATCAGGCAGTGGTGGCGGGAGACATGCTGGCCGTGCAGCGCGATCGCACACGGCTCCTCGGCGCCGACCAGGTGGTAGCCCTGGCCGAGCTCAACGGCCTCGCCCGAAGGGAGCGTGATCGTCAGAGACATCGGCTGCCCTTCCCCCGGCCGCACCCGCAAGTGCGCCCGGTCGTGCCGCGCTCTCACGCGGTGCCGCGTTTCTAACGCGGCCGACATCCGTCTCTGCCGGAAAACGATCCCACAGCGCCTTGGCGCCGCCTACCCCCCGCACGGGACTCCCGGCTTGCACCATGGCACGCCGTGTGCCATCTGCCACGCGCCATACCCACGGCACGTGACGATACAACACCGCGAGTGTTGCACGCGAATCACCGCCCCGTCAACCATTTTTGTTCACCTATGAACGGGCAGTTGACCTGGTCGGCTGCCGAAGCTACGATGGGGCACGGCGTCGGGACCGACCGACGGCGAAGGGAGGCGTTGGGCATGATCCGGGAAGCTGCAGTTGCTGGGCGGTTCTATCCGGGCACGCGGGACGCGCTGCTCGGCGAGATCCGCAAGTGCGTCGTCGAGGCCAAGCGCGAGCCGGCCGTGGCCGTCGTCTGCCCGCACGCCGGCTACCAGTTCTCGGGCCCGGTCGCCGGCGCCGTCTACTCGCGCGTGGCGCTGCCCGACGTGGTCGTCATCCTCGGCGTCAACCATCGGCCGGCCGCCGACGACTTCGCGATCATGACCAGCGGGGCGTGGCGGACGCCGCTGGGCGACGTGCCGATCGAGTCGAAGCTCGCCAAGGCGATCGTGAAGACGAGCCAGCTCGTCAAGGACAACACCCGCGCCCACCGCTACGAGCACTCGCTCGAGGTGCAGGTGCCGTTCCTGCAGGCGTTCAACCCGAACGTGCGCATCGTGCCGATCGCCGTCGGCTCGCCCGGCGAGAAGGCCGTGATCGCCGTGGGCGAGGCGATCGGCGCGGCGATCAAGAAGTTCAGCGGCGACGTGCTGCTGGTGGCGAGCACCGATATGTCGCACACAACCGACTCAAGCCCCGAGCGCCAGGAGCAGATCCGCGCGCTCGACATGCAGGCGGTCGAGGCGATCCGAGCGCTCAACGCGCGAGAGCTGATGCGCGTCGTCCACCACGAGCAGATCACCATGTGCGGCGCCGCGCCGACGGCTGCCGTCTGCGCCGCCGCCAAGAAGCTCGGCGCGACCGGCGGCGAGCTTGTCGATTACCGGACGAGCACCGATGTGACCGGCGACTACTCCTACGTCGTCGGCTATGCGGGCGTCCTCATCAAGTAGCCACCGGCGCAGGCCGTGACCCCGGTCCCAGCCTCCGTCTGCCACGCTCGAAAGACGCAAACCGGATGCCGCGCCCCGTGGTATGATTCCATCAAGGAGGATGCAGGCACCGATGTGGAACCGGCCGCTTGCCAGCGCGACGCTCGGCGTGCTCGTCGCCGTGGTCTGCCTGGCGGCCGCCGAGGCGGCCGAGCGCACGCACACGCCGCCACGAGAGCTGTACGTCCGGGCCATGACGCACTTCGCCCAAGGGCTGTACGACGTCGCCGCGGCCGACTTGGCCGAGTACGTCGACGCCTACCCGTCTCGACGCGACGCGGGCCAGGCGGCCGTGCTGCTGGCCGAATCGAACGCGCACCTGGGCCGGTACGCCGACGCGGCCAAAGCCCTCGACTGGCTCGAAGAGAGCCGCTGGTCGAAGCGCCACGCGGCGGACCTCGCCTACTGGCGCGCCCAGCTCGCCCTGCGCACGGGCCGCACGGCTGAGGCGCTCGCGGCGTTCGAGGCGTTCGTCGACGACTACCCCACGCACGAGCGCGCTGCCTACGCGCAGCTCGGGATCGGCCAGGCGCGCCTTGCGCGCGGCGAGCTCAACGAGGCGGCCGCCGCGTTCGACTCGATCATCGCCGCGGCCGGCGCGGCGACGAACCCGGCTGAGACGCTCCAGCCCAACGCGCTGTTCCTGGCCGCGCTCGGCAAGGCGCGCTGCCTGATCCGGCGCGACGCCATCGACGAGGCGCGTGCACTCGTGCTCGGCGCGATGGACAAGCTCGAGGCGCGCGCCGACATGCGCGCCGAGGCATTCCTCGTGCTCGGCGAGGCCTCGTACCGGCTCGGCAAGCCTGCCGAGGCGCTCGAGTACTACAAGCAAGCGTTCGTCGAAGACCGCCTCTACTCGTGGTACCCCGAGACGCTCTACGGCATGGCGTGGTGCCGCATCGAGCTCGGCGAGTACGCCGCCGCGCGCGAGGTGCTCACCGCGCTGGCAACCGATTACCCCGACGACGCCGTCGTGCCGAAGAGCCGTCTGACGCTCGCCAAGCTCGACCTGCTCGAGGCCAAACATGACGACGCGCTCCGGGCGCTGGCGGCGATCCTCGACGCCGACGCGCCCGCGCAGGTGGCCGAGGAGGCGGCCTACCTGGTCGCCGACGCCCTGCTCGCCGCGGGGCACCTCGACGACGCGGTTGCCGCCTACGAGGTGTTCCTCGACGGCCGGCCCGAGAGCCGCTTCGCGCCGAACGCCACCTACGGCCTCGCGATGGCCCGCCTGCGCCTCGGCCAAACCGATGCGGCGATCGCGTTGCTCGAGGCCATCGTCGCGGAGGCCGGCGAGCCGCTCGTCGAGCAGGCGCGCCGACGGCTCGCCAACGAGCTGCTCGCCGCGGGCGAGGTCGAGCGCGCCGCTGCCCACTACCAGGCCTTGCTCGAGTACGAACCGGCGCTCGGCGACGCCGACCGCCTGCTGTTCCGGCTCGCCTGGTGCTACTTCAAGATGGCCGAGGCGGGCGAACGGCCCTACGACAGCGCGATCGCGCTGTTTCGCCAGCTCATCGAGAAGCACACCGAGAGCGAGCTGGTCGACAACGCCCAGTACCGCATCGCCGGCGCGCTCTATCGCCAGGGCAAGTACG
>CAYUZG010000263.1:0-3531 GCA_964449605.1 uncultured Verrucomicrobiota bacterium | reverse complement strand
TGCTGCCGGCGTGCGTGGCGCTGACGGTCACCTGCGTGCGGGCGATCGCGCTCGCCGACGACCTCGGGTCGAACCTGCTCGTGTTCGGCTGCGGGTTCGTCTCGCAGCTCACGTTCTTCCTCGTCTTCAACAAGCCGATCCGCACCTACGTGATCGGCCACGAGCTGACGCACGCGCTCTGGGTCGTCCTAATGCGGGGGCGGGTGAGGCGGATCCGGGTCCGGAAGCGGAGCGGCTACGTGCGCGCGACGAAGCTCAACCCGCTCATCGCGCTCGCGCCGTACTTCTTCCCGATCTACATGCTCGCCGTGATCGGCCTCTACTACCTGGCCGGGCTGTTCGTGCCGGTCGACCGGTACGTCGGCGTGCTGCTGTTCGCCGTCGGGTTCACGTGGTCGTTCCACCTGCTGCTCAACACGTGGATGCTGGCCCACGAGCAGGACGACGTCCGCGTCGCCGGCGTGCTGTTCTCCTACATCGCCATCTACCTGCTCAACGTCGTCGTCCTCGGCCTGCTGCTCTGCTTCGTCTCGACGAGCATCACGCCAAAGAACCTCGCGACCGCCGCCTGGCGCGACCTCGCCTACGCCTACACGCTGGTCGCCCGGCCGTTCCTGTAGCGGGCGTCAGCGCGAGAACGGGCAGAGCGTGCGGAACGGGCACGCGCTGCCGTACGGGCAGAAGCCGGTCCGGGCAACGAACGGGCTGATGATGATGCTGAGCACGAGATACGCGCCGGCCCCGATGAACACGATGAGCACCCAGCGCGGCACACCGCCGACGGCGCCGAGCGCGTCGAGCAGCAGGGCCACCCCGGCGATGACCACGATGAGGGCTGTCCAGACCGGAAAGCCGATTCGTCCTTTCATACTACGCCTCCCGAGTGTGATGGCGCAAGCGTACACCGCCCGGCGGCACCGCGTCACGCCGATTCCCCCTGCTGCCGTCAGTGTCCCGTCATGGGCAGCGGCTTTCCCTGGAACCTGGGCAGAGGCGGGCCGGTCATAACGAACGCGCCCCGGCCCGATGCCGCTTGCCGGGCGCGGACGCAGGGTGCTACATTGCCCCAAGAGGTGTTCCGACCGAACGAGGATCTCGGCCGTGCGCTTGCTTATGAGCCTGATGATTGCCGTCGCGACGATGCTGAGCGTCGTCGCGTCGCCGGCCGCCGAGGAGCAGCCCGAGCCGGCGGAGGCCCGGGTCGTCATTGCCACCGGCGACTCGCTGCACGGCACCGGCTTGACGCTTACCGACAAGGCGGTCCTGATCGAGACGCCCTACAGCGGCACTGTCGAGATCGACCGGCGCGCGGCTGCCGGGATCGTCTTCGGCTCGGCCCGCGACGAGCAGGTGCTGGCCGCAGCCGCCGACCGCGACGTGGTCCAGCTCACGGGCGGCGACAAGATCTCCGGCGACGTGGTCAGGACGGCCGACGGCGCGGTCGTGGTCAAGGCGTTCTATGCCGGCGGCCGGGAGTCGCAGATCGAACTCGACACGATCGACTTCATCGCCTTCGCCAAGCCGGGCGACGACGAGTCGTTCGAGCTGACGGCCGACCCGGTGCGCGTGATCCTGACCAACGGCGACGTCGTCGGTGGCACGCTCGCCGGCTTCAAGCGGGACGTCTTCCGGCTCGAGACGCAGTACGCCGGCGTGCTCAGCTTCACGCTGGCCGACGTGCAGTCGGTGCACAACACCGCGACGAGCCACCAGTTCTATCCCGGCGGGCCGGCCGACGCGTTCGTGGAGTTGCTCGAGCACTCCGGCTGGTTGGAGCGCGAGCCGGGCAAGCTGTTCCTCTCGCTCATTCGCGGCCTGCTGAACCGGGGCGACCCCGAAGGCGCGATCCGGCTCCTGGGCCGGATGGCGCGCTACGACATCCAGCCGTGGACCTACCAGGAGGTCGCGCGCGCCTTTGAGCAAGCCAAGCAGCCCGACGCAGCCCTCGTGTGCTACGAGCGGATGTACGCGTTCCGTCACCGCAATCCGTACATCTACAGGCAGCTCTACGACGCGTACATCGCCAGCGACCGCCACGCGAAGGCTGCCGAGATCTACGAAGAGCTGCTCAAGGAGCCCGACGGACAGAACGCCGGCTACGGCCTCGGCGAGCCGCAAGTGCGCGTGGCGCTCGCCGAGGTGTACAACAAGCTCGACGAGCACGAAAAAGCCATCGACCACCTGCGGCGCGTGCTGGGCGCGACCGGCGTCGACGAGACCACGCGCGCCAAGGCGAGCGAGCTGCTCGTGAGCACCTTCGAGAAGGTCGGACGGCTCGACGAGCTGATCGACAAGTACCTCGCCGAGGCCGACGAGCTCGACGCGCAGCTCGGCCGCGATCACGTCGCCCTCGTCGGGCGCTACGTCGAGCTCGGCAAGCTCGCCAAAGCCCGGCTCGAGATCGAGCAGCTCGAGCGGCTGGGTCTCGACGACGCTGCCGCGACGGCCAAGGCGCTGCTCGACGCCGAACACGAGCGGCTGGACGACGAGACGGACACCGACACCGAGGATGAGGGTGAGGACTGACGCGATGCCGGACCAACACGACCCGGTCACCGATGAGATGCAGACGGACAACCCGCCTGCGACCGAGGCGCTTGTCGGCGACGACCTCGCGGCCGTCGAGAAGCTCAAGGCTGGCTACCGGACTATCGTCGACGAGATGGGCAAGGTCATCGTCGGCCAGCACGAGGTGATCGAGCAGTTGCTCATCTCGCTGTTTTCGCGCGGCCACTGCCTGCTCGTCGGCGTGCCCGGGCTCGCCAAGACGCTCATGATCCGCACGCTCGCCAAGGTGCTCACGCTCAGCTTCAAGCGGATCCAGTTCACGCCCGACCTGATGCCGTCCGACATCACCGGCACCGACATCATCCAGGAAGATCCCAAGAGCGGCGAGCGCAAGTTCGTCTTCCTGCACGGGCCGGTGTTCGCCAACATCGTGCTTGCCGACGAGATCAACCGCACCCCGCCCAAGACCCAGGCCGCCCTGCTCGAGGCGATGCAGGAACACCAGGTGACCGCCTCGGGCCGGCTCTACAAGCTCGACGAGCCGTTCTTCGTCCTCGCCACCCAGAACCCGATCGAGCAGGAAGGCACCTACCCGCTGCCCGAGGCCCAGCTCGACCGGTTCATGTTCAACGTTAAGGTCGACTACCCGAGCGAGGACGAGGAGCTCGAGATCATCCGCACGACCACCAGCGGCGAGCTGCCCGAGCTCGAGACTGTCCTGAGCGCCGACGAGATCGACGAGCTCCAGGAGATCGTCACCCGCACGCCCGTGCCCGAACACGTCTACCGCTACGCGCTGCGGCTCGCGCGCATGACGCGCCCGCTCCAGGACGACGCGCCCGAATGGATCCGCGACTGGGTCAGTTGGGGCGCCGGCCCGCGCGCGTCGCAGTACCTCGTGCTCGGCGCCAAGGCGCGCGCCATCCTCAACGGCCGCTACGCCGCCCTGCTCGAGGACGTGCGCGCCGTCGCCCCCGCCGTGCTCCGGCACCGGATCGTCACCAACTTCAACGCCGAGAGCGA
>CAYUZG010000262.1:0-3553 GCA_964449605.1 uncultured Verrucomicrobiota bacterium | reverse complement strand
GTCCGCGGCGCGTTCGGCGGCCGCGTGATCCACACGGGCACGCACTTCTTCGACGCGCTCCTGTGGCTCGCCGGACCGGGCGAGTGGGTCGAGGCCACGACCTGGCCGCACGCGGACGAGGCGCCCGGCGAGGAAACGGGCGACGGCGACGGTGTCGCCACGATCAAGATGGCGAGCGGCGCCTACGCGCACGTGGACGCCGTCGCCAAGGACTACTTCCTGTTCGAGCTCGACATGCTCGGCTCACACGGCCGGGTCCGGATCGGCAACAACGGCGTGCTCGATCTGTTCGAGTCGGCCGAGAGCCCGCACTACGACGGCTTCTTCGAGCTGCGGCGCGTGGCGTTCCCCTTGCCGCCGCCCGGCGAGACGAACCCATACGTGCTCGCGGTCGAGGAGCTCGTGGACGTGATCGAACACGGCGGCGACACCTCGTCGACGCCCGAGGATGCCCGCGCCGCCCTCGAACTCGCGCTCGCCGTGTTCGAATCGGGCAGGCGCGGCGGCGACCGGGTGACGCTGCCGCTGGCGGACCGCACGTTCTGCATCGTATCCAAGTAGGAGCTCTCTCATCATGACGACCGATCTGAGCGACGATCTCGTGGGGAAGTTCGAGCAGCGCGTCGAGCTGCTCGAAGAGGTTCTCGATCTCGCCGGCCGCCAACGCAAGGCCGTGGCGCAAGGCAAGACGTCGCGCCTCAACCGGCTCATCGGCCGCCGCGATGACGCGATGCGCCGCTGGCGCCAGCTTGAGGAGGCGATCGGCCACGCACTGGAAGCAGCCGGGGACGCGACACCGTCCGACGAGCAGCACACGCGCCTGCGCGCGCTGATCGACAGCTCGGAGGAGCTTGCGAAGTCGATTCAGCGTGAAGACGCCCTTCTTGCAGAGCCGCTTGACGCGCGAAGCGAGGCGATGGCGACCGAACTCGCCGGCCTCAGGCGGGGACGAGAGACGCTCCAGGCGTATGCCCGCGACGCCGGTCTGGGGACAAGCCGGGGCATTGACAAGAATGCCTGAGGGCCCCGCGAATGCGCTAGACGCTGAAGTCGAGCCCGACCGTGGGCAAGGGGTCGAGGCTTGGCTCGTCGCAGTCTTCGTGGACAAGCGTTGACAGCTCGATGCCGGCGCGCCCAAGCTCGCGTGCAATCCACGCCTCGGCAGCGGTGGCAGCCGATGCCGGCTCATGGGCGCCCATCACGCGCAGCGCGCCCCGCGCAGCGTGTGCGTGGACGCTGAGCTCGCACAAGGCCACGCCATCGCCCGCCAGCGGCACCCACGCCCGAAGCTCGCAATCCGGCGGCATGAGAGCCGGACGCGTCAGCGCCGGCGGCCCGGACAGCTCGATGAACGCGGTGGCAACCGCCTCGTCGCGAACGAACGGAACCTGAAGCACCCAGCGCCGCTGAACCGGCTGCGGTGCGGCGGCGCCGTTGACGGTCCGAAGGCCCGCTACGACTGTGCGAACGTGCGCGGCGATCTCGCCCGGTTCGCCGTTGGAGGTCGACGCGAACTCGCCCAGCAGCGTCGGCCAGTCGCAGGCACCCTCGCCGGCCGGAGACGCAGGCGCGGCGCACAGCTCGACGGCCGCAGCGTGCCACTGGCTCGGCCCGCCCGAACGGACACGCGCAAGGAGCGCACCCACCGCCGCCCGGAGTGCTTCGCCCGCCGGAGCGGGTGGGCCCGACGAGAACGCCGCCTCGAGCGAGGCGAGCAGCTCACCGAGGCACGGCGGCTCGAACAGCGCCGCCCGCACGCTCGCGGTCGTCTCCGGAGCATCGATCAACCCGTGGCGCACTACGTAGGCGGCGGCAGCGTCCGTGGCGCAGTCGTCGCTGCCCACAGCCGAGGCAAGATCGGAGACCCTTGCGAAATGCTCGACTGTGATCGACAGCCCCGCCGAGAGCATGGCCGCGGCGAGGCGAATGGCGGCGTCGGTCGGCTCAATGCCGAGCGAGGCCAGATGACGCGCCAGTTCGGCCGCTGTCGTCATCCGGTTCGCCTCGCCCATCTGGGGCGGCGGCAGGATGCGCAGGTGGACCTTCTCGCCGATGTCGGCCACCTGGGCGTAGAGCACTTGCCCGCGAAGCAGTGGGAGCGGCGAGACGGCCACGGTGCTCAGGCCGCGCACGTTGATCAGCGCCGTGTCCTTGCCGAGCCGCTGAACGACAACGGCGCGCACGACGCTGCCGAGCTGCAGCCGCTCGCGGATCTCGGCCGATGGACGGAACGAGACTGCAAACCTGTGCTGTTGGGCCGTCATGAGACTACGTCGTGGCGTGCCGACCCGCTCTCCTGGAGGCGAGCTGCTTTGCAGTCTTCGCCGTCCCGGGGCTTGACACGGCCCTGTCCTTCCTTAGAATGATCCCCAACGAACTGGTCGCTGTCGTTTTCAGCAAAGGCAAAAACAATGACATCGGATGTCGCCGAACTCGTCACTAGTTCCTGCACGCTGCCGCCGATGCCGGTCGTCGCCACGCGAGTGATGCGCGAGCTCATGAGCCCGGAGACGACGGCCGATTCGCTCTCGAAGATCATCGAGACCGACCAGGCGCTCGTGACCCGGATTCTCAAGATCGCCAACTCGGCCTTCTACGGCTGCGCACGGAAGGTCGGCTCGATTCGGCTTGCCGTCGTCGTGCTCGGCTTCAACACGTTGAAGAACCTTGTGATCGCCACGAGCACCAAGAGCCTCTACCAGAAGCAGAACGAGACCGAGCAGGCCCTGTGGGAGCACTCGCTCGGTGTCGGCATCGCCGCGCATGTGCTGGCGATGGCGCTGTGCCCAACGTCGCTCGAGGACGCGTTCACCACGGGGCTGCTGCACGACATCGGCAAGCTCATTCTCTATACCAAAGACCCGGACGGCTATCCGGACGTGCTCGAGGCGCAGACACGGGGGATCTCGTGCCACGTGAGCGAGCAAGAGAAGTATGGATTCAGCCACGCCGACGTGGGCTCCGTGCTCGCCAGCAAGTGGAACCTGCCGGAAACCCTCGAGTCGGCCGTCGGTCGGCACCACTCGCTCGACTCGGGCGCGTTCGCAAAGCTCGGGCCCGCGTCGAAGCAGCTCACCGCGTTGACCAACCTGGCCGATGGCGTGACGAAACAGCTCCTGATGCCCGCGGCCGAAGGCGCCGAAGTGCCCGTCGAGGGCATGGAAACCGCCATGGAGACGCTGAACGCCTCCAGAGAGCAGGTCGACGGGTTCCTCTCTATGATCAAAGAGACCTTCGAGTCGGAGAAAGGGGTCTTCGAGATCTGACCGCCACGGCACGCCGGGCCGGGCGGTGTTTAGGACCGCCCGACGAGCGCCTGGACTGCTTCGTCCTCGTCAGAGTAGATCCTGACGATCCTGTCCATCTTCGTGATCTCGAGGATTCGCTTCAATCGGTCGGTCGGACGAAGAATCGCCAGACCGCCCTGGCGCGTGTTCATGCGCTTCTGCAGCACGATAATGCTGCCTAGCACCAGGCTCGGCGCATGATCGACGCCGGCCATGTCGAGCACGATGTGGGCATACCCCTCGTTCTGGAGCTGCGTGCAGAGCTC
>CAYUZG010000261.1:2390-3568 GCA_964449605.1 uncultured Verrucomicrobiota bacterium | reverse complement strand
GCGAAGGTCGTCCGAGATGAGGTCGCATTTCCAGTGCATCGAGTGCGGGGCCACGTATCGTCTGGATGACGCGCGGACCGTGTGCGACTGCGGCGAGCTGCTCGAGGTCGTCACGGACCTGGCGTCGTTCAATCGCTCGGCCGAGAAGTGGCAGGCCCGGTGGGAGCACCGGCGCCACGAAGTGGCCTTCCTGCGCTATAAGGACGTGCTGCTGCCCGATCTGCCCAACGAGCGCGTGGTGACGCTCAACGAGGGCGACACACCCCTGTACGAGGCCGGCGAGCGTGTACGCGCGTACTGCGGCGTCGGGACGCTGTGGCTCAAACACGAGGGGCTGAACCCGACGCTGAGCTTCAAGGACCGCGGCATGGTGGCCGGGGTGTCATGGGCCGGACACGTCGGCGCGGCGCGCGTGATCTGCGCCTCGACGGGCGACACGTCGGCGTCGATGGCGGCGTATGCGGCCCGTGCGGGGATTCCGAGCGCCGTGCTGCTGCCGCGCGGGAAGGTGTCGGCCGAGCAGCTCTCGCAGGCGATCACGTATGGCGCACGCGTGCTGGAGGTCGAGACGGACTTCGATGGGTGCATGCGCATTGTCCAGGAACTGGCCCGCGATGCGAGCGTGTACCTGCTCAACTCGATGAACAGCATCCGGATCGAGGGGCAGAAGGCGATCGGGATCGAGACGATGCACCAGCTCGGCTGGCGCGTGCCCGACTACTTCGTCGTGCCGGTGGGGAATGCGGGGAATATCTCGGCGCTCGGCAAGGGGCTGCGCGAGCTGAAGGAGCTCGACCTGATCGACCGGCTGCCTCGGTTGGTGGGCGCGCAGTCCGAACGGGCGAATCCACTGTACCGGAGCTTTGTGAATGGCTTCGCGCCGCTCGAGCCGGTCGAGGCGCAGACGACGGTGGCGAGCGCGATGCAGATCGGCAGCCCGGTCAGCTTCAAGAAGGCGGTGCGCGAGCTGAAGGCGACCAACGGGCTCGTCGAGCAGGTGAGCGAGACCGAGATCATGGACGCGCGTGCGGTGGTGGACCAGAGCGGGATCGCCATCTGCCCGAACTCGGCGACGGCCGTGGCCGCGGTGCGGAAGCTGGCCGTGGCGGGCGCGATCGAGCGCGACGCGCGCGTGGTCGTGATGCTGACGGGCCACGGGGCGAAGTTCTCGGAGAGCG
>CAYUZG010000261.1:0-2290 GCA_964449605.1 uncultured Verrucomicrobiota bacterium | reverse complement strand
CCTCCCGGAACTGGGGACTCGCTCAGGGTGTTGGACTGAGCACGGGTCGGCACGCGACTTGTAGAAGGTGAGTATCGCTCGGCGGCCGGAGGCTGGCTTCTTTTGTAAGTAGCGTGTGGCGAGCTGGTTGTCTAAGGCGTTGACTGACGCCTGCGGCCGCACGAGGCGCTGGAAAAGGCGCGAGGTGGGGCATCTTGCCCCGTTGAGGTTCGCTTGTGGCCAGGGACGGCCTGGCCAATGGGGAGAGGGCACTTCTTGACATCTGGTCGGTTTTTCTGCTTGTGGTGTGTGCTGCGACTGGCCGTGGAGCGAGTCACGTGTCAGTGCCGAGCCGACTGGGACCACACTAGTTGAGGTCGTGCATGAGCCAGGATTCGGACACTGCGATCAAGACGATCTGCAAGCACTACGGCAATGATGCCGGGCGCATGATGGACATCGTGCTTGCGGTGCAGGAGAAGTTCGGCTGCGTGTCGAGCGCGGCGATGGACGCGATCGCGCGCGCGGTGGGCACGCAGCGCGTGGAGGTCGAGAGCGTTGTGTCGTTCTATGCCTTCCTGTCGACGGAGCAGAAGGGGAAGGTGGTGATCCGGCTGTGCCACGACGTGATCGACTGCATGCGCGGGTGCGACCGGGTGGCGGAAGCGTTCCGCGAGGAGCTTGGCATTGACTTCGGCGATACCACGCCCGACGGGCTGATCACGCTCGAGTACGCGCCGTGCATCGGGATGTGCGATCAGGCGCCGGCGGCGCTTGTGAACGAGACGGTGGTGACGCACCTGTCGAGCGACGCGGCGCGCGAGATCGTGCGCAAGCTGCGGCAGCGGCCGGTGCCGCATCAGCTCGTCGAGCAGCTCGGTGACGGCAACAACGCGCACCCGCTCGTGCAGTCGATGGTGGTGAACAACATCCGCAAGGCCGGGCCGGTGGTGCTCGCGGAGCTGACGCCGGGCGTGGCGCTGGCGAAGGCGCTGGCGATGTCGCCGGCCGAGGTGATCCGCGACATCAAGACGGCGCGGTTGCGCGGCCGGGGCGGCGCGGGGTTTCCGACGGGGCTCAAGTGGGAGTTCACGCGGAAGGCGGCCGGCGAGCAGCGCACCGTGCTGTGCAACGCCGACGAGGGCGAGCCGGGCACGTTCAAGGATCGCGTGATCCTCACGGAGAACCCGGAGGCGGTGTTCGAGGGGATGACGATCTGCGGTTACGCGGTCGGCGCCAGCACGGGCATTTTGTATTTGCGCGGCGAGTACGCGTACCTCAGGCCGTTTCTTGAGGACCGGCTGGCGTTGCGGCGCGATCACGGCCTGCTCGGCAAGGACGTGTGTGGCACCGAGGGCTTCAGTTTCGACATCCGCATCCAAATGGGCGCGGGCGCGTACATCTGCGGCGAGGAGACGGCGCTCATCAGCTCCTGCGAGGGGCTGCGCGGCGACCCGAAGAACCGGCCGCCGTTCCCGGCGCAGCGGGGGTACCTGGGTACGCCGACGGTGGTCAACAACGTCGAGACGTTGTGCTGCGTGGCGCGGATCCTCGAGAACGGGCCGGGCTGGTTCGCGGAGTTCGGCACGAAGGGAACGCCGGGCACGAAGCTGCTGAGCATCTCGGGCGATTGCCGGAGCCCGGGCGTCTACGAGCTGCCGTTCGGCGTGACGTTGAAGGAAGTGCTCGAGCTTGCCGGGGCCACCGACGCCAGAGCCGTGCAGGTTGGCGGGCCAAGCGGCCAGATGCTCGGGCGGGAGCAGTTCGAGCGGACGATCTGCTTCGACGACCTGGCGACGGGCGGCTCGATTATGGTGTTCGGCCCCGAGCGCAACGTGCTCGAGGTGGCCAAGGGCTTCATGGACTTCTTCATCCACGAGAGCTGCGGCTACTGCACGCCGTGCCGGGTGGGCAACGTGCTGCTTCGGGAGCGGCTCGAGCAGATCCTGGCGGGCCGCGGCGAGCCGGGCGACCTGGACTACCTGCGTGAGCTGGGCGAGACGATTCGGGCCACGAGCCGGTGCGGGCTGGGTCAGACGTCGCCGAACCCGATTCTGAGTACTCTCGAGAACTTCCGGCCTGCGTACGAGGCGCTGGTGCGGGAGGAGAAGAAGGGATACCAACCCAGCTTCGATCTAGCCGAGGCGCTCCAGGAGTCGGAAGCGATCACCGGGCGGAAGTCGGTGCATTCTGACGGCGAGGCATGAACTGAGGATTGGGATGGAGTCTTTCGGCTGTTCGCGACGATCGACAGATGTCGCCCCCTGCGGGGGCTTGGGGTTTTGTCGTGACCGTTTTCCACGGGCTGACG
>CAYUZG010000260.1:0-3572 GCA_964449605.1 uncultured Verrucomicrobiota bacterium | reverse complement strand
GTCAATCGAGCGTGTAGCCCATGGCGAGGAGGGTGTCGCCGAGGGTGTCGCGGAAGCGTTGGCGGTGGGCGTCGGGCATCTCGGTGCGGTAGCGGTAGCAGACGCCCTTGTTGAAGTGCTGCTCGGTGTCGTCGCGGTCGTGTTGGCGCTGCTTGGCCAGGTCGTTGGCGGCCACGATGTCCTGGGCGGTCGCGTCGTCGACCTTCAAGCCGAGGTACTTGACCACGCGCTGCGCGGTGGGCACCGGCTGCTCGACCAGGTCCTCGTAGCGGACCTTGAGGACCGCCGGCAGGTCCATGTAATGCTGCCACGTGCGGAGCCACCGCCTGACGGCGTCGAACGCGCTGTCGAAGTCCGTCATCCGCGCGAACGTGTGATTCTCACCTTTCTCCCGGATGCGCTTGCCGTGGTCGATGGCCGACAGGAGCGCGTCACGCGGGTCGCGATAGACGTAGACCGCCTTGACGAGCCTGAGCCGCATCAGGGCCAGAAGCGCACGCGTCGGCGGCCCATGGGTCTTGACGACGAACGGCCTGGTCAGAAGGCTCACCAGCCACAGCCGCGCAAGGCTCGAGAGCGTCAGCGGCCCGATGTTGTTGTTGTGCCACCGCATGAGGCGGTGGAGGCGGTACTTGTCCTTGACGGCCCGTGCATCGGCACCGCCCCCGGCGACGAGCAGCCCATTGATCACGTTGTAGAGAAAGGCGGTCCCTGCCTTCGGCATGCCTGCGGAGACAACGAGCACGAGCGCTCCCTCGATTCGATCCTCGTCCAGATCGTGCGCCCGCGCAGGGTAAGCGCCCCGTCGCGGCCGTGTCAACACTGGCGCCGCGACGAGCGCGCGCAGCCGCGTCACGCCGGTCCTGCGTTGACAAGTGACAGGTGCATATGGGATAATGAATATGAAGGCGATGTCGGCCGGTTGCTCGACAGGGGATTCGTGCCGATACAGGTACCTGGAACAGCGGCGGCTCCTAATGGCGAGCGCTGTGGTAACGATCTCGGAGACAACGGTTGCAGCACGGGATGAGGTCGAAGGTTCAGGCGGTCGTGCTCGTGGCGGCCATTCTGGTTGCCGGGGTGTGTCTGGCGTCGGAACCTGCGCCGCGCGTGCGACTTAAGGCGGCAACCATCGACACCGCCGAACCCGCGCTTCCCGAAGCCGTTCCCCAGCAAGCAGTTCCTGCCTTCACACACTACTTCATCGTCCAGGCGAGGCAGAAACGGGCCCAGGAGCTGCTGGCAGAGGTGGAGGCGAGCGGCGCGAAGGTCATCTCCTACGTGCCGGACGACGCCTTCCTCGTAGAGGCCGCACCGGGCCAAGTTGAGGCCCTTCAGCGGCTCAAGGCCGCTCGTTGGGCTGGTCGGTACCGGCCTGAGTACAAGGTTTCGCCGAGACTCAGAGCTGACCTGAGGGAAGGCCGCCCGCCTGAGAAAGTGACGATCCTCGTCTTCGCCGGGGCCGACTTGAGGGGGGTCCTGATGTCGTTGGCCGGTCAGGGCGTCAGGCCCGAGGGATTGTCCTCCGGTCGCAGGTTTCATTATCTGACCGTCTCGTGGCAGCCGCGCCTGCGGCTCGACCGGATCGCGGCCATCGAGCCGGTCGCGTGGATCGAGGCGCGCCGGCCGCTCGAGCTTGTGCAGGCGCCCGTGCCGAGCATCACGGGCGACGTGCCGGCCGACATCATGAACCTCGAGGAGGTGTGGGACGAAGGCATCGACGGCACGGGCCAGGTCGTCGGCGTCTGCGATACCGGCCTCGACATCGGGATCAACGGTCCACCACTGCACGACGATTTCGAGGGGCGGCTCGCGGCCGCGTTCGCGCTCGGTCGGCCCGGCGACTGGAGCGACGACCACGGCCACGGCACGCACGTGGCGGGCACGGCGATCGGGGACGGGACGATGTCGGCCGGTTTGTTCCGGGGCGCGGCGTACGCGGCCGAGCTCGTGATGCAGTCGGCGTACGTCGACGAGAACGATCCGATCGGCGGCGTGCCGTCGAACCTGTACCCGCTTTTCGAGCAGGCCTACGTCGCGGGCGCGCGCATCCACAGCAATAGCTGGGGCGCTCCCGACCACGGGCTCTATTCGTCCTATTCCGAGCAGCTCGACCAGTTCATGTGGGACCACCCGGACATGCTCATCGTCTTCGCCGACGGCAACGACGGCGTGGACACCGATGATGACGGCGTCATCGACGACGATTCGCTCTACTCGCCCGCGTCCGCGAAGAACTGCCTGGCCGTCGGCGCGTCCGAGAACGTCAGGAGCTCGGGCGGGCTGTCGGATTACACGTGGGGCCTGATCGGCCTGCTCGACGGCAATTGGCAGGCCGAGCCGCTCTACAGCGATTACATCTCCGATAATGAGAACGGCCTGGCCGCCTTCAGCAGCCACGGGCCGTGCGACGACGGTCGCATCAAGCCCGACGTGGTCGCGCCGGGCACCGACATCATCTCGTGCCGGACGCAGGACCCAATCGGCTACGCGCTCGTCGACTACAACACGTGGGGCGCCTACGACAATTACTACGTCTACATGGGCGGCACGAGCATGGCGGCGCCTGCCGTAGCCGGTACCGCGGCGCTTGTGCGCCAGTATCTCGTCGACGAGGCGGGCATCGCCGACCCGAGCGCGGCGCTGCTCAAGGCCGTGCTCATCAACGGCGCGTTCGACATGGCGCCGGGCCAGTATGGCACGGGCTCGGCGCAGGAAATCGGCACTCGGCCGAACAACGCTGAGGGGTGGGGGAGAATCGACGCGTACGGGTCACTCTTCCCGGCGCCCGGCACGGATATCAGCTTCACCGACGCGCAGCCGGGCCTGAGCACGGGTGAGAGCATCGAGTACGAGTTCATCGTCGGCGATCCCGGCATCCCGTTCCGAGCGACGCTCACTTACACCGACTATCCCGGCAACCCGGCCGCCGAGGTGCAGCTCGTCAACGATCTCGACGTGGTGGTGATCGACGGCTCCGGCGTCACGCACTATCCGAATCGCCTCGCCGGGCCCGATCGGACCAATAACGTCGAGATGATCGAGATCAGCGCGCCCGACGTCGGCGTCTACCGGGTGCGCGTGAGCGCGCACAATACGCCGTTCGGGCCACAGCCGTATGCGCTCGTAGTCTCGCACGGGGAGCCAAGCGGCATCGGCTACGTCGTGCTGGGCAAAGAAGCGTATGGCGACGCCGACACGACGGCGACGGTCACCGTCATTGACGAAGACCTTGCGGGCGCAGGCACGCAGCAGGTGACGCTGTCATCGACGAGTGATCCCACGGGCGAGGTTGTCACGCTCGACGAGACATCGCCCGGTTCAGCCGTCTTCGTCGGCGAGGTTGGACTGACGCAATCGAGTCCCGGCAGCGGCGAAATCCAGGTCGCGCACGGCGACATGATCACCGCCCTCTACCATGACGCCGACCACGGCGGCACGCCCGAGGACGTGAGCGACACGGCGAGCGTGGACCTGGTCTATCCGACGATCAGCAATGTGGCCGTCGCCCTCGTCGAGGCCGACCGCGGCGTCATCGGCTGGAGCACGTCCGAGGCGTGCAGCGGCGTCGT
>CAYUZG010000259.1:0-3580 GCA_964449605.1 uncultured Verrucomicrobiota bacterium | reverse complement strand
AACTCAATCCGGCCTGAACACGACCACGTACCTGGCGTGCGCCGTCTTGCCGCATCGGCCGTGGTTGGCGAGATACAGGCGCCACGTCCCGCCGCCGGCCACGTCCTGAGCGGTCACCTTGACGCGCGTCACCACCGGCTTGCCTTTCCGAACCCAGCCGCGGTTGCGCGCCGAGCCGTGCCGGAACGACACGGTCATCTTCGACGGCGGCCCAGGCCACGTGACCGTCACCGTCAGCACGCCCGGCTGATCGACGCCGTCGAAGTCGACCCACCACACACGGCCCCCCTGGATGATCTTCGTCCCCTCGGCAAGCACGATGCCGCCCGGAACCGGCGCCACCACCTCCTGCCTGCGCCCGCACCCGGACGCCACGACAAGGACTGCCACCAACACCAGCACAACGCCAACCCATCTCATCTGGCCATCTCCTGTTGCTGCACCACGACAATACCCCGTCGAAGACACACCTTTATGCCATGAAGGCCCGCACGACGCAACGTCAACGCTGCATGCTCCATGGCGGCCGGCTACTTCGCTTGTCGTTTCTTGAGTGCAGCGGGCGTGTTACAATACGTTCTCATCAAGGACAACACGACAGGCCTTCCGCTCGCTCGGACGTGGCCGTGCGCAGTTGGAGTCGGCTTGTTCAACTCCGTTGCTGCGGAGATCGCGTGATCAGACTACGTCTCCTCGTTGCCGCGCTGGTATGCATCGGCATCTATGCGCTCGCCAGATGGCTCTACGAGCACTCGCACCCTTGGCACGGCCACTGGAGGGCCGGCGTAAAGGCGTTCTGGAAGAAGCGCTACAAGGTCGCCGAGGAGAAGCTCACGCTCGCGCTCAAGCTCGCCGAGCAGGCCGGGTGCAGTGATCTCCCCTTGGCCAGGACGCTGTACGACCTCGCCTGGGTCTACCAAGCTCAACGCAAGGACACCGAGGCCGTACCGCTCCTCGAACGCGCACTCGCGGTTCGCAAGACGACCGCCACGCGAGGCCGCCCCGAGCTCAGCCACATTGTCTGTCTCCTGGCCAAGGTCCTGTGCCGCCTTGGCCGAGGCACCGAGGCCGTCGAGCGCTGCAGCGCGTTTGTCGAGACCGCCGAAGGCGCCGAACGCCCCGCCCCGATTCCTATCGCCAACGTGCTCGGCTCCCTCGCAGACGCCTACGACACAATCGGACAACGCGACGAGGCCCTCGCCGAGTCCAAGCACGCACTCGAGCTCGTCGAGTCAGTCTACGGCCCGAATCATCCGGAAATTGCTCCCTGGATCAGCAGAGCCGCGTGGGCCTGCCGGCGGTGCAAACGCTATGATGAGGCAAGGTCATTTCACGAACGCGCGATCGAGATCCGCACAAAGACTTCAGGCCCCACCACGGCCGCCGTTGCTGAAAGCTTGTTCGGCTTGGCCGTCATTCACATCGAGCAAGACGAGTTCGACGAGGGCGAACGGCTCCTCGAGCGCGCGATCGCCATCCGGAGGCGCCGCCTAGGCTCCGACGACAACGTCCTTGGAGGCATGTTGCTACCCTTAGCCGACATGCACAGCGCTCGAGACGAGTTTGCCGACGCTGAACGCCTCTGTAGAGCGGCGCTCGCCGCCGCCGAGAAGGCCGGCACGCCCGACCCCGATTACCTCTCTCGGGCGGCGGCCAACCTTGCGCACGCACTCGCCCGCCAGTCGAAGTGGGCCGAGGCAGAGCAGTACTGGCAGCAAGCACTCCGACACGCCGAGACTGCGTTCGGCGCACAGAGCGCTGAGGTGGCGCACGCCCTCGATCTTCTCGCGTCGGTTTGCACAAACCGGAATAGGTACGAGGACGCCGAGAAGCACTACCGGCGTGCGCTGGCCATCCGCGAGAGCGCATTCGGGCCTAGTTCCGAGGAGGCGATCGGGACCCGCCTGAGCCTCGCCACCGTTCTCGACGGACTCGGCAGGCACACCGAGGCCGCGCAGTTGTGCGAGCGCGCGCTGGCCCTCGCAAGCGAGGCCTTCGGTCCAGACGATCCGATCGTCGCCGATTGCCTTGAAGGTCTCGCGGCCGTTCGGCGTTCCGAGGGGCGACTTCGCGAATCGGAACAGCTCATTCGGCGCGCCATCGCCGTCTACGAGCAACAAGAAGAGCCGGACGAACAAGATATCGACGCACTCTGCATGCTCTTGGGCGGTGTTGCGGCCGATTCCGGGAGGCTCGACGAGGCGAGATCGCACCTAGAACGCGCCATGAAAGCCTTCAAGCCGGAGTGCGTGACCGCCGCCTTCATCCTGGCCAACCTGTCACGTGTCCGGCTCGAGCAGGGCGCGCCTGCGGAAGCTGAAGAGCTGGCCGGCCGGTCGCTGGAGATCCTCGAGCGGGAGATCGGGCCGCAGTATCAGGGGGTCGTGGAACCGCTGCTCCCTCTTGGCCGCGCCCATCAGGCGCAGGGCAAGCCGCTCGAAGCAGAACAGGTTCTCAGGCGCGCAATCGCCACGAGCGAGCGCGCGTTCGGCACGCAGCACGCAGACGTCGCGCGCGGCCTGGCCGCCTTGGCCGGGGTTTTGGCGGAACAGCACCGCTACGGCGAAGCCGAGCCGCTCTACCAGCGCGCGGTGACGATCCGCGAGCGCGCCCACCCGCCCGATCATCCCGAGCTGGCTCGAACACTCGACGACTACGCTCTGCTCTTGCGCAAGACGGGACGCACCGCCGAGGCCGGGAAGCTGAAGGAGCGCGCCGACGCGATACGAAGACGGCACGAAGAAACAGACGGTAGGAACCCTTCAGACAGAACGCCGGCCTCGCCGTCGGCCGACGAGCCTACTGCGGCAGGATGATCTGCCCGACGGCGTGCGTGCGTAGGTGGTCGTACGCACCGGCGAAAAAATCCTCGATCTCTTCTTGTGAGAAATCGGCCGGGCGTTCGGCGGGCGTGTTGATGTCGATCTCGACGATCATCGCCGAGTCGTCGTTGGGATTCTCCTTGTTGCGCACCGGCTTGAGCCGGATCCAGCGGTTCGCCGCGATGTCGGCCACGCTCGTGCGGTGCAGCGCGTTGAGCTGCAGGTCCGTCGCGCCCTCGAACACACCATCGCGCAGATACGCTTGCCCGAGATGCGCGTTCGCGCTGAACTCGAGCTTGACGAAAAACTGCACGACAAACCCGAGCCGCCACACCGTCGCCGGCTGCTTCATCGTCAGGTACTCGGCGATCTGGCCGAGCATCACGTCGTACGCGCCCCAAACCGGCGGCAGCGTCGTCGGCGGCCCGCCGCGAAAGAGCTGCCGGTAATCGAGCCGCTCGCGCGCCACGTTCAGAAGCTGCTTCTCGTCCTTCGTCTTGAGCACAATGATCGGCACGTGCGGCGGCACCTGCTGACGCGCCTTGGGCGAGGCGCCCTGCGGAACCGGCAGCACGGCCGGCGGTCCGTCGAACAGATTACCGCACGCGCTGTTGAGCCCCTGCGCCACCCCGAGAGGATTCGCCAGGTCGAACTCCTTGACGAAAAACGCCCCCTGGATCGACACCACGTTCAGATCATCAATCGCCGCCATGCCGCCATCCTAGGCGAGCCGACCCGAAGGAATCAACCACCGATTT
>CAYUZG010000258.1:0-3604 GCA_964449605.1 uncultured Verrucomicrobiota bacterium | reverse complement strand
CCATCGAGCGCGCGGTCGTCACGGCCCAAGGCGGCGTGATCACGCTCGAGGACCTTCCGTCGACGGTCACCGGCCGCACGGCCGATGGCGCCGCGCGTGCGGCCTCGGCCGAGGCCCCCCGGCTGGCCGAAGGGCGAAGCTTCGATGAGGCCGTCGAGGAGTTCGAGAAGAACGTGCTGCGGCACGCGCTCGAAGAGACGGACTGGAACCAGACCAGCGCGGCCCGGATGCTCGGCATGTCGTTTCGCGCCATGCGCTACCGGGTCAGTAAGTACGGCCTCAAGGGGCCGCACGCCGACAGCACTCCGGACGAGGCTGACGCACCGCGTCAATCGACCTGACCCGCCGCGTCACGCCCGTGACCTTGTGCGGCACGGGTGCCGACGTCGCAGCACCGATCTTCCCTGGAAGGACCCCGCCGCCCGGGTGCCGGTCGCGGCTGGCACGTGCTTTGTTCTCATACAGGGCGCAGCCCAAGAAACCTCACCAGAGAAGGGCGTGACCCCAGTGTCAGACGCACTCAACCCGGCCACAGTGTCGATCCCGACCGAGGCGCTCCAGCGGCTCGCCGCCTCGATCGCGCACGCCCTCAGCAACCGCCTGAGCATAATCATGGGCAACGCCCAGTACCTCGTCCTGACCCGCGAGCCCAAGGCGGGAGCGCCGCCCGGCGAGCACGACGAGCTCACCAGCACCCTCGAGGCGATCCTGAACGAGACCGAGCGCGTAGGTTTCCTTGTGAGCCTGCTGCTGGGCTTCTCGTCGAGGGTTACCGCGAACGGCGCCTCGAGCAAGGCGGTGCTCGACGAACTCGAACGCGTCGTGTCCAAGCTGACGGCGCCGAGCCGGAACTGACCCCGATCGCGCCGCGCAACGTCCCCGCAGACCGGATGCGGCCGATCGCCGAAGCTCTCACACGAAGCAGAGGCGTGCCACGCAGTCGTTGAAGTCGGCCGCGCCGCGCACGATCCTCACGTTGACCCGCAGGAAGACGATGGGGATCGAGTCGACGCCGATCCTCGGGAGCCGCACGGCATCCTTCTCCGTCGTGACGATCAGCGACGCCTCGTGCGCGCGCGCCTCGTCGATCACACGCGCCACCTCGAGCGCGGTGAACCGGTGGTGATCGAGGAACCGGCGCGAGCTGACGACCTCGGCGCCAAGCCGTTCGAGCGCACGCTCGAAGCTCTCCGGGTTTGCGATCGCGCTCATGGCGACGATGCGGGCGCCGCGGAGCGCGTCGAGGGGCCGCTGCTCGCCGCTGAAGACGTGCTGCAGGTGGAGCGGTTCGTGCGTCGTCTCGATCATATCGGCGCCGGGATTGAGCTCGCGCAGCGTGCTGCGAATCGGCGCCACGTCGATGCCGTCGCTCTTGGTCAACATGAAGAATGCGGCGCGCCGCAGGCTGCTCAGCGGCTCGCGCAGCGTGCCGCGCGGCAGCAGGCGGCCGTTGCCGAACGGGTCGGTGCAGTCGATCAGGACGAAGTCGTACTTGCGCGCCAGGCGCATGTACTGGAACCCGTCGTCGAGTACGAGGGCATCGATGCCGAAATTGCGGATCGCGTACAGGCCGGCCTTGACGCGGTTGGGGTCGGCGAGCACGACGACGCCGGGCAGGTTCTGCGCGAGCATGTACGGCTCGTCGCCCGCGGCGTCGGGCG
Source organism: uncultured Verrucomicrobiota bacterium (assembly GCA_964449605.1). GTDB lineage: Bacteria > Auribacterota > JABMQX01 > JAFGEW01 > JAFGEW01 > CAYUZG01. The sequence continues at coordinate 1,943 of CAYUZG010000258.1, read as the reverse complement.
AGAGCAGCACGCGCCGGCCGTCGGAGACGATCTTCGGCTTGTAGGCGATACGGCGGCCGAATACGCGCTGCCACAGCGGCGTGCGGCCCTTGTAGCCGCGCGTCAGCACGGCCACCTTGCGCCCGGCGTCGCGCAAGGCCGCCGCGAGCATCTCGACCACGGGCGTTTTGCCCGTGCCGCCGAGCGTGATGTTGCCGACGCTGATCACCAGGCAGCCGAGCCGGTGCCGTCGGAACAGGCCGAGCCGGTAGAGGCCGCTGCGGGCCCGCATGACGAGCCTGTAGAGCTTCGAGACCCCGCCGAGCAGCCAGCGCAAAACGGCCGCGCCGACGCCCCGACGGCGCCCCTCGACCACGTCGAGAAGATACGATGCCAGCCGCTCGTTCATCTGCCGCCTGTCATGCAGGTCGGTTCGAGTTGCGCCGAGCGTTGAGACGCCGCAGGGCCACCGGCTGTTCCCGGAACGCGCCCCGCCGGGACGAGCCAGGCCGGCACGAATGAAGACAAGTACGAATGCCTGAGTCGGCCCTCAACACCCAACAACCGAAGGCTCGACGCGCCCCAGCGCCGCCGCCTTCGACGCCCAGCCTACGCCCCGAGCTCTGCACTTGTCAACCCGCCCGAAGAACCTCTCATACTGGCGCAGCTCGGTTGACACAGAGGGCAAAACCACAGTCGTGCCTGGCCGCATAGGCCAGAGGCAGTCCTGTGCCCTCAGGCGGCTGCTGCACAGCGAAGCCCCCGCAGGGGGCGACCTCTTGTAGCCACGGTCGTAAGACCGTGGAACACGGTGTCTCGTCGAGAAGGAGCCCCCGCAGGGGGCGGCATGTGGACGCTGTTCATGCGGGCCCGATTCCACATGTCACCCCCTGCGGGGGTTCGTTGATGATCTTCCCCTGCTCTCCACGGGCTGACGCCCGTGGCTACAACATGTCGCCCGCTGCGCGGGCTCAGCACGCCTCCCCTGATACGACCACACTCGCTCCTTGATCTTCGCCGCCGGGTGCGTCATGCTTTGGTCCCCGCGCGACTGCCGCGGGCCTGAAGCTGTAACCTTCTGTGGAGCATGTGTCATGAACCACGAATCCTTTACACGTCTATTCGTACTGGGGTGTGTTGCCGCGGCGCTGCTTCTGGGCGGCGGCATTGCGACGGCGGGCGAGGAGTCGGCTGCGGTGAACATCAAGAAACCCCATCAATGCGTCTACATCGTCTACCTCAACCCGGCCGACCGCGAGTGCCTGCCCGGTTACCAGGAGCGCCTCGACCGCGTCATGACCGAGGTCCAGGCGTGGTATCGCGACGAGATGGAGCGCAACGGCTTCGGGCCGATGACGTTCCCGCTCGAGCGCGACGCCGACGGCAAGCTAGTCATCCACGTCGTCAAGGGCACGCGGGCCTACGCGCTTGGCGAGGAGATCAACGACCAAGAGATCCGCCACCAGGTCAAGGGGCCGATGCTCAAGGAGGGCATCGACATCGAGCAGGACCACATCATCATCTTCGCCAACTCGGTCTTTGTCAGCGGCACCGACGACGAGAAGATCTACCGCTCCTCTTCGGCCTATTGCGGCGGCGGGAGCCACAAGAGCGGCACGGCCTGGGTGACCGACGCCGAGCTGCTCGATCCGCTCAACCTACCGAAGAAGACGCCAAGGATCCTCGACGGCGGCATACGCCCCTACACGCTCGGCGGCTACAACGTGACCTACATTGGCGGCGTCGCGCACGAGTTCGGCCACGCGCTCGGCCTACCGCACAACGAGCAGACCAAGGAACAGCTTGAGGAGCTCGGCTACACGCTCATGGGCAGCGGCAATTACCACATGTTCGGCGAGCGGGCCGGACAGGATACGGGCGCGTTCCTGTCGAAGGCGCACGCAACGATCCTGTCGTCGCACCCGCTGTTCAAGCGCAACACGGACGATATCGACGTCGACGCC
>CAYUZG010000257.1:0-3627 GCA_964449605.1 uncultured Verrucomicrobiota bacterium | reverse complement strand
TCGACTCGTCGAGCCGCAGCGCCGCGCCCATGAGCGCGTCGGACAGCAGCACCTGCGCGACGAACTGCTCGGCCCATTCGGGGTCCTGACCGGAGACGAACTCGCGCGGGTCGGCGGCCTCAGACGACGGCTTCGGAGCGAGCGCGTGGCCGAAGAGCGACGCAAGCGCGCTGACGACGGCGAGGCGCGCTTGTTCGGGCAGTTCGATGACCGCCTCGCGGCACGTCATGATCGCCCGGACAATCGCGTCGCCTTGGCCGGAGCCGGGGGGCTGGCCCGGCCCGTCGCGCGCGGGGTCGCTGTGGGGCAACTCCATTGCGATGCCCTGTGTTTGGTCTGCACTGGCTCTGTAACGGCTATCGGCACGCCCGGGCGGGAATTGAGCACGAGTCGGGTTAATTGCCTCAGACGGCGACCGGCTCGGGTGGCCGTTCAGGCGTCGGTGACGTCCGGATCGTCGGTGTCCGGCCGGATTTCGCGCAGGCGGCCGATCTTGACCATCGCCTCGGCGAGCATGGCCGCCTGGTCCGACATCGTCAGCGCGATCTCGGCCTCGGGCGTGTTCGGGTCGCAGCGTTCGAGCAGATCCTGGACCGCGTTGCAGAGCGCCGTCAGCGGCTGGTTGATCTCGTGGCTGTAGGTGAGCCCCAGTTGGCGAACGGCCTCGAACCGCTGCGCCTCGACGAGCCGCTCGTGCAGCCGTCGGCGTTCGGTCACGTCGTACCAGATCCCCTCGAAGCCGGTGGCCACCCCGCTCGCGTCGCGCACGAGCGAGGCGGTCACGAGCACGTGCGCGGGCGTGCCGTCGCGCCGCACGAGCTCGCACTCGAGGTGCTGCACGGAGTCGTGCTCGAGCAGGGCGGTGTAGAAGCCTTCCCACGCTGCGGCGTTGGCAAACAGCCAGCCGAACGTGTGTTCGCCCGTCAGCGATTCCGCCGTGCCGTAGCCGAGCAGCTCGAGCGCGGCCGGGTTGACGTCGAGGAACCGCCCCGAGGTATCGCACACGAAGACGCCCTCTTTGACTCGATGGAAGAGCTGCGCGTAGCGCGCCTCGCTGCGATCGAGCTGCCCGGAGCCGTCCTGGACGACCCGCTCGAGGCGCGCGGCGATCGTGTCGATCTCCTGCTTCGACTCGTCCAGCCGCATCGCGGCGCCCATGAGCGCGTCGGACAGCACCACCTGGGAGACAAACTCCCGGGCCCAGTCCAGATCGTCCGGCGCCGAGAGGGCGTCGACGCTCGGCACGTTCGCGGAGTCGGCCTCGCCCGTGGAGGGGTTGCGCTGCACCGTCACGCCGTGCTCTGCCGCGAGCGTGCACAGCACGGCCAGGCACTCAGCCTCGGACAGCCCGGTGAGCCCGCTCCGGCACTCGCCCAGCCCGCGCAGCACCTTGGCGCAATCGCACCGGGCCGCCTCATCGGCGGCAGCCGGGTCGTCGAGCGCGTGTGGCGTCAGCTCGTGTTGTCCGTGGGCACTCGAATGCACAGACGTGCCTCGCAATCGGGTCTCGGTTCCCTTTATCGGCAGGAGTGGCGGTCGCGTTGAGCCCGGTCTCGCGCCGGGTGGCGGCCGAGCGCGCTCGGGCCGTTGTGGCGAGAAAGACGTAAAGACCGTCGGTGTGCCTGCCGACGAGTATGGGGGAGAACCACTGCGCTGGAGTGTCTTGTCCCTATCCAGCGCGTGGACCGCACCGGAGCAAGAACGGCAGGCACTTATGGCCACAGGGCTCCAGAGGATCGATAGGCAGCTGATCGAGCTCGGCCTCGTCACACCGGCCCAGCTCGAGGAAGCCCAGCTCTCGGCCGCCGGCAGCAAACGGCCCATGGTCGATGAGCTCATCGAGCTGGGCTACGTGCGCGACGACCAGGTGGTCGCCGCGTTCCAGGCCGTCGACCCGGGCATCGAGCTTGTCGAACTGGCGAGCGCCGACGCCGAGGGCCGGATCGACGAATCGCTGCTCGAGCGTATCCCCTATTCGTTGACGCAGCGCCACTCGGCGCTCCCGATCGAGGAGCGCGGCGGCGAACTGGTCGTGGCGATGACGAACCCGTGGGACCTGATGGCCACCGACGACCTGGCGCTGGCGGCCGGCATGCCCATCTACCCGGTGCTCGCGCGGCGCAGCGAGCTGCTCAGCGCGATCGAGCACTACCACAGCATGGACAGCTCGGTTTACGACCTGTGCAAGAACCTCTCGGGCGAGGACAGCATCGTTGTGACCTCGGCCGGCTCGTACGATGCGCGCGCCGTGACCGAGCTCGCGGCCGAGGCCGAGGATGCGCCCGTGATCCGCCTGGTCAACCTGATGATCTCGGACGCGCTCAAGCAGGACGCCTCGGACATCCACGTCGAGCCGACGAGCGAGCACCTGCTCGTGCGCTACCGCGTCGACGGCGTGCTGCGCACCGTGCTCGAGCTGCCGGCGCGCCTGACCGCGGCGGTGGTTTCGCGCATCAAGATCCTGGCCGGCATGGACATCGCCGAGCGCCGCAAGCCGCAGGACGGCCGGATCAAGGTGCGCCGCGATGGGCGCGAGATCGACGTGCGTGTCTCGGTCATCCCGATCTTCACCGGCGAGAAGGCCGTCATGCGCCTGCTCACCTTCTCGGGCGCGAAGCTCTCGCTCAACACGATCGGCTTCCGCCCCGACGAGCTCACGACGTTCCGCGAGCTGCTGTTCCGCCCGCAAGGCATGCTCCTGGTGACCGGGCCGACCGGCTCGGGCAAGACCTCAACGATCTACGCCTCGCTGCTCGAGCTCAACGACGGGGTCCGCAACATCACCACGGTCGAGGACCCGGTCGAATACCAGCTCGACGGGATCAACCAGATCCAGGTCAACGAGCCGGCGGGGGTCACGTTCGGCTCGTCGCTGCGTTCGATCCTGCGCCAGGACCCCAACGTGATTTTCATCGGCGAGATCCGCGACGCCGAGACGGCCGACATCGCCTTCCGCTCGGCGCAGACGGGCCACCTGGTGATCACCACGTTGCACACCAACAGCGCCCTGGCCGCCTACACGAGGCTGCGCGATATCGGCGTCGAGCCGTTTCTGATCTCGTCGTCCGTGCTCGGCGTCGTGGCCCAGCGCCTCGTGCGCAAGATCTGCCCGAAGTGCGGGGTGTCCTACCAGGCGAGCCCCGACGAGCTGCGGCGCCTGGGCCAGCAGGTGGCGCCCGGCACGACGCTCCGGCGCGGCGAGGGATGCGCCGAGTGCGCCTACACGGGCTACCGCGGCCGGGCGCCGGTGTTCGAGATGCTCCAGATGACGTCTCAGCTCAAGGAGGTCATCAGCCAGGGACGACCCGAGACGGAACTGGCCAAGGCCGCCAGCGCCGAGGGGATGCGCACACTGGCCAGCCGTGCGGCCGAGTTCGTGATCGAGGGCGTCACCACAGCCGAGGAGGCACACTCGGTGTGCCCGGCCGAGCTGGGACAAGCCGGCCCGACGCCGAACGGAGCGCCCGGCGTTGCCGGGCCCAAGCCGGAGCCGAAGATCGCGGCACCGTCCGTGCTCGTCGTCGACGACGATCCAACCATCCGCCTGCTGGTGCGCCGCACGTTCGGGCAGGACCCCGTCGAGGTCTACGAGGCGACCAACGGCGAGGAGGGCCTCCGGCTGGCGCA
>CAYUZG010000256.1:0-3629 GCA_964449605.1 uncultured Verrucomicrobiota bacterium | reverse complement strand
CCCGACCTTGATGGCATCGAGTTCCTGCTCGAACTCGCCGACGTGAGAGGCGACACGCTGATCCCAGTCGTGATGGTCACGGGGCAAGGCAGCGAATCGGTTGCCACTGAGGCCATGAGGAACGGTGCCCAGGACTACATGGTCAAGGGCAGGATCACGGCCGAGGCCATCCATCGCGCCGTCCACAATGCGCTCCAGAGGGTCTCCCTTTACACCAAGATCCAGGAGCAACAGGGGGATCTCGCGCGAGCCGAGCAGGAAGCCGACCGCGCCAACGCCGCCAAGAGCGACTTCCTGGCCAGCATGAGCCATGAGATCCGCACGCCGATGAACTCAATCATCGGGTTCTCGGAAATCCTGCTTGGTGAGGCCCTGCCGGACGAATGGCGGCAACACGTGGGAACCATTCACCGCAACGCCGTGAACCTGCTGGCGTTGATCAACGACGTGCTCGACCTCTCGAAGGTCGAGGCTGGTCGAATGGACGTGTTCGAGTCCAGTTTCAGCGTCGGCAACCTGATTCGCTCTGTTGCCGCCATGCTGAGGGTGGGCGCCCAGGAACACAAGGCCGAGATTGCAGTCGAGTTGGATCCGGCCCTGCCCGAGTACGTGCAGGGCGACGAGCAGAAGCTTCGCCAAGTCCTTGTGAATCTGGCTGGCAACGCGGTCAAGTTCACGCCTGGAGGCCGGGTGCTGATCAGAACGGAGTGGCGCGACGAGATGCTTCAGGTCGACGTCATCGACGACGGCGTCGGGATTGCGACTGAGAAACTCGAAGCGATCTTCGAGCCGTTCACCCAGGCAGGCGGGGCAACGCGCCAGTCCGGTACGGGTACCGGCCTCGGCCTCGCGCTCGTCAAGCGGTTCGTGGCGTTGATGAATGGGCGGGTTCACTGCAGCAGCGTCGAGGGTGAGGGCTCGACGTTCACGTTCACAGTGCCCCTGCTCCCCGGCACGAGACCCGAGGCGGAGCCAGAACAGCTGTCGCCAGCCGATGTGTCGGCGCTCAACGTCGAGTCGGCCAGGCTTGTGGTGGTGGCCGAAGACAATGCCGACAACAGGCTGTACCTGCGTACGGTGCTCGAGGCTCAGAACTTCACAGTGTTGTTTGCCGAGAACGGCGAAGAGGCCGTCCGTAAGGCGGAGTTGAAGCCCGACATCATCCTTATGGACATGCAAATGCCGATCAAGAACGGCTACGAAGCGACGGCCGAGATCAAGCGGAACCCGGAGCTCGCGACCATCCCGATCGTGGCGCTCACGGCGTACGCGATGCCCCAGGAACGCCAGCGCGCATTCACGGCCGGCGTCGACGGCTACGTGACCAAGCCGATCAACAAGGAGACGCTGATGGCCGAGATCGCACGCCTGCTCGGGCCAGCATTCTCCACCGCTGAGCCTGTCGAGGAGGCAGGCGCACCGGCCAAGCCCTGCGCACAGGACATCGTGCGCCAGTACGTCGCGACGTTCCGCAAGAAGCTGGCCGACTTCGAGCGCATGGTTCGGTCAGACGACCTCGAAGGGCTCAGGTTCTTCGGACATGGGCTGAAGGGCTCGGGAACCACATACGGGTTCGAGGCGATCTCCTCGGTCGGCAAGACGATCGAAGATGCTGCTGAGGCGGGCGACGCCGACGCGGTCAGGAAGCTCGGCGGGCGTCTGCAAGGGGTCCTCGATGCCGCGGCCCAGTCAGTCGCCGAGAAGGCGTCGCAGCAGGCGCCTGCCTCATAGGTCCGGCGAGCGTGCCGTCAGCTCGTCCCGGATGTCGACGATACCTTCCTTGACGCCGGGATACTCGGTGACCGGCAGTTCGCCCCTCGCAAGCACGCGACCAAGGGAATCAAGCACGTCGTTGATCCGCCGCCCCTGAGCCAGGACCGTGCGCCGGAATTCCCAGCCGTGCTCGTCGTCGGGTTGGGCCTCTTCGCCCGCCGTCATGATGATCTGGACCGCGTTGAGAATGTGGTGCGACAGCGCCCCAAGCGTCTGGCGCGCTGTCTCGACGTTCTTGAGCTCACGCTGAAGCATCCTGAGGCGGAGCATCCCGTTGATTCTCGCCAGCAGTTCGCCCGGGTGAAACGGCTTCGTGAGGTACTCGTCGGCCCCGGCCTCGAAGGCCTCGATCTTGTCTTTGGCTGAGCTGCGGACCGTGACCAGAATGACAGGCACCAGGCAGGTGCGCTCGTCGTGCTTGAAATCGCGGCACAGCTCAACGCCATCGTCGCCGCGGAGCATCCAGTCGAGCAGAATCACGTCGGGCCGGTCACCGAAGGCGCGCGCACGCGCCGACACGCCGTCCATTGCCCCCATGAACTCGTGGCCGGCTTGCCCGACGTGGAGGCGCACGAAGCGGTGGATATCGCTGTTATCATCGATGAGCAGGACTTTCGCCATGGGTCGCTCCTCTCTGAGCGGGCGCCGAAGCGGAAGAACGCGACGGATCGCAGTGCGAGCACACAAAGTGGCCCGTGAACCACGGCTCCTCGCGCGACAGGTCGGGCACAATCTCGAGCACGAGCGCCTGCCCGCACTCTGTGCACTGTAGCCCGTGGGGCAGTCGGAAGTCGGCGATCAACCTGGCCGTCTCATCCGCCTCTGGCCTAACGGGCAGCCGGTAGCGCCACGAGACGCGCCTCTCCGCAGGCCGTGCAAGCACGTGCTGGACCTTGACGACAACATCTTCAGGTCGGGAGCGGTACTTCACGAAGAAGTCCGTTGCCCCGAGATCGAGCGCCTGCTGGACTTCGGTGTCCGCTTCACGGCTGGAAAGGACCACCACAGGAATCCCCTGCCAGGTCGGCTCCGCGCGCAGCCTACGCAGGACCTGAAACCCGTCCATGACGGGCATCTTCAGGTCAAGCACGATCACATCCGGTATGTCCGTCTCGAGCGCTTCGAGGCACTCGCGCCCGTTCGTCGCGACATTGATCAGGAAGTCGCCCTCGGCGAACTTGAACTGGTACATCCTCGATACGTCGAGGTCGTCCTCGACGAGTAACACCTTCTTCTTCATCGGTCACTCCCGGTGAGATGTCGGATGGTGCGTCGAGTCGCCTTGCGGTGGTCGATGGCAACCGAAGTGCATCGATCCGCCACGTTGTGCGTGCCTGACGACCGACGCAGCTCTGATGCAGAACTCCAATCGGAGTATCGGACGATTCGACGTCGGCTTGAGGATGCGACTGGGCGGCGCACGCGAGGCCGCCGGACGTCACGAGCAGTCCGCCGGGGCAGAAGAGACGCCAGGGTCTGTCAGCAATCGTGCCGACGGAGGGCTGTCTCGACCGCCTGCGCCAGCTCATTCATGTCGAACGGCTTCGTGATGTACGCGTCGCCGCCGGACTCGATGCCCCTGATTCGCTCGACCGCCTGCCTCTTGGCAGAAAGGAAGATCACCGGGATTTGCGCGATCTCCTCGTTCCGTTTCAGCCGCTTGCAGATGTCAACGCCGTCGAGCCCGGGCATCATGACATCAAGGATAATCAGCTCAGGACGGTGTTGCTCGACGAGCTCGATGCCCTCGAACCCGTTGCGGGCAGCGAGCACGGTGTGACCACCCTTCTTGAGGTGGAACTCGACGAAGGCCTGAAGGTCTTCGTCATCGTCGACCACAACGATCTTCGCCATTG
>CAYUZG010000255.1:0-3642 GCA_964449605.1 uncultured Verrucomicrobiota bacterium | reverse complement strand
ACAGCGTGCGCCGGAACCGCCTGGTCGGCGCCGCACACGCCGCGTAGAAGCTCGACACGATCCGGATCATCTGTTCCTCGTGCGTCGTTTCCACCTCGAGTATATACCTGCAACAGCGCCAATTGTCAAGATACTGTGTGATTCGTGTTGACATGGCGCGCCGGATCGGCCTAGATAGATACAATGGGAGTGGGGCACGCATTTTCACACGGGCGACACCGCTTGCGAGGACTGTCTCCGTGACCAAGCGCACCGAATCCGAACGACGCAAGGAGTTCGAAGACGACGCCCTCGTCCACCTCGACCTCCTCTACAACACCGCTGTGCAGATGACGCGCAACGTCGCCGACGCCCAGGACCTTGTCCAGGAAACCTTCGTCAAGGCCTACCGATTCTTCGACAAGTTCAAGCGGGGAACTAACTGCAAGGCCTGGCTGTTCAAAATCATGAAGAATAACTTCATCAACACATTCAGAAAGCGCGCCAAGGAGCCGGCGAAGGTCGACTTCGAGGAGGTCCAGGCCGTCCTCGAGGCCAAGCCACAGCCCGAGCCGCTCCCAGACAGCGGGCCTGATATAGAGCAAGCGTTCGAGGAGCTGGTCGAGGACGACGTCAAAGCGGCCCTCGACCAGTTGCCGTTCGAGTTCCGGATGGTGACGATCCTCTCCGATGTGCAAGGCCTCAGCTATCAAGAGATCGCCGACATCATGGAGTGCCCCATCGGCACAGTGCGGTCCCGGCTCTCGAGAGCAAGGCGGTTCCTCCAGGGCAAGCTCTACGACTTCGCCCGAAAGCGCGGCATCGTGAAGACATCCTAGTGAGCAGCACCGAGAACGACATGCCCGAACTCGTCACCGCATACATCGACGGGGAGCTCTCCGAACCGGAAGCCCGGGCGGTCGCCGAGAGGATCGAGGCTGATCCCGCCGTCCAGCTCTTCGTCGCCGCCCAGCGAGCCACCAAGCGACTCGTCGCCACTCGGACAGCGCGCCACACCGCGCCGGCCGCCCTTCGGCAGAGCATCCGTGCAATGATCTTCGGCGAACGCCGCGCGCAGGAAGCCCGCCCGGCGGCCAAACGCCCATCTTTGTGGTGGCTGCTGACCCGCAGTCCCGCCGGCGCCAGCGTCGCCGGCGCCGGGCTGCTGGTTGCCGTGCTCGTCGTCGTGCTCGTGCTCTTCAGCGGCGAGCGGATCACCCCGTACATCGACGACGTCTACGCCCACCACACCCAGGTCGACCGCTTCCCCGTCCGGATCGAGGGCAGCTACGAAGCCGTGGCCGCAGAGACGTCCGAAGCCGCCGGCTTCACCGTCCCCGTGCCTCGGCTTGGCGACGAGTTTGCCCTCAGGGGCGCCCGCAGGTGCACCCTGTGCGGCCACGTGATGGCCTTCGTCAAGTACCAGGGCGACGAAGGACTGGTCTCGTTCTTCGTTATCCCCGGCGTCCGGCCAGCCATCTGGCGTCTCAAGAAACAGTCCCGCGACGCCATGACCTTCTACACCGCAGATCGCGAGGACCTCCAGATGGCCTTCTGGCGGCGGGGCGGCACGACGTACTGCCTGGCCGCCAACCTGTCCGAGGACGACGTGGTCGGCCTGGCCTGCACGGCCTGCGAACAGGCCGCGATCGTCCGGACAGCCATACGAGACACCACCGCAGCAGCCCCGGTGCGGATCGCCAGGCAGTGACGGACAACATGGACACGACCCTCGACACAGCCTTCCAACAAGCCCCCGCACGAGAGCACACCGCCCTCTTCTACCGCGATCAACGCGAGCAGTTCGCTGCCAGCGTGCCGTTCATCCGCACAGGCATTGAGCGCGGCGAGCAGTGCTGCTACGTGACCGGCGACGACAGCCCCGACACCGTGCGCGACGCGCTCCGCAGCGATGGCCTCGACGTCGACGCGCTCGCCAGGTCCGGCGCCTTCGTAATCAAGACCGCGCGCGACGTCTACCTGCCAACGGGCCGCTTCGACAAGGACACCATGTTTGCCTTCTTCGAGGGAGCCACCAAGGAGGCGATCGCGTCCGGCCACACGGCCCTGCGGGCCACCGGAGATCTGGGGTGGGCGCTCTCGGATGCACCCGGGAGCGAGGACGTGATGGCCTATGAGCGCGCTCTCGAGGACCAGTACCGCCGCTTCCCAGTCACGATCCTGTGCCGCTACGACAGCGCCCTCTTCCCCAAGGAGCTCCTCGACGAAGCACACAGGACCCACGCGCGCGTCATCGTCAACGGCGTGCTGAAGGAGAGCCCGCTCTACGTGCCGCCGCGCGGCGGCCTCAACTGGTCCAGCGAGGCGTTCGCCGCCCTCGTCACGCCCCACCTCGACGGTGAGCTCCCCGAGTCAATGACGGCCCAGATGGCCGAGCGAATCAGGAAGGACCCCGGTCTCCGCCGCCTCTACGAGGCCGAACTCGCCACCAAGCGGAGGCTCCGCGCCTCGGCACAACACGGCACCACACCGGCCACACTGCTGAAAAGCATCAGGAAGGCGGTCTTCGACACCCCGGAGACGAACGCCTAGGCCCGCCGGGCGGGAACCCCAGCCCGTCGCTATGCAAGCACGCCGGCGAGGGCGCGAGCGATCCTCTTGCGCTGCTTGCTCACGTATTGGTGGGAGCACCCCAACGCCTGGGAGACTTCGGCCACGCTCTGGCCCGTGGCGAACGCGTCGAGGAGCGTCTGCTGCGATGTGGTCAACCGCTGACGCAACGTCATGAGCGCGTCACCGGCAAAGATCTGTTCGCGGAAATCATGCTGGTCGGCAGGTTCGAGCGTCGGCCGCTCGTCGGCCGCGTCCTCGTCGACCGACACGAGCAGGCAATCGACCCGGTGCTTGCTGTCCACGCTCTTGCCGCGCTTCATATAGTCCAGGCCGTGGTACTTGCAGCTCTGCAGATACCAGCTCTCGGTCTGACCAGGATTCGTGACCTCGGTCTGCCACAGATGAATGAGCATCTCCTGCAGCACATCGTCCTGGTCCGACGGGTTCGCGGCAATCGCTCTGGCGATCGCGCGCAGACTCGCGCGGATGCGCGGGTCGGACACCAGCATGACCAATCCCCCATCGCCCAATGATCTGCCGACCCCTACATCGGCAAGTCATCAGCGACCTCGCCTGTGTCTCTCACGGGCTGTCGCTCTAGGCCGACCGCCCCAGGTGATTGCTCACCCCACACTGGGCGGCGACCAGAACCCCTCGAGCCTCAACCCCTGATGCCCGGCCCAGCCACGGCGATGGGCTTCCGCCGCCACCTGCCGACACATCGGCCTTCCCTATGCTCTCGGGGTATAACCCGATCTTCGCAGACGTCCAGCGCCTGCCAGGCTGACTGCCGCGCATCCCTACAATGCGCGGCCTAGCCGAACTCGTGACGGAGCTAGCGAATCCCCCTTACGCAGGATCGAAGCTCCCCGCGCGCGACACCACAACGCGAACCCCTACAAGATGTTGTGGCTTCACACGCGGCAAACCACACGATCACGGACGCAAATCAAAACCGCTTAACCGATACCGCGTGGACTTCTATCGAACCCCTTGCAAGTGAACGGGGATACAATAGCAGATCTTCCCCCGAATGGCAAGCCCAATCTGCTGCGCCGCACACAATTGCCCGACATTATGACAGGCTGC
>CAYUZG010000254.1:0-3669 GCA_964449605.1 uncultured Verrucomicrobiota bacterium | reverse complement strand
ACGGGCGGCGAGCTGTTCGGCTTTCGGCTCGGCTACGACGGCCACACGCGCGTCGACGGCACGTGGCGCAGCCCGAAGCTCGTGTTTGTCGTCGGCGACAGCGAGTACGACGCGCTCGCACGCTACGTTGGCTGGCTGCGCGATCGCGGCTACGTGCCGGTGCCCAAGCGCGCGATCCCGTCGTGGTGGCGGCAGCCGATCGTGTGCGGCTGGGGCGAGCAGTGCTATCTCATGAGCCGGAGCGGCAACCGGCCGGCGACCTACGCGACCCAAGCGGTGTACGGGCGGATCGTCGAGCTGCTGCGCGAGAAGCAGATCCCGTTCGGCACGCTCATCATCGACGACAAGTGGCAGGCGCACTACGGCCTCAATAAACCCGACATCGGCAAGTGGCCCGACATGCGCGGCTTCATCGACCGGATGGCGGCCGACGGCGTCCGCGTGCTGCTCTGGTACAACTCGTGGGGCGCGGAGGGCGTGCCGCCTGACGAGTGCATCCTCAAGGACGGCGAGCCGCTCGGCGTCGATCCGACGAACCCGGCGTACGAGCGGCGGCTGCGTGAGCAGGTCCGCTTCATGCTCTCGCCCGACGAGGGGTGCCTCAACGCGTCGGGGTTCAAGATCGACTTCACGGCCGACATCCCTGCCGGGCCGGGCTGCCGGCTGCACCAGGACGAGGTGTGGGGCGTCGAGCTGCAGAAGCGGCTGCTGTCGATCATCTACTCGGCCGCCAAAGAGGCGAAGGGCGACGCGCTCGTGATCGCGCACACGGCGAACGCGTATTTCGGCGACGTGGTTGATATGCTCCGGCTCAACGACATCTGCTCCGATTTCCGCTCGGTCGTCCCGACGATGGAGCACCGGCAGAAGGTCGCCCGCGCCGCCTGCCCCGAATGGCTCATCGACAGCGACAACTACCCGCTCTCGTACCTGCCGGCGTGGCGCGAGTATGTCGAGCGCCAGCCGGCGCTCGGCGTGCCGTCACTCTACTACTTGACGTCGCTGCATGCAGAGGGTACTGAATTCGGTGAGCCTGAGTACGAGCTCCTGCGCCGCGTCTACGGCGCGTACGTGAACGCGGCGCGAACCCGCGAGAGCTGAGGCGCATGGCCGGAGCTCGGCACGGCGAGTCGGCAAACAGCGTTCCAGAGAGAGGCTGAACGATGCGTTACTGCCCGCGATGCAAGATCGACTTATTCGGCGGCAGCATCTGCGACCAGTGTGGCGGCCGGCTCGTTGAGAAACGCGCCGAGCGCGCCGCCGTGGCCGTGCACGTGACTCGGGACATGATCATCGGCGGGCCGAAGAGGCTCAAGAGCGAGCTGGCGCAGAGCATGACCGGGCGGGTCCTCAGGCTCGTGTTGGAGATCGCCGTGTTCTGCGCCCTCTTCTACGCGGTGTCGTGGGTGATGCACATCATCGCCAACTTCCTGTCCGTCCAGATGGCGGACAACCCCGACACGGCGGAGGAGCCGATCGACTGGAGCAGCACCGGCGTCCGCTACTACCTCTACGTCGGCTGGGCGATCGTGACGGTCCTGGCAATCAGGATACGCTGGCGGGCCGGCAAGTAGGCCGGCAACCCACGACGCGCTCTAAGCCGTCGGGCGCCCTGTGCCGCATGGGGCTGGGTCGTGTCCCATGCGGGTTTCGCTTGCGGGTGTCGGACGGCCGGGCCTATACTGCGGCACGATTGTGACCGCCACGCCTGTACCCCGAGCCGGGATGGCTGCCGTGGACGCGTCGGAGACAAGCGAGAAGATCGACCGGCTGTGCCAGACGATTGGCCGGGTGATCTACGGCAAGGACGAGGTGATCCGGCTCGTCACCGTCTGTCTGCTCGCCAAGGGTCACATGCTGATCGAGGACGTGCCCGGCATCGGCAAGACGACGCTGGCCAACACGCTCGCGCGCTCGATCAACTGCACCTTCCGGCGCATCCAGTTCACGAGCGATTTGCTGCCGACCGACATCCTCGGCGTGTCGATCTACCATTCGCAGAAGGGCCAGTTCGAGTTCCAGCCCGGGCCGATTTTCGCCAACGTCGTGCTTGCCGACGAGGTGAACCGCGCCTCGCCCAAGACACAGAGCGCGCTGCTCGAGGCGATGAACGACCGCCAGGTCTCGTACGACTCGAACACCTACCCGCTGCCGGAGCCGTTCATCGTGATCGCCACGCAGAACCCGGTCGAGCACTACGGCACCTTCCCCCTGCCCGAATCGCAGCTCGACCGGTTCATGATGAAGATCGGGATCGGCTACCCGTCGGCCGAGCGCGAGATCGAGATGATCCTGAGCCGCAAGCAGGGTGACCCACTGCGCGAGGTCGAGCCGGCGCTGGAGGCCGGCGAAGTCACTGAGCTCCAGTCGCTCGTCGAGCGCGTGCGCGTTGACGAAACCCTGATGGATTACCTCATGCGGATCGTCGAGGCGACGCGCGCCTCGGAGCTCGTCGAGCTCGGCGTCAGCCCGCGCGCGAGCCTCTCGCTGTTCCGGCTCGCGCAAGCGCGCGCGCTGGTGAGCGGGCGCGACTACGTGGTGCCCGACGACATCAAGCTGCTCGCCGTCAATGCGCTCGCGCACCGGCTCGTGCTCTCGGCCCACTACGGGCCGAAGGCGGCCGGGATCAGCTCGGCCGAGCAGGTCATCAAGAGCATCCTGGGCGAGATCTCCGTGCCGCTCTAAGAGAACTGAACCACGGAGAGCACGGAGAACACGGGGAACGGGCGGTGCACTTTGCGCGCGCCGCGGTGAGTTTTTCTTCGTTTCCCGTCATCCCCGTGGTTGAGAATCCAGAATGACGGCCCGGACGCCGTGAGGAGTCGCCGCCGTGCGCATCAGGCTCCCCAAGAGGACGTTCCTGTTCCGGATCACGCGCGAGGGCCGCGTCTTCATCCTGCTCATCGTGGTTGTCGGGATCGTCGCGTTCGCCAAGGAGATCAACCTGATTTTCCTTTTGCTGGCCACGATGATCTGCTTCGCCCTGCTCTCGTCGATCATCTCGACCACGAGCATCAACAACCTATCGCTCGCGCGCGTGCTGCCGACGCACGTGTTCGCCGAGCGGCCGTTCCCGGTCGAGCTGATCCTGACGAACCACAAGCGGCTCGTGCCCGCGATCTCGGTGGTGGTGCACGACACATGTGAGCGCCGCAAGCTCGATCCCAAGTACGTCGTCAAGGTCCCGCCCCGCACGTCCGTGTCGACCACGTACCAGCACGTGATCGACCGGCGCGGCGAGTACGAGTTCGGCGAGCTTGTGATCTCGACGAGCTTCCCGCTCGGCTTCTTCGCACGGGGGTTTGCAACGAAGCGGCCCGAGACGGTCATCGTCTATCCGAAGGTCGTGCCGCTCAACCCGAATTTCCTGGCGAACGTGTTGAGCGACATCGAGGGCCAACTCAACCGGCCCGGCATCGGCACCGAGGTGTTCGGCTTCCGCAAGTACCAGCACGGCGACGACCGGCGGTTCATCAACTGGAAGCTTTCAGCCAAGACCGACGGGCTCGTCGTCACCCAGTTCTCTCAGGATCAGCACCTGCAGGTCACGCTCGTCTTCGACAACGCGCTCACGGAGCGCGACGAGCGGTCGCTCGAGCAGTTCGAGGAGCTCGTGACGTTCGCCGCGTCGCTCGGCTCGTTCTTCGTCGAGAAGGGGTTCAAGGTGCA
>CAYUZG010000253.1:0-3688 GCA_964449605.1 uncultured Verrucomicrobiota bacterium | reverse complement strand
GTCCCGGTCTCGTCGTCGCCGTCGCAAGCGGCAAGGGCGGCACGGGCAAGACGACCGTGGCGGCGAACCTGGCCGTTGTCGCGGCCGCGCGCGGGCTCAGCGTCGTGCTCGCCGACTGCGACGTCGAGGAGCCGAACGCCCACATCTTCCTCAAGCCCGAGATCGACGACGTGCAGCCAGTGATGCTGGCCCGGCCGGCCGTCAACAACGAGCTCTGCACCGGCTGCGGCGAGTGCGTCGAGGCATGCCAGTTCAACGCCATCGCCTGCGTCAAGCGTACCGTCGTGATCTTCCCCGAGCTGTGTCACGGATGCGGCGCGTGCTGGCTCGTCTGCCCGGAAAAGGCGATCACGGAAGCCCAGCAGCAGGTCGGCGTCATCGAGGCCGGCCGGTCGAACGGCGTCCGCTTCGTCCACGGCCTGGTCGAGATCGGCGAAGCGGCCGCCTCGCCGCCCATCGTCCGGCGCGTCAAGGCGCAGCTCCGCTCGCCCGACCTGGCCATTATCGACGCGCCGCCCGGCACAACGTGCCCCATGGTGGCCGCGGTCAACGACAGCGACGTCGCGTGCCTCGTGACTGAGCCGACGCCGTTCGGCTTGCACGACTTGACGATCGCCGTCGAGACGGTGCGCGAGATCGGCGTGCCGATGGGCGTCGTCGTGAACCGGGCCGGCATCGGCGACGACCGCGTTCAGGAGTACTGCCGCCGCGAGGGCATCCCACTGCTCGTCGAGATCCCGCACGATCTACGGATCGCGCAGGCGTACTCGCGCGGCGAGATCGGTTCGGACGCCGTCCCCGCGCTGCGGCCGCTGTTCGACGCATTGCTCACCCGCATCCAGGAGGTCGCCGGACAATGAAAGAGCTGGTCGTCATCAGCGGCAAGGGCGGCACGGGCAAGACGAGCCTCGTCGCGTCGTTCGCGGCGCTGGCGGCAAACAAGGTGCTGGCCGACTGCGACGTGGACGCCGCCGATCTCCACCTCGTGCTCGAGCCCAACGTCAAGACGCGTGAGACGTTCTCCGGCGGGCAAGAAGCGCGCATCGTCCCGGAAGAATGCACCGCGTGCAGCCGGTGCGCCGACCTGTGCCGGTTCGACGCGATCCGCTTCGACGGGCCGCCCGACGACGATGTCGAGACGACGTACCGCGTCGATCCGCTCGCGTGCGAAGGGTGCGGTGTGTGCGCGCGGTTCTGTCCGGCCGACGCGATCGTGCTCGACCCCGCGGTCACCGGCGAGTGGTTCATCTCCGACACGCGCCACGGGCCGATGGTGCACGCGCGCCTCCGGCCGGCCGGCGAGAACTCGGGCAAGCTCGTCACCCTCGTGCGCACTAAGGCTCGAGAGATCGCCGAACGCGACGGGCTCGATCTCATCCTCGTCGACGGCGCGCCGGGGATCGGGTGTCCGGTCGTTTCGTCGCTCACGGGGGCCGACCTCGTGCTGATCGTGACCGAGCCGACGCTGTCGGGCCTGCACGACCTCGAGCGGGTCCACGCCCTGGTGAGGCACTTCGGCGTGCCGGCCCTGGTGTGCATCAACAAGTCCGATATCAACGACGAGCTCGCGCAGCGGATCACCTCCCAGGCGGCCGAGCTCGGCGCGCCCGTGGCCGGAACGATCCCCTACGACGAAGCGTTTACGAAAGCGCAGCTTGAAGGCCTGAGCATCGTCGAGTACGATCAGTCCCCGACGGCGAGCCGCGTGCGGTCGCTCTGGGAACGGCTCGCGCACGCGCTCACACACGACGGAGGGAAGAAGCGATAGCGATGGCGGATGCACCACAACCCGACCAGACCGAAATCAGGAAGCAAATGGCGCGCGAGATGGCCGAGGTGCGCATGCGGATGGGCCGCGTGCGCTGTAAGCTGCTCGTGCTCTCGGGCAAGGGCGGCGTCGGCAAGAGCACGGTCGCCGTGAACCTCGCGCTCTCGATGTCAGCGATGGGCTACAAGGTCGGCCTGCTCGACGTGGACATCCACGGGCCGAGCGTGCCGAAGCTGCTCGGGATCGAGGGCGCGCGGCCGACCGTGCGCGACGGCGCCATCGTGCCGGTGTCGGTCGCCGGCATCAAGGTGATGTCGATCGGTTTCCTGCTTCACGACAGCGACGCGGCAACGATCTGGCGCGGCCCGATGAAGGCGAACGTAATCAAGCAGTTCCTCAAGGACGTCGAGTGGGGCGACCTCGACGCCCTGGTCATCGACTCGCCGCCCGGCACGGGCGACGAGCCGCTCTCGGTCGTCCAGCTCGTCGAGCAGGCGACCGGCGCGATCGTGGTCACCACGCCGCAGGAGCTCGCCGTGATCGACGTGCGCAAGGCGGTCACCTTCTGCCGGACCCTGAACCTACCCGTGCTCGGCGTGGTCGAGAACATGCGCGGGTTCGTCTGCCCCAAGTGCGGCGAGACGACCGACATCTTCGGCAGCGGCGGGGCCGAGCGAATGGCCGCCGAGATGAAGGTCCCGTTCCTCGGCGCGATCCCGTTCGACCCGCGTCTCGTCGCATCGGCCGACGCCGGCCAGCCGTTCACGCAGCTCCATTCGGACACGCCCGCCGCGAAAGCGTTCGCGGACATCGTGCGCGCTATCGCGCCCATCGTGCGCGCCATCGCGCCGGCCGCCGGCCCGGCCGGGGGCTCGAAGCCGGCACCGACACAGGACCCGCCCGACGAACCGGCAGAACCAACACAGAAGGAGCAGACGATGCGGGTCGCCATCCCGACGGCGAACGGGAAGCTCGCCATGCACTTCGGCCATTGCGAGCAGTTCGCCGTTATTGACGTGGATCCGGGAACGAAGCGGATGGCCGCCACCGAGTTCCTCGACTCGCCACCCCACCAGCCCGGCCTCCTGCCGCGCTGGCTCGCGGAGCACGACGTCAACGTGATCATCGCCGGCGGGATGGGCCAGCGCGCCCAGGCGCTGTTTACCGAGAACGGGATCGAAGTCGTCATCGGCGCACCCGTCGAGACGCCCGAAGTGCTCGCCGCCGCATACGCCGACGGCACGCTCCAGGCGGGCGAGAACATCTGCGACCACTAGAAAGGAACCGCACCGTGGCCGGCCTTGTTCGCGTCACGGTTCTCGTCGAGAACGACGCGGCGCAACCTGCGCTGCGCGGCGAGCACGGTTTCGCCGTCTGGGTCGAGACCGACGACGGCCGTCTCCTATTCGACACGGGCCAAGGCCAAGCGCTCGGGCCGAACGCGCGGGCACTGGGCGTCGATCTCTCGCGGGCCGACGCCATCGTCCTCAGCCACGGCCACTACGACCACACCGGGGGCCTGCCGCTCGCACTTGATGCCGCCCCGCACGCGTCCGTCTACATCCATCCGGCCGCCCTCGATCCGAAGTACGCGGGAGCGCCGGGGCTGCCGACGCGCGACATCGGCCTACCGCTCCCGACCGGGCGCGCGCTCGCCAAGCACGCGGGCCGCATCGTCCACACAACCGAACCGACACAGGTGCTTGACGGCGTGTTCGTGACGGGCCAGGTGCCGCGCGAGACCGATTTCGAGGACACCGGCGGGCCGTTCTACCTCGACGAGGCATGCACGGTGGCCGACGAGATGCTCGACGATCAGGCCGTCTACTTCGCCGGCGCCGAGGGCGTCGTGCTCATCGTCGGGTGCGCGCACGCCGGCGTCGTCAACACGATGCGCCACGTCGCCAGGCAGACGGGCGC
>CAYUZG010000252.1:0-3688 GCA_964449605.1 uncultured Verrucomicrobiota bacterium | reverse complement strand
CTCGACCCGACGACGCCGCAGGGCTACGTGCAGCGCCTGTTCAAGAAGCTGATCCCGGTCACGAGTGCCCACTACCCGTCGATGCTCCACCGCATCCGCCACGGCCACCGCACCGAGATCGACCACCTGAACGGCGCCGTCGTCGCGCTCGGCAAGAAGCACCACGTCGCCACGCCGATCAACGCGCTCGTCGCCGACCTGGTCAAGGCCAAGGAACGCCTCAACCTGCGCGAATAGCCGACGACCCGGACACCGGTTGCTGATAAGGAGACGACGCCATGACGAACGGAAGCACTGGACACCGGCCCGGCCTCATTCTGTTCGGGGTCGCGCTCGCCCTCGGCCTGATCGTCTCGACCTGGATCGCCATGCGCACCGTCGAGAAGATCAAGATCACCAACCGGACGATCACGGTCAAGGGGTACGCCGAGAAGGAGATCGTCTCCGACTGGGCCCAGTGGGAAGGGAGCTTCAAGGTCAAGACCATCGACCTCGTCGCCGGCTACGGCAAGCTCGAGGACGACCTCGAGAAGGTCATGGTCTACCTCCGGAGCGAGGGCGTCAGCAAGGGTAACATCGTCGTGTCGTCGGTCTCGACGACGACGCAGCACAAGCTCGACGAGGAAGGCCGCCGCACGAACGAGATCGACGCGTACTTCCTGTACCAGTCGGTCACGGTCGCCTCGTCGGACACTGCGCTCATCGACCGGATCGCCCGCGGCTCGACGGTGCTCATCAAGCAGGGCGTCGAGTTCTCCTCGAACCACCCCGAGTACCTCTACACCAAGCTCGACGAGCTGAAGATCGAGCTGCTCGGCCAGGCCACCAAGGACGCGCGCGACCGGGCCGAACAGCTCGCCGTGAACAGCCGGGGCAAGGTCGGCAGGCTCCGCTCGGCCAGCCAGGGCGTCTTCCAGATCACGCCGAGGCACTCGACCGAGGTCTCCAGCCGCGGGATGTACAGCACGAGCACGGTCGAGAAGAAGATCACGGCCGTCGTCACGATCGTCTACACGATCCGCTGACGCGTCGTCGCCCGCGGGAACGAGGGCCGTTGTCGATGGAGACAACAACCCTGCATGCCGCGTGGATCGGCATCGTGCTCGGACTCGTCGCCGGAACGGTCCAGGGCATGTTCTTCCACAGGGAGGACTGGCTCGGCGGCTATGCCGCGTGGCCGCGGCGCATGATCCGGCTTGCTCACGTGTCGTTCTTCGGCATCGCCTTCATCAACCTCGCCTACGCCTTGAGCGTGCGCTTCTTCGACATCGAACACCCGAGTGCGTGGCCGCCGCTTCTGTTCATCGCGGGCGCCGTGACGATGCCGGTCGTCTGCTACCTGTCGGCATACAGGAAGCCGCTTCGCCACCTGTTCTTCGTCCCGGTGCTCAGCCTGCTCGCCGGCGCAGTCATCTTCTGTGTGGGGGTACTTCGAGCATGAGGATCGCCCTGATCGCCATGAGCGGCATCCGCGTCTACGACGAGGAACTCCTGCGGCTCGGCCTGACGCTGCCCGGGTTTGTTGAGCGCAGCAAGGTCATCGCCTCGCTGCCGAGCCTTGGGTTGCTGACGCTGGCGGGCATGACGCCCCCCGAGCACGAGCTCGAGTACATCGAGATCCCGGACTTGGCCGCTCGCAGGCGGGCAGGCGGGCTGCCCGACCAGTTCGACCTCGTGGCCATCTCAAGCTACAGTCCGCAGATCGCCGAGGCATACGAGTTGGCGGATTCCTACCGTGAGCTCGGCATACCCGTCGTGCTTGGCGGCCTGCACGCGAGCTCCGTCCCCGACGAGGCGAAGGTCCACTGCGACGCCGTGGTCATCGGCGAGGGCGAGGCAAGCTGGCCCGGGGTGCTCAAGAACGCGGAAGCCGGTGCGCTCGAGCCGATCTACCGCGCGACAGGCGACGAGTTCGACCTGAGGGACGCGCCGATGCCGGCCTTCGAACTGCTCGATACCGACCAGTACAATCGATTGACCGTTCAGACGAGCCGCGGCTGCCCCCACCGCTGCGAGTTCTGCGCCAGCTCGGTTCTGCTGACCAACCGCTACAAGCAAAAACCGGTCGAACGCGTCCTCGCCGAGATCGACCGCATCTGCGAGATCTGGCCGCACCCGTTCATCGAGTTCGCCGACGACAACAGCATCGTGAACAAGGCGTACTGGAAGCGGCTGCTCGGCGAGCTCAAAGGCCGCCGCCTCCGGTGGTTTGCCGAAACCGATATCTCGGTCGCGCATGACGCCGAGCTCCTGCGCCTGATGCGCGAAAGCGGCTGCATGCAGGTGCTCATCGGCCTGGAGAGCCCGACCCAGGGGCCGCTCGACGGGGTCGAGACGCACCGGAACTGGAAGATGACGCAGTGGCCCACGTACGCGGGCGCGATCCGCACGATCCAGTCGCATGGCATCAGCGTCAACGGCTGCTTCGTCATCGGCCTCGACGGTCACGGCCCACAGGTGTTCGACCAAGTCGTCGAGTTCGTCGAGGCGACCGGCCTGCATGAGGTGCAAGTGACCGTTCAGACCGCGTTTCCCGGCACGCCCTTGTATGACCGGCTGCTCGCCGAGGGCCGGTTGCTCGACCCGGCGGCGTGGCACACCTGCACCCTGTTCGACGTGAACTTCGAGCCGAAGCAGATGTCGGTCGAGGCACTCAGGAACGGCTTTCGCGATCTCGTCGTGCGGCTCTACAGCGATGAGTCCACCCACGCGCGCCGCGACCGGTTCCGCCAGTTCCTCCGCGCCAGCCGACAGGGAGGGGATCATGACTCGGGGTAAGTGGACGGCCGCGCTCTTCTATGCGGCGGCGGGCTATGACGGGATCCTGGGAGTGGCCTTCGTCTTCCTCACGCCCGCCGTGTTCGATGCGTTCAAGGTGACGCGACCGAACCATCTCGGCTACACGCAGTTCGCCGGACTTCTTCTTCTGGTGTTCGCCTCAATGTTCGTCGCCATCGCCCGCAACCCCCTGCGCCGCCGCAACCTGATCCCGTATGGGATCATGCTCAAGGCGTCGTTCTGCCTCGTGGTGTTCGGCCATTGGGTCGTCCATGGCGTTCCCGGCATGTGGAAGCCGCTCGCGTTCATCGATGCGGTCCTAGGCATGCTGTTCCTCTGGGCCTATGCCGGGCTAAGGCACGACGCCGTCAGAGAAGGAAGTGAGACGCTGCCGGCTGGGACGCCATGATCGCGTTGGCCACGATGGCCGATACGGCAGGCTGATTCAGCCAGATCGCCAAGCTCGTGCCGGACCCCGTCGGCGCCAGCGGCCCGAACTCCCGCCGCGAGCCGGTCCCGCCTACTCCGCGCCGAGGCTGAACATCTGCTCGAGATCGTACTTGCTGTACTGGCGGAAGGCGATCAGCGTGGCGGTGTCGGTGATGCCCTCGACGCCGATCATGTCCTCGGTCATCAGCTTGGCGAGCTCCTCGTTCTCGCGCACACGCGCGATGGCGACGAGGTCGTAGCCGCCCGCGACGCTATAGACCTCGGCCACGCCGTCGAGGTTGAGGATCGCCTGGGAGGCCGAGGCGATTTTCTCGCGCTGCGCCTTGATCAATATGAATGCGGTCACCATCTCTCCTGCCTCCAGTGCATCCCGTATCGGGTCGTCATCTCGTCGCGGCCCCCTGTGATCGTACCCGGCTCCCTCGAAGCGTACACCACCAATCGCCCGAGCACAAGGACG
>CAYUZG010000251.1:0-3689 GCA_964449605.1 uncultured Verrucomicrobiota bacterium | reverse complement strand
GGTCAAAGCGATCGTCGCGCGCAAGATGCTGGCCCTCGGCTGCGCCGGCAAGGCGGGGGCGGTGATGGGATAGGAAAGGAATCTAGACAGGATCGACAGGATTGACAGGATCATGAGGAATCCTGTCAATCCTGTCGATCCTGTCCAGGAAGACTCCCATGCAGCATCAGGACGTGACAGAGAAGATCATCGGATGCGCGTATCGGGTCTACAATGCGCTTGGGTTCGGGTTCCTCGAATCGGTTTACGAGAACGCCTTGCTTATCGAGCTGGGCAAGACAGATCTGGAGGTTGAGCAGCAAGCACCGATCACGGTCACATACGACGACACGATCGTGGGCGAGTTCATGGCCGATTTGGTAGTCGAGGACTGCGTGATCGTCGAGCTCAAGTCGGTGCGCCAGTTGGTCAAGGCGCATGAGGCGCAGCTCGTCAACTACCTCGTCGCGACCGGCAACCCGGTCGGCCTGCTGATCAACTTCGGCGAGAAGGGCGTTGACGTCCGCCGCAAGGTGCGCGAGCTCCCGAAGAGCTCTGCGACAGGATCAGCAACAGAGCAGGAAGATTCCTGACAGGATCAACAGGATTGACAGGATTTCTTCCTGATCCTGTCAATCCTGTTGATCCTGTCTAAGCCTCCTCCTTCTTTCCGAATCCACGGACCAGTTCCGCCGAGTCGGGCATCTCGGCTTTGAACCAGAACTTGATGTATTCGAGGGCGTGGGTGTGCTCTTTCTCGGTGAGGGCTTCGACGCAGTTTTTTGGCACGATGACGCGGTAGCCGCGGACGAAGGCTTCGCCGGCGATGTACTGGATGCAGCAGTTCGTAAGGACGCCGGTCAAGATGAGGGTCTTGATGCCTTTCTGACCAAGAAACTCGTCGAGGTTGGTCTGGTAGAACGCGCTGTAGCTGGTTTTGGGGCTGACGTGGTCGCCGGGTTGAGGGGCGAGCTCGTCGATGACCTGGGCGCCGTCGGTGCCGGCCATGGCGTGCGCGTGCCAGGCGACGCGGATCTCGTGGTCGTCGGGCGAGTGGGCGTCGGTGCTGTAGACGACGTGCGCGCCGGCTTTCCGGGCGGCTTCGATGAGCGCCTTGATGTTCGGGATAATCGCCCGGGCGCGCTCGCACTTGAGCGAGCCGGCGATAAAGTCGTTGAGCATGTCGATGACGACGACGGCCGTCTCGTTCGCTACCAGTGCTTGGGCACCCATCGCGTCTCCCTCCTTCCGTCCTGAATGGCGTGCTTCAGATCACCGAGCTCAACACAGGGCCGGAGGGTCTATTCGTACTTGCCGTATTGGATTCTCCACTTGTTGGCGATCCGGAGGAATCTCGCGTAGCCATGCGCCCGAATGAAGTCTGTCGCTTGCTTGTATTTCCTGTATTTGTGGCCCTTCTTTCCATGGAACGCTTGCAGGATGTCGCAGGACTCGTACTGCTCGCAGTCGGCGCACGTGCTGAGGCCCCGCCCCATGCAGCAGACCTTCATCTTGCATTTTGCTTTTGCGAGATCTCGTTTCCCGTCCTTGTATCCCAGCTTGCAGCCTCGGCAGAACTTCTCTCTCAAGACCGGACATGTTCTGCAATACGCTCCACAGCAGCCGATTTCCAGGATGCTCATCCAGCGGCCCCCTTATCATGGAGCGACAAGTATACCAGCTTCAGCGCCTATCGGCTCGCCCGGTGAAGCTGCCGGCCCAGCCGACGCAACATCAGAACGATCAGCGCGATCTCGATGGCGGCGATCGCCTCGAACGTGAAGAACGCGATCAAGTGCCCGTGGACCACGCCGTCCCAACCGAGCACGCTCAGCATGATTATCGGCGTCAGCGGCACCATGATCGCGGGAACGACGAGCGCGGCAAAGTACATCCACCGTGCGCCGCGCCACACGGCCGGCGTCAGGAATGCTAACGCCGCCGCGCCGCAGATCGTCTCCGATACGATGGCGCGCGGCGCACAGACCAAGCCGAGCTGCAGATAGATGAACATCACCAGCGGCGCGGCGATCACGACGCCCACGTAGGCCACGTAGAGGTCCCGCACGGAGTCCTGCCTCATCCGGCGTCTCCTGCGCCGCATCCCGCCCCGGACGACCCACAGCACCCTTTCTGATCGGCCTTGCGCTCATCCGGCTCGCAGGGGTGGCCGTCGACGTCGCCGTGGCATTCCTTGATCTGCTCGGGCGAGCACTTGCGCGGGTCGCCCTTGCCTTTTTCCGGCTGCAGGCATCCGTCCTTTCTGTTGCACACGTTCAGTACCTCCGCTTGGGGTTGTCCTTATTCAGTCGCGTCGAAGAGCTTACCGATGGAGCTCGCGTGCCGCGCCAGCGCGTCGCGGTTCACCGAGTAGTGCATCCAGTAGCCGCGCTTCTCGGCCACGACGAGGCCGGCCTCCTTCAGGATGCGCAGGTGCTGCGAGACCCCCGACTGGGTCATCTTGAGCTTGGCGGTGATGGCGTTCACGCACAGCGACCGCTGCTTGAGCAGCCGGAAGATCGTGAGTCGCGGCTCGGACGACAACGCCTTGAGCACCTTGACCAGGCTTGCCATGGGCATCGAACTCCATCAGTATGTTAGACATTACTAATGTAGATTCGCCCGGGCGTCAAGGGGTTTTTCACGGTTTTTCCGCTCCCATGACACGCTCCCATATCCGAGTAGATGATCAGCAAAGCGCGTTTCAACGCGCTTGTTCCGATCAGCATAAGCCAGCGCTTCAGCGCTGGTATGGTGCCCCGACCACCACCACCACATGTCGCCCGGCACTTCCCGCAGGCGTGAGCGATGTAGGGCGGGTCGCCCTCGGCCCGCCGGGTCGCTGACTGCGTGTGTCGCCGCTTCGCGGCTGCGGCGGGGCCGGGGGGCCCCGCCCTACATCGCTGCCGCGTCAGCACTGCGCCTATGTCCAACTAATCTGTTGATGACCATCAGCGGGGTCTGTTTCATGTTGCCGTCGAGAGCACGCGTACGCGAAAGCGCGTGCACGCGAGAGTGCACGAACTCAAGACGAGGACGGGCGGGCCGAAGCCCGCCCGCCCAGTTGGCTGTGTACCGGTCTGTTGTGCGAGGGAGGTGTGAACGCCTTCCCTACTTCGTCGGCGATTCGCTGCCGGCGTTGAGGGCGGCGAGCGCCTGCTCGAGCTCGGCGATCGTGCGCTCGTCGTCGGTCCGCGCTTGCCCGAGGATGTCCATCTCGCGCTCCCGCTGCTCGGCCGTCCAGTCACTCAGCGGGCGTTGCCACGGCATGCGGAACAGCTTCTCCCTCTCGAAGACAGCGAAGAGCGTTGCGGACGCCGCCGTGCAGGCCTCGGCCGCTCGCTGCATGGCACCCGCAACCTCGTCGGGCACAAGCGCTTTGTGTTCGCGCAAGAACGCGGCTGCGGCCTCACGCGCGCCGGCGAGGCCGTATACGGCCGCCCAGCCGTTCGTATGAGCGAGCTGCCTGGCCTCGTCCTCGGCGAGCGTGTCGAACCGCCCGAGCGCCTCGATCCAGGCATCGTAGGCCGCTGAGCCGTAGAGGTACACACGGCCCTCGACCCCGCCGTCATGCGTACCGCGTTTCCAGTGGTGCAGCGCCAGGTCGAGGGCCAGGCGTAGCTGCTCAACGCCGGACAGCTCCGGGTCGCGCTTACCGAGGTACACCTGCATCGGCCCCAGCTTGGCCAGCGGCAGCTTGTAGGGCATCT
>CAYUZG010000250.1:0-3722 GCA_964449605.1 uncultured Verrucomicrobiota bacterium | reverse complement strand
CGGGACCCCGGTCACGTTCGTCGGGGCGCCGGGGACGGTAGGAGGCGGCGCGAATTGCCCGTACGCGTATGCCGGGGTGGTTGCCGTGGCCGTGGCTGTGCCGCTCACGGACAGGTCGGCGGCGTAGACCATGATGCTGCCAACGGTGTAGGGGCCGTCCTTCTCGGACCTGTAGATCGAGTCTGCATCTATGACCCACGTGAATGGATTCGAGCCGACCGTCGCGGTGAACTGCGCGCGAGCTGCCGCGATGTCGGTGCCGTCGGCGGAGACCACGTCAGCCGAGACGAAGAAGCTCCCAGCCACATCGACCTCAACGTCCCCCGTGAGCGACAGGCTCTCGAAGTAGCCGTCCGAATCGGCATCCAAGCCCTGAGCCAAGAGGCTGTCAGCGTCGATCTGCACACGGTCGGTGCTGAACTGCCGGTAGTCGTAGGCAGCAGTGGCTCCCAGAACGGCCACCTCTGCCTCCGGCTGCAGCTGGCCGCTTGAGAAGCTGCTGACCCGCACGTCCACGAGGCGGTAGGGGCCCGGCCTGCCCGACTCGTAGATGTCTCCCCCGTCGAACACGAGGTCGACGGTCTGGCTCCCCGGGACGAGCTCGTAGTAACCTTGATTCAAGGAATTGGTGCGCGCGGTCGCGACGTACGCCCCCGAGCTATCGACGAGAGAAGCCTGGACCACGTATGAGCCGCCGGTTGCCACCGTGATGGTCGGCGATAGCACCAGCGCAGGCTGAGACAGGCCATCGGAGGTGACGCGGTCCAGCCTCTCAGTGAAGCCAGGACCGACCGAGACTGTGCCACCCATAACGTACACAGCGGTGCCCGCATACCGCGCGCCCCCGGTGGTCGTCCAGACCCTGATGAAGCCGGGTCCGGCCACCGTCGGAGTGGCACTACCGGTCCACTGCCCGGTCCCAGTAGTCGCAAGAGTGACAGCGGTGTGGCCACCGGACGCATCGATGAATTCTGCCTGGGCGGAATCCCCACTCACTGCGTCGCTGAGCGCGACCGTGAACTCGATAGGCGTTCCGACTAGGACAGACGCGGTCTGCGCTGACAGTAGGAGGTGGCGCGTGGTCGGGATGTAGGCGATCACGCTCGCCTCACTGTCTGTGCTGCCTGAGTTGACCAAGTGGATGGAGCCGTCGGCTGGACTGTCGAGCGTGGCGTGCAGGACCCGCGCGGGCTCCGTGCCCTCCTCGGTCAATGAGGCTCCGCCAAACGTCACGCTGACTTGGTCGCTCGAGACATACGCGATCAGCTCTGCGGTTGGCGATCCCTCGAATGCCAGCGGCACGTCCACACTGCCGTCGGCAGGCACAACCACCCCAACTGCGGCGCTCGAATCTGGCACGGCGATCGGGCCGGATGGTTCGGTCCATGCGTGCCCAGCGCTGAGAAGGCACGTGTCTTCCGACCACGGCTCTTTGTCAGCGATGCACTTGACGTACCCCAAGATGTCGGTGTTCGTCATTTCGTGGCCGTGGTCCGTGTAGTACGTACCTCCCCACGACGCACTCCCGCTTTTCCACATGGCCAGTTGGCTATCGACGGAGACGCAACTGTCATTGGGCAGCCTGGTGTCGTACAAGTTGGCGTCGCCGAAACCGGGCTGATAGGTCACACCGCCAAACACGAACGAGGCACAGTAGCCCAGATCCTTGCTTCCGGCGACGTTTATCAGCTGGTACTGCTTCGTCTCATTCGATCCGTAGGGGAAGGACTTGTTGAACGTGTAGTAGACGTACGAGTCCGTTATCTCGGCGAAAGCGGTCCCATCGCACAAGGGCCAAGCGAGCACCGAGCACTCGAGGAAGAGTGGGACGCCGCTGTTGGGCGTGCCGATGGTGACTACCTTGTCCACCCACTCTGGGTGCATTGCCGCCGTGTAGCGAGCCACCAACCCACCCAAGGAGTGGCCGACGAGCGTGACCTTGACCTTCCCGCTGTCTCGCCAGAGCTTCTCCAGCTGCGACTCGATGATCTCGTAGTCACTCGCGATCGTCCCGTACTGGGTCATGTTTGGATTGATGACCAGCGATGGGTGCCGGTCGTTCAGCGGATTGTCTGGATCGTCCGGCACGGGCACGAGGAACTGTCGGAGCGTGTTCATCTCGTTGTCCTGCGGCACGCTCTGGTTGTTGATGCCGTTCAGCCCGTGGAGCAGCAGCACAGGCGCATCTCGAGGCGTTGGGAGAGGGAGGAACAGCTCGACGCCCAGAATGTCGACGGCCCACACGTCGCCGGGGCTGAACATATCGACGTCGATGGTCACATCGTTGGCCACGTCGGGGGCGTCAGCTGAGGCCGGAAACCTCAGCCTGGAGGTGCTGATGATGAACCCGGTCTGGCCGTAGGACAGGTTGCCCGTCGCTCGCAGATAGCCCAAACCCTCTCCGTTCAGGATCACGGAGTCCCGTTCGCCACATTGGGCGTCGACGTCATACGTGTAGACCATCAAGATTGCGTTCTTGTTGTAGAACCGATTGCCCTCGGCGGGAGCGCCGGTGTTCGGATCCACCGGTCCCATGTAAGGCAGATGCAGAGTCACGTGTACCGGCCCATTACTCTGGAACAGGAACTGGTTGAGGTCGTACCCGTCGACGACGCGGAAGGAGTCCCCTGCGGCTTTCCGCTCGTACGTCGTTGTCCCATCCGTATCGCCGGGAGCCCAAGAGGGCAGGCCTTCGGGAGCAGACGGCGGCAATACGTCGCGCCCTCCGCAGGCCAGCGGGGCCTCGCCTTGGCACCCGCTGATGACGCTGTACCAGTTGAAGACGTAGTCTCCCGCAATGTGGCTCCCGACCACCGTGTTTGTAGGTGGAGCGTTGAGGTACCTGTTCGCGACCTGCCAGTCGGGCTCCGGTTCGCCGGCCTGCCAGGCCTTCGCGGAAACTAGTAGGAAGTCCGGGTCGTCTGCCGGCCCTTGCCACCACCTGATCCAGAATGGCTTGCTCGTATCGATGTTGACCGCCGCCTTTGACGCCGGCCCGTTTCCAACGCTGAGGTATCCGTTGCCTAGCCGCGCGAAGCTGAAGGCCACGGCCCCACCGGCAGGAATGCTGTCGACACCAAGCAGAACCTCTGCCGATCTCCCGTCGTGCCCGTCCCACATCCCGGGCGGATTCGACGCAATAATCCAGCCGGGGCCGTTGCTGCCGGTACTGATGATGTGGGCGCGCGAACCATCGACGGAGATCTGGTGGTCGGGCTGGAAGACGCTCCAGTCGACGCCGCTTCCCGAGGAGCCCCAGCCCTCGGCCGTAACCCGGGAGAAGTCGTCGTAGGCGCAATGCGGTCCTGATCGAGGGTCGGGGATCTCATCCTGATGGAGGATGGTTTGTCCAACGGCGCCATCCACGTGAGAGGCTCCGAACATCGCGGGCGTTTGCGCGAATAGCGCACCGCACGCCAGGGTGAAACCGATCAGAAGCCGGGCAGACCGGCGCATGGCAGTCGCTTTGACCTGCATCGGATCCTCCTCCGAGAGACGGCGCACCTCACTCCACTCGGGGCATGCCGGGCTCCCTCTGTCCCGGAGGCAGTCTACACCTCCGCGCCTTCAGGGCGGACCGATGCGGCAAAGGCGGCGACCGCTCGCCCCTCGGCTAAACTGAGGACCCGTCGTGCGTCGACGCCCCAGGCGCCGGCCGGCAGACGACCAACCCAGGAGAGACCACCGTGTCGGCAGCAGAGCGCACCCGCATCGACCGCTAC
>CAYUZG010000249.1:0-3730 GCA_964449605.1 uncultured Verrucomicrobiota bacterium | reverse complement strand
CGGCTCGCAGCCTGTGTGCATTCAACCACGACAGCACCAGGCCTTGGCCGCAACGCTTGTCGCAACTCCAATCCCGGAGCCCGTAAGGGCGATTGGAAGTAGCCTCGGGCGCAAGCCCGTGGTGGCGCGCAGAAAGAAAACCCAGAGCCCCTTCAGGGGCGATTGAGGATGTGCTCCCAATCGCCCCTGAAGGGGCTCTGACGGCCTGGCTATCCCACGCCATCCACGGGCTTGCGCCCGAGGCTACTTCCAATCGCCGCTATGCGGCTCTTGCGAGACATGGAGAAGCGCGGCACCCGAGGACCGGAACAGGCACCGCGCTCAGCTCTCTGCACGTCAAGGTCGCCGCTACTCCGCGTCGCTCGCTCCCTCGTCGGGGGGCTCTTCGTCCGGCGGCTGCGCCGGGGCGATCTTGTAGGCCTGGCCGTCGAGGACGACGATGATGTTGCTCGCGAACGACAGGTACTGGTTGTCGCGGCCGAGCTTCTGGCTCAGCTCGAAGAATCCCTTGGAGAACTGCTCGACCTCGACCGGCGTTTGCGTCTCCTTGTCGAACGCGGCGTCGACCCAGAACCCTTCGCGCTGGTAAAACGCCTTCGCGCCGACGTTGCGCACCGTGTCGTACTGGACTTGCCTGCCTTCGGCGTCGTAGTAGACGTTCTTGAGGTTGATCTGATCGCTGCGCTGCATCGCGCTGACGTTCTGCGCCTGCGCGACGCCGTGCGAGCCGCTCGTCACGCGCAACGAGCCGTCAAAGGCGCCTTTGGCCATGTCCACAGCGTCGTCCTCTTCGAGCTCCACATCGGTCTCGACGAGGAACGAGGTGTACTCGGTGATGATGCCGAACCCCTTGCTCAACCGGACGATCTCGTCGACGACCTCGTCGCTCTTGCCGTGGACGCGCATCTGGTCGATCAGGTAGCCGATCTTCTTCGATGCCCAGATGCGGGCGACGAAGTTGTTCGCCGTCTTGTCCGTTATCGTCTTGAATCCGAGTCGATACTCGAACGCCGCCGCCTCGCCCTGAAGCTTCCCGCGGATTGTCACCTTGTCCGCTTCGCCGGACGTCTTCTTGCCTTCGGTGTAGCGACCGGCAATCACGAGCTGACCGCCTTTGAACAGATCCGGAAGGACTGTGGGGAACACGTCCCTGACGTCCAGCGTGTCGAACTCCAAAGCCACGTCGGTCAGGACCGGGTTCTGCACCTTCGCGTAGAAGCTCGAGACCTTGATCTCGATGTCCTCTTGCGGTCGGACGTACTCCGAGACGCCGTGGTTCTGGCTCGAGAGCTTGTCGAGCAGGACCGCGTTCACGTCGTAGCCGAAGCCGAAGACGAAGAGACGCGCGTTCAGCGTGTTCGCCGACGCGACCGCCTCGGCGATCTTCCCGATGTCCGTTTCGCCGACCGTCGGCAAGCCGTCGGTCAGGAAGATGATGATGTTAGGCCGATCGCCGGACGCGGCGAGCTTGAGCGCCTCGACGAGCGCGTCGCGGATGTTCGTTCCCCCGGTCGCGCTCAGGTTCTCGACGTATACGACTGCGGCCTCGCGGTTTTCCTTCGTGTTGGCCAGCAGCTCGGGTTTCATCACGTCGATCGAGTCGCTGTAGGAGACGAGCGCGAACCGGTCGTCGGCGTTCAAGCTGTTGATAACGAACTTGAGCGCGCCCTTGGCCTGCTCGATCTTCTCGCCGTTCATGCTGCCGGACCGGTCGATGACGCAGATGAGGTTCTTCGGGACGATCGCGCCCTCGTCGAGCTCGGCCTTCGGCGAGGCGAGCAGCAGGAAGTAACCGGACCCGTGCGGGTCGGGCCGATAGCAGATGACCGACGCGCCGACCTCGCGCTCCGACGTCGAGTAATAGAGCCGGTAGTCGATGTCGGGCTTCGTGTTGCGCTCGGTCCACGTCGCCGTGGCGCGGTGGTCGGTGAAGCGCTCGATGCGCACGTCGTGCGTTGGTGAGAAGACGTTCGTGATCGGCGCCGTCGAGGCGATCGAGACGTTGACGGTGACCTCCTCGAGGTTCTGCTTGCTGAACTTCTCGGTGTTGAGCGGGTAAATGTACTCGACGAGGTCGCCGTCGCGCCGCAGCACCTCCTCGTAGACGACGCGGTTCGTGCGTGTCTCACCCGGCGGGATGGGGAACACGCTCGTCTTGATCAGGCCGCCGCCGACGTACTCGAGCAGGGCCGGATCCTTCTTCTGCCGGACGATGTCCTCGTAGATCTTGCGCGCCTCGTCTTTGTCGAGGATCTCGCCTTTGAGCTCGGTGTCGCCGACAAACATGCTGAATGACGAGATCGACGCCCCCGTCGGGATCGGGAACAGGTAGACGACCTCGATCTCGCGCCGACCGGGGTTCTCGAAGACCTGGTCGATGGTGGTGCGGGCGATCTGGCCTTCGATCTCGACGCTGACGCGGTGATACTTGACGTTGTAGACGTCGTAGACGGGCTCGTCCGGATGCGGCGCGACCAGGAAGCCGTCGCCGAACGCGAGCCCGGCCCAGCACACGGCCACAACGGCAACAAGACTGATCTGCAGCGCTTTCATCTCGGGGCCTCCTGACATCGGGGGTTTGTGTTCAACGCAAGCCGACCCATAAACTGGCGCTTGTTCATGCCCTTTGGACACCGGGCGAGGCCGGATGTTCCGCAGCCCGGTTTGTTAGCCGGCAACCCATGATCAGAACCGAAGGAGAACAAGCGGAGGTAGTTGCTCACGAGCCCTTGGCTCACCCGGAGACGACGAATCAGAGCCTGCTTCAGCAGGCTTGTCGGCCTGAACATAGGCCGGTCCTTCAGGGCCGGTATCACGCGTGCCACCTTAGGGCTCCTGAGCCCGTTTCAACGGGCTTCTCGACGTTGGCTTAAGCCAGAACGAGAAGGACGTTGAAACGCCCTGGAGGCCGTTGGCACCCCCCGCTGCACCAGCCCTAAAGGGCTGGCCTGTGAGGAACGGGACGCTGAAGCGCCCCGACTTCCAGCTCCAGCATCGAAGATAAGTGCATGGGGGACAAGCAGCGTTGATTCCTCCAGCGCCCTAATCGGTCGAGCGAAAAGGATACTCTGAGCATGCCCTGCTAGGGTCTCACGTCGTAGTGCCGGGCGCCGCGGCTTGCCCTCACCTCGATTGCGTCCTTGCCCGTGCGCCAAGCGATGATCGCCTCGACGCCCGGGAGCGATTCGACGAGCGCGAGCCCCCGTTCCGGTCCCATGACCATCAGGCCGGTGGCAAGCGCGTCGGCGAGCGCGCACTTGGTGGCCAGCACGGTGACGCTGCAGACGTTGTTGACGATCGGCCTGCCGCTGGCCGGGTCGATGATGTGCGAGTAGAGCCGGCCGCCGATCTCGTAGACGTTGAAGTAGTCGCCCGAGGTGGCGATCGCGCCGCCCTCGAGCTCGATGGTGGTCAGGAACCGGGCGGGCTGATTCGGATGGCGCACGCCGATGAGCCACGGATCGCGCTCCCGCGTCAGGCCGATGGCGGCCGTCTCGCCGCCGATCTCGACGAGCGCGTCCTTGACGCCGCGTTTCTTGAGCGTCTCGATGGCGACGTCCACGGCGTAGCCCTTGGCGATCCCGCCGAGATCGACCTCGACGCCCTCGACAGCGCGCGCGGCCCGCTTGTTGTTCGCGTCGATGACGATGTGGCGGAAACCGGTGATCGCCTTCGCGGCCTCGATCGCCTCGTCGGTCGGCACGCTGGTGGGCACGGGCGGCGACTTCGG
>CAYUZG010000248.1:0-3731 GCA_964449605.1 uncultured Verrucomicrobiota bacterium | reverse complement strand
TCGCCCCTGAAGGGGCTCCATTCTTCTTGGGGATACCGCGTACCACGGGCTTACGCCCGAGGCTACTGCCAAACGCCCTGGCGGGCTACGAAATACCGCTATGAACTCCCTGCACGACGGGCGAGCGGCTGCCAAACGCCCTAACGGGCTCTGGAATCTCGACACGAACGCGCTGCACGACAGGCGAGCTTGTCGACACGCAGGAAACCAAGGAAAAGGCAGGGCTAGTCGACCGACGGGGTGCCGCCGTGCTCGACGATCTTCTGGCGGATGGCGGCGGCGTCTTCGGGGTACAGCTCGAGCGCCTTGTTCCACCACTCGATCGCTTTCGCCGTGTCGCCGAGCTTGAGGTGGGCGTCGCCGACGTGGTCGAAGATCTCGGCCACGGGCGGGCCGAGCTCGACGGCCCGCTCGAGCTCGCGGAGCGCCTCCTCGTACCGGCCCTGCTGGAAGTAGACCCAGCCGAGACTGTCGGCGACGGCGCTGCTGTCGGGATCAAGCTCGACCGCGCGCTCGATCAGCTTGAGCGCCTCGTCGAGGTTCTG
The DNA here is from genome assembly GCA_964449605.1 of uncultured Verrucomicrobiota bacterium. Classification (GTDB taxonomy): domain Bacteria; phylum Auribacterota; class JABMQX01; order JAFGEW01; family JAFGEW01; genus CAYUZG01. The sequence continues at coordinate 3,186 of CAYUZG010000248.1, read as the reverse complement.
CCCGGCTTCGGCCCACATGTAGCCGAGGTCGTTGAGCGCCGTGGCCGAATCGGGATCGAGCTCGAGCGCATGCTGGAACTCGCGCGCCGCGTCGTCGTCTCGGCCGATCCGGTTCAGGCCGACGGCGAGCATGAGCCGGGTCGCCGCATCGGTTGGCGCCGCGTCCGCCGCGTGTTCGAGCGCGTCGATCGCCTCGTCGAACTGCTCCTGCGCCTCGGCGTCGCGGCCGGCCAGCTTCAGGGCGAGCCCAAGCTCGATCTGCCAGCTCGGGTCTGCGGACCGGACGAGCGCCCGCTGGAGCGACTCGACGGCCCGTTCCGCTCGCCCGAGGCGCACCCGGCATCGACCGAGAAAGAAGTGCGCCTCGCCCAGCTCCGGGGCCTGCCGGGCGGCGACCGCCAGCTCCCGAGCCGCCTCCGGGATGCGGTGTTCGAGGTAGTCGGCGAAGCCGCTCATGAAGTGGAGACGACCGACGAGAGCAGGATCGTCGGCAGCGCCAAGAGCCACGCCGGCGATATGGCGCACCTGGTGGTAATCGCCGCGGTCGAGGTAGTACGAGCACAGCCGAAGGGCCGGCGACGGGTCAGGCTCGTCACCGCGGAGCATCTGCCCAAAGATCGCATCGAGCTCGTTGCGCGCCTCGTCGGGCTTGCCGGTCGCCTCGAAGTACCGCAGCAGGGCGAACTGCGCGTCGAACGAGTCGGGATGGGCCTCGACAGCCCGCCGGGCCCACTCGCCGAACGCCTCGAGGTCGCCCTGGTGCTCGTACCCCTCGGCGATCGACAGCAGGCCAAACTCCGAGGTCGGGTCGAGCTCAAGCAGCCGTTGATAGAGCGTCCGCGCCTTCTCGGCCTCCCCCTGCTGCTGGCAGAAGATCGCGAGGGCGACCAGCGCCTCGCGCGACTCCGGCTCCCACTCGAGCGCCTGTTCGAACACGGCGATCGCCTCGGCCGCGTCGCCATAGGCCACGTAGAGGCGGACGATCCCGGGCAGGTACTGCTTTTCCTGCCCGCGCAGGTAGGCACACGACTTCGTGAACGCGGCCCGGGCCTTCTCCGGCTCGCCGCGCGCGAGCAAAGCACGGATGTAGTCGTACCAGAAGTCGGCCTTGGTGGGGAACCGCTCGACAAGAAGCTCGGTCAGCTCGAACGCCCGCTCATCGTCGCCCCGCTCGAGGTAGAGCTCGCGCACGCCGATGAGCAGCGCGCGGTGGCCGCCGGTGGCTTCGAGCGCCTCGCGATACGTCTTGTACGCGTCCTCGTCCTGGCCGGCGTCGAGCTGGAGCTCGACCAGCTTGAGCCACGGCTGATAGAGCACAGGGTGCTCGTCGGCGGCGCGCCGGTAAACCTCGGCCGCCTTACTGGTGCGGCCCTGCCGGTCCTGCAGCTCGCCGATGATGAGGTAGTACTTGATGTTGTCCGGCGCGAGGTGCTCGACGGCCTGCTCGCACAGCTCGATCAGCTCCTCGTCGCGCCGCCAGAAGGCGTAGATGCGGCCGAGATCGTCGTAGGCAGCCCGCAGCTTCGGGTCATGCTCGATCGCTTTCTTGAAGTTCTCGACGCAGTCGCCCAGGTGCTGCTCGCGCCGGTCGAGGTGGGCGAGCTTGTAGTACAGGTAGGCGGTCTCCGGCCGCTCGGCCAGCAGCTCGACGTAGATCTCCCGGGCGGCCGCGGCGTCGGTCCCCTCGATCCGGGTAGCACGGTAGAACCGCTTGTGGAATGCGGCCTCCTCGGCGGCGCCTTCGTCAACGCGCACCTCGAACTCGTCGAGGCTCGGGCGGCGCCAATCCGGTTCGGCCCACCCGCGAAGACAGAACGGGACCGCGGCGAGAAGCCCGGCCCCGAACACAGCGGCACCGCGCCACCAGGCGATGGCGCGCTGCGCAAGCATGCTACTTCTTCTTGTGGCGGTTCTGCCGCATCCGCTTGCGGCGCTTGTGCTTATTGATCTTGGCCTTCCGCTTCTTCCGGCCACACGGCATAGACGCGATCCTTTCCAGGCGTTCAAGTCACTTCTCATGTCTACTAATACGGCTCTTGGGACGCGGAATCAAGCGGATTGTTCCGACGCGGCATGAGCGACCAGACCTGAAAACAGAGGCAGCGCGGAGCACGGCGCCCCGCGCTGCATGGTCGGCTTGCGTTTTCAACCGCGTGACCCGCGCAGCAGGCTGCTCAGTAGGTCATCCTGACGCCTATTTGGATCGTCATCCGATCGAAATCCTCGAAGCTCTCGGTCGTCCCGATCCCGCCGCCCACCTCGATCCGGTCGGTGGCCAGCCAGTTCAACCCGATCCCCCAATCCAGGTAGGAGTCGTCGAGTGCGTCGTTGCTCGTGTCGGCGTTGTAGAAGAGCTTCGCCCAGAGCCCGAGGTTGGCGGACGCGCTGTAGTCGAGCCTGGTGCCGACCGAGAAAATCGTGGAATTGTCCCAGTTGGCCTGGCCCGGGCTGTAGTAGGTGAACGAGACCGTGGGCGTCAACCACGCCGCGTCGCTGAAGTTGTAGCGGTACGACGCGAACAGACCGGCGCCGTACGACAACTCGTTATCGAGCCCGTCCACGTCCGAGAACGCGTAGTTGATGTGGCCGAAGCCGCCGACGCGCCCGTACGTGTCGAGATCGTAGTAGGCGTACCCGGTCACACCCTCGTACCAGAGGCTGCCATAGCCGCTGCGGTCCGTGTATTGCTCGGGCGCCTGGACGCCCCAGCCCCACTGGTTGACCGGCCGCTCGTACGCAAGCAGGCCCGTCCAGGTCGGATCGTCCGTCCCCAAGTAGTCGTCGTTGTTGTAGGCCAGCTTGAACGTCCAGGGAAGCTGCAAGTCGAAGCGCGGCGCCGCGTAGTCGCGTATCGCACGGTTGACCGTATACGGGAACGCCTGCGGCGTGCAGCCGAACAGGTCGTGCGCGTCCACCTCGAGGATCCGAGCCTCGATCAGCACCTGCGACGTGCATGTGCTGGCGCCGGACACGCGCGGTATTGCGATCAGCGCAAGCGCCAAGACCAATCCTATTGTCCTCATCGTTCCAACTCCTCCTTGCTCAGTAATGGAGCAATCTGCTCGGCCCGCTAGAAATCGTACTGCGCGTCGACGAAGACGCGGTCGGCCTCGAACCCCTCGGCCCCGCTCGTGCCCTCGTAGCGGACGGTCAGGCCCCAGCCCTCGGCGATCGTGAACGTGAGCG
>CAYUZG010000247.1:0-3743 GCA_964449605.1 uncultured Verrucomicrobiota bacterium | reverse complement strand
TCGGGGCGAGTGATTGCTCGTAGAGCACGATGGCGTTTCGCGGAAACGGCTCGGCACGGAAGAACGCGTCGTACTGCGCCAGGATGTCGCGTCCGGGCTCGTGGCGTTTCCACGGCTTGAGAATCTGCTGCTCGCGCGCCGTCACCGCCGGCAGCACAACGGCCAGGATCACGACGAGCACCTTGACCGCCTCGCCGAGGATGAACCGGCCGGACACTTCGCGCAGCGCGAAGAGCGAATACGCCACGAAGAAGTAAGCAAACGGCAGGTAGAGGGGCACGAGCCGCTCGGCGCCGTGCATGAGCGTGCCGCTCGTCTGCGGGTTCCACATCGCCGTGAGCCAGAACACAAAGAACACGGCGAACGGGAACGTGAGCCCCGGCTGCCGCTTCCGAACAACGCTGAAGTGGATGAACAGGCCCGCCCCGAGCAGGAAGAAGCCGAAGCCGAGCTCGTCGAGAAACTGGTAGAACCACTTGCCGTACCGGACCACAACGTCGCCCTCGACCGCGTACGGCGCGTGCCGCGCGGCGAACACGACCACGTACGCAACGGCCGCGAGCACGCCGGCCAGTCGCGGCGCCAGCCCGCCGCGCCACGCGAGCGCACGCCGCACGGCGTCGCGAAAGCGCTCGTTGCGCCGGTAGACGGACCGGTACGCGATCACCGCAAACGCTGCGATCCCGATGAGGCCGCCGAGACGCGCCATGGCGATGGGGAGGTGGGCCGTCCAATCGCCGCCCGCGCCCGGCACGAGCGCCTCGACGAGGCCGCGCGCCAGGTTGCGCGTGTAGTAGGTGCCCACAAACGTGTCGAACAGCACCGGCTGGAACACGAACACCAGGAATGGGAACACGATGAACCGGTAGAGTTTTTTGGGATGATACCGCGGGTACGTGCTGCACACGAACATGAGCCACCCGACGAGCAGCGCCGGGTACAGATGCTGGCCCGTCAACACGAGCTGGCCGAGCGCAACGCCCGCGAGCATGCCGAACGGCTTGATCTCGAGTCGCACAAACAGCACGAAGAACAGAAACGCCGTCCATGCCAACAACTGCGCGACCACGGCCGGCGACGAGGCGCGCACGAAGTAGCTCTGGGCGAAGTTCAGCACGAGCAGGACGGTTGCAAGCAGGGCGACTTTGACGCTCGCGATCGCGCGAACGAAGACGAAGAACACACCGACGCCGACGAGGGCGATGCCGGCGGTCGCGTGCAGCGCGCCCCATCGTCCGAGCAGCAGGTACCCGATCCCGACCCACGTCGCGCCGAAGTGCAGAAAGGCCGGGTAGATGGTCGCGCGATCGTGCGGCCGTGCGCGGTAGTCGCCGCCCAGTCGGGTCGTTTCGGAGTCGCTCCCGCGTGCTCCGTCGGGCGACAGGCTCGGCCCGATCGGATCGTCCAGGCTGAACGAGCCCCGCTCGGCGAGCGCGATGCCGCACGCCAGGTGCCGCCCCCCGTCGTGGCCGCGCCAGAGCGTGCGCATCGGCGACGTGAACAGAAAGGCCGCGACGATGAGAATCACGGGCGCATAGAACCACTCACTGCGAAGCACCCGCTCGTTGATCAGCCGCTTGACGTCGAGCGCGCGTCGGCCTGTCTCGCGGGCAGCGGCCGCGGCGCGAGCCGGTGTGCGGCGTCGTGGCCGCAGCAGGTCACGCGGCGTGAGCCGGGCGGCCAGCAGGCCGGCGGCGCTCAGGGCCGCGACGACGGCCACGAGCCAGATGCGGGAGAACACCCCGACCTCGCCGAGCACGAAGCCGACCCATCCGGTCACGAGCATCGAGGCGGCGACCCGCACCACCACGGCCGTCCACGGCCCGAGCGTCTCGGCCCCCCATCGTCGCAGCCGCTCGTAGCGCCCGTTCAGCGCGCCCCACAACACGGAGCCCGGCGCCAGCAACAGCACGGGAAGCGCAACGCAGACGAACAAGACGTTGAGCACCGTGCGAACCATGCGGCGACCTCTCGTAGACGAATCGCCCGAAGTGTAGTTGAGCACACAGTCTCCGGTCAACGCGCACGGCGCCTGCGTTCCCTTTTCGCTTGCCGTCGAGGACGCGTGTGATAGCATCGCGCGCGAGCACCCACCGCGTCGCCGTGTGGAGGAGGCGGCATGCCGCACAAACACCAGGGCGCCAGCGCGCAGAAGCCGGCCAAGGCGCACGAGCATAGCCAACCGTTCGAGCTTCGCGAGTTTTTCCGGGACGTGGTGCGCTCGTTCGTCCCGTCCGCCTACGCACGGCTCGCCGCGCAGCCGGCGTCGACGGCCGCCTTCTACCTCGGCGGGGTCGCGTTCCTCGTCACACTACTGCTGACCCCGCTCATCTACGTCGAACAGGAACACATGCGATCCATCCAGCGTGAGCACAACGAACGGATCCTGCCCGACGAGCTGTACTTCGAGAGCGGCACCGCCGACTACGAGGGAGAACAGCCGTACGTGCACGTCGAGACGTCTGCCGACGAACGGTATGTTTACATCGTCGACACGACGGGCCAGACCACAGAAGTCCCGGCGGAATACGCGTACGGCATGCTGATCACGCGGGACAAGATCATCGAGACAGTCCACACTCGTGAGGGTGGGAACAAGACGGTCGACAGCCCGATTCCGGAGACGGAAGGGCGCACGCGCGCCAAGGTCTTCTTCCTGAACGCGATCGATCGGGAGCGCTGGCCGGCGCTCGCCAACGTCGTGGGCTTCCTGTTCCTGTTGGCCGTTGTGTCGCTGTTCGCGCTTGCGACGCTGGTTGCGGCGCTCAGCGCGGCCCTCGAAGCGACTCGCAAGGAGAACCGGGTGCCGTTCCGCGCGTGCTTCGCCGTCGCGACCCACGCCGCAACACCCGTGGCCTTCGTCGCGGCGAGCCGGTTGGCCGTGCGCACGGTCCCTCAGTTCTACCTCGTGGTCGGTGTTCCGCTGGTGGCCTTCATGCTGCTCGTGAGCCTCGGGATGCAGACGTGCCGACGCTCTCTCGAGGCGCGCCCGGAAGCGCGTGAGGCGCGCCCGGAAGCGAAGAGGCCGAGATGAAGCTGCTCTACATCGGCACACCGGCAGTGTCGGCCCACTGCCTGCGTCGGCTGGCGCGCGAGCCATGGCCGATCGTCGGCGTCGTCACGCAGCCTGACCGGCCGAAGGGCCGCTCGCGTGCACTCAAGCCGTCGCCGGTCAAAGAGGCAGCTTCGGAGCTGGGTCTTGCCGTCCATCAGCCGGAAAAAGCGTCGGCGCCCGAGTTCCTCGACGTGGTGCGTGCCCTGGCGCCGGACCTCACCGTCGTGTTCGCGTTCGGCGAGATCGTCACGCAGGCGTTCCTCGATCTCGCCTCGGTCTCGACGATCAACCTGCACCTGTCGCTCCTGCCCAAGTACCGAGGCGCCGCGCCTGTGCAGTGGGCGATCGCCAACGGCGAGACCGAGACCGGCATCACGGTCATGCACCTGGTCAGGAAGATGGATGCGGGCGACATCATCCTCCAGCGTCCCGAAGCGATCCGACCCGACGACACGGGCGCCTCGCTCGAGGCACGGCTGGCGGGAATCGGCGCGGAGCTGCTCATCGAGGCGATCGGTGCGCTCGAGTCCGGCACCGCGCCGCGCACACCGCAGAACCACGACGAGGCGACGTTCGCCCCGAAGCTGAAAAAAGAGGCCGGCCTGATCGATTGGATGCAGCCGGCCGAGGCGATCGAGCGCCGCGTCCGGGCGTTCATCCCGTGGCCGACGGCGTACACGTTCCTGCC
>CAYUZG010000246.1:0-3773 GCA_964449605.1 uncultured Verrucomicrobiota bacterium | reverse complement strand
GGATGAAGGGGCCTCGGGGGCGAGCCCGCCTGCGGCCCGCTGAAATGCTGCAGCATCTCGTGACAGATCGTCTTGAGATCCTCGTAGAAGTGCTCCTCCTCGATCTCCTTGAGCGCGTTGTCGAACAGCACGTGGTACAGATGGAGCACGCTATCGCTCGTCACGACGATCGGGATCTGACGGTGCTGAAGCTGCTTGTACGCGTTGCTGAACTGGTCGGTGCCCGGCCCGGGCACGACGACGAAAGCGTTCTTGACCAGAGCGGCCCGCGCCGCGTTCGACGGAAGCTGCGCCTTGAGCTGCTCGAGGTTCCTCACCCCGGCCGGATCGAGCGGCAGCTCCACCTGCGGCGCGTTCGGCTCAACCGCGTACTCGACCGGCGTGTAGTACTTCAGGAAGAGCGCCTTGAGCGCCTCGGTTTGCTCGTCGATCGCCTCATTCGGCTCGCCCGGCGACAGCGTGGCCAGCCCGCCGACGATCAACAGCGCCAGCAGAAATGCCGAGATCCTTTTCATGGTTCCTCACCTCCGGGTTCGGTCTGGAATTGCCCCCATGGAGCACCAGTAGGATGAGACCCCCAGGCAACCGGGGTGTTCCTTCTGATTCTCGCCGGTTGCGCTGCCTCCTAGTCGCGTGCGGTTTCGTAGATGGCGCCGTCGGATGCCCGCACGAGCAGCTTCAGGTGCAGCCTCTCGGCGAGATCCGCAGGATCCATGTACCCCTTCCGTCCCCCCTTGTCAAAATGGACCACAACGCCGTCGGTCTCTTCAAGGTGCGTGCGCACCGCGGAAAGCTGCGCCCGAGTCGCCTGCTCCCGCGGGACGAACGAGGCACCCCGGCCGGTCAAGAGGTAGATGGCATCCGGCGAGTTCGAGTAAATCGGCCGGTCGGCGGCAAGCGCCTTGACGTGCTGGAGGATGTCGGCGTGCACCCATTCATCAACGCCGTATGACAGGCCGGTGCGTTTCAGTCTGGCGGTCAAGCAGGCAGCCCGAACCGTGTACGTGGCGACGAGAACAACGCAGCCCACGATACAAGCGATCCGGACGAGCCGGACCCGCCTCGGCGACCGCATCTCCCGGGCCACCATCCAGGCGGTGAGGACGACGGCTGCCGGGAACACGGGCGCCAGGTTCCGATAATCGAGAATGGGCATGGGAGCGACGACGGCGATCGTGACGATCATAAGCACGAGGTAGCAGACAACGAATGCCACCAGCATCGCGGGAAGCGACGAGGCGGGCCGGCGCGCCGGCCCCGGCTCTGCCGCCCGGGCCCGCCGGCGAAGCCAGCAATGCCACCCGACGGCGCCGGCAACGACCATCCCGAACAGGGACGCCTGAAAAGCCAGGCCGTTGACGAAGCCCGGCAGAAACCAGAGTGATACCGTGTCCAGCCCGTCGCGGAGCTGCCCCGGGATCAGCGCCGGACGAAAGACAAGCGTTCGCGCCGCGGCGCTCCCACCCACGTAGGTGTTCCGCGCGAGCATCGCGACGATCGGGATCGCGGCTGCAACGGCAAAGATCGCAAGATCGGCCAGCCTCGCAGCGAACCGCCTCTTGCCGAGCACGCCGAGGGCCAGTGCCCCGACCGCGACGTAGGCGAGCCCTGCGTATCGCGTCAGGACCGTGCACGCCAAGAGCACGGCGGCGGCCAACAGCAGCGGGCGGCGCGGCCGTTCGAGATGCAGGTCGAGCAGCAGGAAGCCGAGCAGCCCGAAGAAGATACACGGCGGCTCGGACCACGCCATCGCGTGCACCAGGACCATGTCATTCGACGCGGCGACGGCCAGCGAGGCCACAAGCACGAGCCAAGCGGGCGCCCCCAGGCGCCTGACCATGAGCCCCACGAGGAAGACGGAGGCCCCAAACAACGCGGCGTTCAGCGCCCGTGCCGCCACAAGGACATCGAGCCCCGTGGCGCCGACGGCCGCCAGCACTAACGGGTACAGCGGGGGCCAACTCAGGATGGGCGCGCGCCAGCCGCGCGCGTCGGGGAACTGGGTCAGGCCGTGTCCATCGAGCACGTTGCGCGCGCCTGAGATGTAGTAGGCCGAGTCGGGCGAGACACCCACACCACGGGATGTTGCCACGAGCACGAGCGCGATAGCGACCACGCCGCACAGGATCGCAGCACCGAGCGCGATTCGGCGCGAGTGCCTTGCCTCAGACGTGGTCACCGGGCTCTCCAGGTCCTCTCGTGTCAGCATCCTGGCGATCCGTCGGCTCGCTGTCGGCGTCGGACTGAGCCCTTGCGCCTCCCCTACCGCTTTGCCTTGGCCGCGAGAAGGCGGTTGACGGCGCTCAGGTAGGCTTTGGCGCTCGCTTCGATGATGTCGGTGCTCGTGCCGCGGCCGGTCGTTTCCGTCGAGCCGCTGCGGAGCCGGACGGCCACCTCGCCGAGCGCGTCCTTGCCGCTCGTGACCGACCGGAGCGCGAAGTCGAGCAGACGGCACTTGAGCTTCGTGATCCGGTCGATGGTCTTGTAGGCGGCATCGACCGGCCCGTCGCCCGTCGAGGCGTCCTGGAGCACCTTCTTGTCCTTGACGAGGCGGATCGTCGCCGTCGGCACGGTCCGGTTGCCGCTCGTGATATTGAGATAGTCGAGCCGGTACGTCTCCGGCACGTCGAGGAGCGCCTCCTCGATGAGCGCGGCGAGGTCGTCGTCGTAGACTTCCTTCTTCTTGTCGGCGAGCTTGATGAACTCATCGTAGAGGCGCTCGAGCTCGTCATCGCTCAGCTCGTAGCCGAGCTTGCCCGCGCGCATGCGCAGGCCGTGCTTGCCCGAATGGCGGCCGAGCACGATCTTCGACTCGGCCCAGCCGACGTCGCCCGGCTTCATGATCTCGTAGGTGCGGCTGTCGCTCAGCATGCCGTGCACGTGGATGCCGGCCTCGTGCGCGAACGCGTTGTCGCCGACGATCGCCTTGTTCGCCTGCACCGTCATGCCCGTCAGTCGGCTCACGAGCCGGCTCGTCTTGACGATCTGCTGCGACCGGATCCCGGTCGTGACGCCCGCGAACAGATCGCGACGCGTACGGATCGACATGACGACCTCCTCGAGCGAGCAGTTGCCCGCGCGCTCGCCGAGGCCGTTGATCGTGCACTCGACCTGGCGTGCGCCGGCCGCGACGCCCGCGAGCGAGTTGGCGACGGCCAGGCCCAGGTCGTTGTGGCAGTGGACGCTGATCACCACGTCGCGGCCGTGTTTCGTCTCGTCGCGCAGGTAGGCGATCACCGGGCCGAACTCGTCGGGCAGCGCGTAGCCGACCGTGTCGGGGATGTTGACCGTCGTGGCCCCGGCCTCGACGACGGCGTCGAACACCTCGGCGAGGAAGTCGAGCTCGGTGCGCGAGGCGTCCTCGGGCGAGAACTCCACGTCGTTGCAGAAGGTCTTCGCGTACGCCGTCATCTCGGTGGCCGCTTTGAGGATCTCGTCCTTGGCCTTCTTGAGCTTGTGCTTGCGATGGATCTCGCTCGTGGCCAGGAACACGTGGATGCGCGGGTGCGCGGCCTTCTCGAGCGCCTTGGCGGCGGCATCGACGTCCTTCCTGACGCAGCGCGCCAGGCCGGCGACCGTCAGCCCCCTGACCTCGGCGGCCACCTGGCGCACGGCCTCGAACTGCTCCTTCGACGAGACCGGGAAGCCGGCCTCGATCACGTCGACCTTGAGGCGCTGGAGCTGCCGGGCGATCTCGAGCTTCTCGCGCACGCCCATCGCCGCGCCCGGCGACTGCTCGCCGTCGCGCAGCGTCGTGTCGAAGATCAACACCT
>CAYUZG010000245.1:0-3785 GCA_964449605.1 uncultured Verrucomicrobiota bacterium | reverse complement strand
CTCGGAAACCCTCGTCGCGATCCTTCGCGCCGCCGAAGAACGCCTGAGTTCCGACGTGGGCGACGCCAAGCAAGCTGTTCCGGCTGCCGCACCCGAGCAGGACGCTCCGAGCCCTTCGCCGGTGAAATGAGTCCTGTCCTCTCCCGCACGGGAGAGCGGACGCCCGCTTCCAGACAACGCGCTCAGCCGAAGTAGTCCGGCTCGTTGCCCGGTTTCCACTTGATGTTGCAGCCCGCGCTCGGTCTCTGCTCGGCGCTGACGGGCTGGCCGGCGACGACGGCGTCGACGGCGGCGGTCAAGTCGCCGCCTGTCAGCGGGATGCCGTTGCCCGGCCGGCTCGAGTCCATTTGGCCGCGGTAGACGAGCCGGTGCTCGGCGTCGAACAGGAAGAAGTCGGGCGTGCACGCGGCCCGGTACGCCTTGGCGACCTCCTGCGTCTCGTCGTAGAGGTACGGGAACGTGTACCCGACCTGCTTGATCTCGCGTGCCATGTTCTCGGGGCTGTCGTCGGGGTAGCCGAGGATGTCGTTCGACTGGATGCCGACCACGCCAACACCTTTCCCTTGATACTGCCGGCAGAGCTCGGCCAGCTTCCTACGTACGTGCTTGACGAACGGGCAGTGGTTGCAGATGAACATCACCAGCAGCGGCCTGCCGGCGAAGTCGCTGCGCGAGACGGTGTTGCCCGCGGTGTCGGGCAGCGCGAAGTCGGGCGCTGTCGTCCCCAGCTCCAACATTGTCGATGCGGTCACGGCCATGTCAGTCTCTCCTCACGGGTGTTTCCCAGCGTTGGTTGTCCATATCCCGGCCCGTCTCCACGTCTGCAAACCGAACAAGCCCGACGTGAGTTCCGGGCTCTGAGCGAAGGTGAGTGTTCGTAGCCGCTTTCTTACGTGGGACTTGCCTCGCGGAACGTGCCCGCACGGTGGGCCGTTTCAACTGTAGGTTCCCGGACACCGGGTGCAGGGATTGGGGCCGCCGCTTGAATGCTGCGCACTTGACCCTCTCGGGTCGGGTGGTGTAGATAGCTTCATAGCTCGGGAGTTGCGGCACACACTTCCTCGCCCGCGGTCCGTTTCCGAGGAGTCCCGGCAGGGACCCAGGACTGCCCAACGAAAGGAGCTCGTCGTGAGGCACCGAGAGCTCGTCTGCCTGCTGGCCTTCATCGTGGTCGCGCCGGCCGTTGCCGTGGCGCAGTCGCCGGCGACGGTTGCGTGGTTCACCGACGCGTCCATCGATGGCAGCACCAAGTCCCAGGCCCTTATGGCGGCCCTCCCCGCCGCGCCCGGCACCTTCGGCCAGGGCGTGAAGCTCGAGCGTGCCTGCCCGATCGATGTCCCGGCCCTGTCGCAGCGGTCCGGCTACATCAGCTTCTGGCTCAAGCCGAACTGGAACGGCAGCGATGGCAAGACGCACCGGCTCCTGCGCATCGGCGATCCGAACAAGAACGGCCTCCTCGTCGAGAAAACCGAGCTTGGCCTGCTCCGGTTCGTTATGGCCTCGCCCAGGAAGGTCAGCGCCGCTCGGGCCGATGTCTCGCACTGGAAGGCGGGCCAGTGGCACCATGTCGTCGTGGTCTGGAAGGAGTTCGACAAGAAGCCGCTCGGCCTGCCGATCTGGATCGACCGCAAGGTGGCCGCCGGGCCGATCGCGGCCGACAACGACTTCCTCGATCCGAGCACGATGGACGACAAGCGGCTCTGGATCGGCCACGAGACCGCCGACGCCGTCCTCGACGAGTTGATCGTCCGCAGCCAGCTCCACACCAAGCTCTCGCGCGACTCGCGCGAGCTCGTCTACCGCGACTACTTCCGCACCGCGCCGTACGAGTCGGTCCGCATCGACCCCGAGCCGCTGCGCGTGCCGGCCGACCGTCGGGTCGTCGCTGGCCACCCGAAGCAGTTCGGCCTCGAGGGCGAGTTGGCTGGCGGATACGAGGACATGACCGACTTCGTCGAGAAATACTACAACTGGGGCCACTTCGACGCGAAGCCGCTGATCAAGTGGTCCACCTCGGATGCGAAGATTGCCGCCGTCGACAGCAACGGCCTCGTGACCGGCCGAAGCGTCGGCCGCTGCAGGCTGGTCGCCGAATTCCGGGACCTGAAGGCCACCTACAACCTCGAGGTGATTCCCGTCGAGCGTCCCGATCTCGATCTCGCGTGGGTCGAACGGCTGCCGCGCTACGACCGGAAGGGGCACAAGACGTGGCCGGCGCCGGGTGAAACCGTCCGTTCGGTCGCCCACATCTTCAACATGGGGTACAAGCCCGTGCCGGCCGGCACGGTCGTGCTGCTCGAGCTGTGCCCCGAGCTGAACAACAACGACCGGGTCGATCGCACCGAAGCGCAGCGCGCCACCCGCCAGACGAAGACGATCGGCGCCCTCGACCCGAAAGAGGAAGCGGTCGTCACCTTCGAGTGGCCGTGGCCGAGCAACCCCGTCTGGGTGCGCATCAGCGTCGACCCGCGCAACAAGGTGCCCGAGATCTGCGAGGCGAATAACTGGGTGTGCGACCTCAACACGGCGCGCGCGGTGCGCTGGGCGCACGAGCCCGACGAGGTGAACAAGTTCCACGACGAGCGGACGATCACGATGACCGGCTCGTTCAGCGTCTACGATTGGGATCAGGCGCACGTGGCCCGGGTCAACTGCCTCCTGCGCGAGGCCGTCTTCCCGTCGACGGGACCGCATGGGGTCGACTACCGCGTGCGGCTCGACGCGAACCTGTGGCGCGGCGACTTCATCGCCGGCAGCCCCTATGGGCCGTACAAGGACCGCAAGCCCCAGGACAAATACAACGAGAAATGGTGGGACGGCGGCTGGCCGCACGACCCGATCACGTTCCCGCTCGCGATCGAGTCGGCCATCATGCACGAGCTCGGACACACGATGCTTGCGCTGCCGGACCTGTACGGCGCGCCGCTCGATTACAACCGCTGCTACCTCACCGACGAGAACGGCACGTCATACGAGAACAGCCGCTTGTTTCCTCACATCAACCCGCACCTCTCGCCTCGTCCGCCCGTGGCCGGCTTCACGCCCTGCGGCGAGGGCTACCCGACGCTGATGGACGCGTGCACGATGTGGATCACCGAGGACAACGCGGGTAAGATCCAGTTCTACAAGGACGACCCCAAGAGGCCGTACTGGGGTTCCCAGGGGCGGCTCGTGCCCACCGACCGGAACGCGCTCTACGTCACGGACCTGTACGATCGCCCGCTCGCGGGCGCCGCTATCTACGTCTACCAGGTCGGGCAGAACACGGCCGGTTTCAACCCGGCGCAGTACCTCTACGATCGACCCAAGTTCATGGGTAACACGAACGAGCACGGCGTCTTCGTCTTCCCCGACAAGACGGACAAGGACTGGGACGATCCCGCGACCGACGACGTTGACGGCGCGATCAGCATAACGAACCCGTTCGGGATGGCCGAGCACCCGGAGGCGCGCACGCCGAGCTGCTTCGGCTACGACGGCCTGTTCCTGATGAAGATCGTCTGCGGCGATCAGACCGAGTTCTGCTATTTGCCCCTGGCTGAGTTTATGATCGCCTACTTCGCGAACCCGAAGGAGGGCGTTTATCCGATCCGGACCAGCCTGAAGCCCGTCGACGGGATCACGCCGCTCGTGCGCCGCGAGATCCCCGAGCCGATCCGCACGCGCAACCGCCGCCCGGTCGCGGTCCCTGCGAAGACGACGCTGCGCGTCAGTGTCGGCGAGAAGTTCACCCTCGATTGCTCGAAGAGCTACGACCCGGAGCACCAGCCGCTCGTGCACTACGA
>CAYUZG010000244.1:0-3788 GCA_964449605.1 uncultured Verrucomicrobiota bacterium | reverse complement strand
ATCCGCACGACGATCCGCATCACCAAGCTCCAGCGCATGGTCCTCGACTCGGTCAGGGCCCCCAACCAGGAGGTGAGGGAGCGCTTCGACGAGCGCTACGCGCGGCGGAAGTTCGCCTACCACCTTGAGCGCTTCGAGCCGCTTGTGGAGCCGGCGGCATTGCGCGACGACGAGGTGATTGCCTTCTACGCGTGGAACCGCGCCAACCCGCGGCTTGCGGACAAGCTCCTCGTCGAGCCCAAGGTGGCCGTGATGTATGTCCTCGTCGAGACAAAGAACTTCCGCTCGCAGGTCGAGGTGACCGACGACGAGCTCAAGGAATACCACGAGTCGCACAGGAGCGAGTTCGTGGCCGACGATGGCACTCGGCTCCCGCTCGGCATGTGCACCGAGCAGGTGCGCGCCGCCGTTGTTGAGCGCAAGGCGGCGAAGCTCGCCAGGTCGGCGGCGGCCCGGCACCTCTTGGTCAGCAGCCCGGTCCGGCTCATCGAGCAGGCGGCCAAGCACGGCTACGAGGTGCGCCGCACGCCGCTGTTCGGCAAGGAGGGCCCGATCGACGAGCTGATCGGCGAGGACGAAGATGCGTTCCGCAAGGCGGCGCTGGGCGAGTACCCCGACGTGCTTCGGATGCGGCCCGGGCTGGGCGACGTCGTCGGCCCCGTCAAAGTCAAGCAGGGTTGGTGCCTCATCTCGCCCACCCAGATCGTCCCCGACGTCGACGGCCGGCGTCGCCCGCACTACGAGGTGATGGGCGTGGCCCGGGCCGAGGCCGCCCGCACCAAAGCACGCATCCTGGCGCGCCAGATCGCTGTCTCTCTGTACGACGATGTCAGGCAAGCGATGACGGCCGACGGCCTCAGCTTCGTCGACGCATGCGCCCAGCTCGAGATCGGCGTGACCGAAACTGGCCTGCTCGAGGCCGATGACGAAATCCCGGGCCTCGAGGGCGGGAAGGAAATCGTCCGGTGGGCCGCAGTGGCCGGGCCGCTCGAGGAGCTCGTGAACCAGCCGAGATGGAAACCACGGCGGGGGTATGTGAACCCGCCGAGATGGGAACCGCGTGATCTCTACGTGCGCGAGGTCGACGAAGGCACCGTCTTCTTTGATGTTGTGGAGACGCTTCCGCCGGACGAGGGCGAACGCGCCGAACGGCTGCCCGAGTTTGCCCACGACGAGGTGCTCCAGGTGCTGCGCGCCGAGGCCTACAACGAATGGCTCAGTGCCCTCTACGGCGAAGCCGCCATCGTCGACCTGGCCGAACGGCAGCGCCAAGCCCAGCTCGAGGCCCAACGCCGGCAGCAAGAGCAGACCGGAGCGGCGCAACCGTAGCGGCCGCCATCAGCGTCGGCCAAGTCGCCACCTGCGCCACCAGTTCGTTCCCCCGGGCGATGCTTTGCGTTAGAATGCTGTCGAGAACCTGCGTTGAGGAGGTACAGTGTCCGGACGGGTCCTTGTCGTGGCGCTCGATGGGGCGGATTTTCGGCTGCTGCGGCCGTGGATGGATGACGGCACGCTGCCGGAGCTCGCGGCGCTGGCGCGCGAGGGCGCACACGGGCCGTTGCGGTCGGTTGTGCCGCCGCTGACGCCGCCGGCGTGGGCGTCGTTCGCCACGGGCAAACGCCCGGGACGGCACAACGTGTTCGGGTTCACGCACCCGGGCACGTCGCGCGAGACTCCGGATCCGGTCAACGCGAGCGACGTCCAGGGCGCGACGCTCTGGGACTACCTGCGCGTGTTCGACATCCCGGCCGCGGTGGTGGGCGTGCCGATGACGTACCCGCCGACGCCGGTGCCGGGCGCGCTCATCAGCAGCTTCATGACGCCGCCCGGCCGGCGCGATTTCGTCCACCCGCCCGAGCTGCTTGAAGAGATCGAGGCCCGGTTCGGGGCGTACTCGCTTTACCTCGATGCGCCGGTGTTCTCGGTCAACCGGAGCGCGGCGAACGTTCGGAGTTTCCTGCGCGTGCTCGAGCACGAGGCGGAGGTGAAGTTCGGCGTCGCGGCCTGGCTGGCCGACCGGTTCGACGCCCAGCTCGTCATGCTGCATATCTGGGGGACCGACCGCGTGCAGCACGAGCTGTGGAACCTGCTCGACGAGAGCCACCCCCGGCACAACAAGCGGCTGGCGGCCCGTGTGCGCGGCGAGATCGTGGGGTATTTCCGCGGGGTCGACCGGCGGATCGGCGAGCTGCGCCGCGCGCTCGGCGACGGCGTGACGACGTTCGTCGTGTCCGATCACGGGTTCGGGCCGGTCCACACGCTCATCGACCTGAACTGGTGGCTGGCGCAGGAGGGCTTCATCCGGTTCCGGCGCGGGCTGGCGACGCGGCTGCGGCGGCTGGCGTGGCGCTGCGGGTTGACGGCCTCGACGCTGACGAGGTTCCGGGTCGCCGCCGAGCGCTTCATCACGCTGCGTCGCAAGAACGGCGCGCCGAGCGAGATGGTCCGCACCGCCCAGCGGCGCAGCCGGCGGCTGGTGCTGTCGTTTCGCGACGTCGATTGGGATCGGACGACGGCCTACTCGCCGCCGGGCCTCAGCATCGGCTCGATCATGCTGAACAGGCGCGACCACGCGCCGGGCGCCGGCGACGAGGGCGTGCGCGACCGGCTCGTCGAGCGGCTCGGGGCGTTTGCCCGCGATCTGATCGGGCCGCACGCGGATGAGCACATCTACACGGGCGATGCGCTCTACGGCCCGGAGTCGGTCGGCCGGGCGCCCGACGTGCTGTTCCTGCCGCTCGAGGACGGCTACCTGCCGACGAACCTGTTCGACTTCATCGACAACCGGCCCGCGGTGACGAACCGCGTCTGGCCCGGCAACCACCGCATGGACGGCGTCTTCATTGCGCACGGGCCCGACGTGCGCGCCGGCCTGCGGCTCGACGGCGCCGAGATCGTTGACGTGGCGCCCACGCTCCTGCACCTGCTCGGCTGCGCGGTCGCATCCGATATGGACGGCCGGCCGCTGGCCGAGCTCGTCGAGGCGGGCTCGGCCCGCGACCGGCCCGTGCAGCAGTGCGAGCCGGCACAGCCGTACCTGGGCGGGCGTGCGGACTTGACGGACGGCGAGCGGGATGAGATCATCGCCCGGCTCCGCAGTCTTGGGTACATCTAGCACACGGGGGCTTTGAACACCTGATGCCTACTCGACCCGCCAGCTTCGTCGCCGGCAGCGGCCACTACGTGCCCGAGACGGTGGTCACCAGCAAGGACATCGACCAGCGCGTGGCGATGAAGCGCAACGGCGTCGGCCGGCTCGTCGAGTCACTCACCGGCGTGCGCGAGCGCCGGTTTGCGCCGCCGGGCGCCGACGCCTCCGACATGGCCGTCCCGGCCGCGCGGCAGGCGCTCGAACGGGCCGGCCGGCGGCCCGAAGACGTCGATCTGCTCATCTTCGCCGCGTGCTCGCGCGACCTGAGCGAGCCGGCCACGGCCAACATCGTCCAGGCCAAGCTCGGCGCGTCGAACGCGCACGTGCTCGACGTCTGCAACGCGTGCAACAGCTTCCTCAACGGGATCGACGCGGCCGACGCCCAGATCGCCACCGGCCGCTCGCGGTGCGCGCTCGTCTGCACGGGCGAGCTGTGCAGCGCGTGGATCAACTGGGAGATCACGGACAAGGCCGGCCTCGATCGCGCGTTTGCGGGTTTCACGCTCGGCGACGGCGGCGCCGCCTGGGTGCTCGAGCCGGCCGACGCCAGCGACGGCCGCGGCCTGCTCGCGAGCACGTTTTTCTCCGACGGCCGGCACTGGGAGCTGTGCGTCGTGCGCTCGGGCGGCTCGATCTC
>CAYUZG010000243.1:0-3805 GCA_964449605.1 uncultured Verrucomicrobiota bacterium | reverse complement strand
CGCGTGCCCGAGAAGTTGACGTGCACCTCCTCGGGCGTGCTGATCGTGCGGTCGCTCTCGATCTGGCCCGACTTCGTGTCGTAGAAGAAGTCGCCCCGGATGCTGATCGGCTGGATGCCGATGTCGGGGTAGTCGGCGAAGATGTTGATCGCCGCCTCGGGGTGATAGTAGTTGCCGACGCCGGCGTGGTCGCGGCCGATGATGATGTGCGTGCACCCGTAGTTCTTGCGCATGATGGCGTGCATGACGGCCTCTTTCGGCCCGGCGTAGCGCATCTCGAGCGGCAGGATCGTCAGCACGACGTGCGCGAGGTTGAAGTACGTTTCGATCAGCTTCTCGTACGCGGCGATGATCAGGTGGTCCTTGAAATCGCCCTTCTTCTTCTTGCCGATCACCGGCTGGATCATCAACCCGTCGACGAGCCGGAGCACGGTCTTCTGCAGGTCCTCGTGCCCGCGATGCGGCACGTTGCGCGTCTGGAACGCGCAGACCGTTGCCCAGCCCTTCTGTTCGAACAGCGCACGCGTCTCCTTCGGCCACAGCTTGTACGGCCCAAACGAAGTCGGCAGGAGCTTGAGCATCTGGATCGGGCCGGCAACGAGCGTCTCATTCATCGCGTTCGTGCGCGCGACGCCGGGATGCGCCTCGTCCGTCGTGCCGTAGACCTGCTGGGCGAACTCGGCCTTGTCGAAGCCGAACGTCTCCTGGACCGTGACGAGCGCGTAGACGTCGCCGGCCTCGTCGGTGATCGCCACCTCGCCGTCGAGCTTCGCGGCCGTCGCGGCATCGACGTCGAGCACGATGGGGATCGTCCACGGTGTGTTGTCTGCCAGGCGGCCCTTGGCGAGCACGCTCTTCGTGTCGCGCTCGCCCATGAACCCCTCGATCGGGCTGTAGGCGCCGCGTGCGATGTTCTCCATGTCGACGAGGACGCCCGAGCTGACGGCCACCTTCGGCAGCCCCTCGGCCTTCTTGAGTGCCGCGGCTGCCTCAGTGCCCTCGAGCAGGCGATTGACCAGCTTCCCGCCGTGCGGCTCGATCATCTGTCGTTCCCTCCGTGTATGATCGTGTTGCGTTTGCAGGCGCGATCCGTCCGGCCCGGTGAGAAGCGTCTGTTTACACCTTTTCCGCCGCGCTTTCAAGTCATGGGGTGAAAAACAGGCGGCGCGAGCCTCTCCGAGCCTCTGCGAGCTCTGCGCCTCTGCGAGAGCAGTTCTTTCCTCTCGCAGAGGCGCAGAGCCCGCAGAGATAAGAGTCACCCTGCGAGCGAGCGGCCTTCCATATCGTCGGGAATCGGGACGCCGAGCAGGTCGAGGATCGTCGGTGCGCCGTCAATGAGGTTGGCGTCGTCGTCGCGCACACCACCGCGCGCGCCCGGCCACGTCAGGATATGCATGCCGTGCTGCGCGTGCATCGCGTCGTCGGGCCCAATCTCGGTCTCGAACGACCAGATCGACTCGTGCCCCACCCGCTCGGTCGCGCGCCAGTACAGGTCGCCGAAGTAGACGATCAGATCCGGCGCCTGCCCGAGGTTCTCGCCGCTGTAGATCTCATTCGGCTTGAAGCACTGCGTGCTGAGCGGACGTCCCTTGTCGTCGGGGATCGACTTGAGGAGCGCGATCAGCTCCTCGCGCGTGCGCTCGTAGTCGGCCGGGTCGACGGCGCCGTGGGCCTCGCGGCCCTTCACGTTGAGGAACACGCGGCTCACATAGCCGCCCCAGCCCCACGCCTTCGTCTTCGGCCAGTTCACGTCGAGGTCTTTGAGCGGCGTGATCCCTTTGACCGGCTCGTTGAGCACCATGAGACCCTCGCGGATCAGGAAGTCGTTGATGCAGATCGAGCCGTCCATCCGCTGCGCGCCGTGGTCCGAGACGACGAGAACGGCCGTCTCGTCGTCGACGAGCTCGAGCACCGTGCCGATCTCGCGGTCGACCTCGACGTAGTAGTCCCGGATCGCGTTTTCGAACGGGTTGCCCGGCTCGTAGCGCCGGTGCTTCGGGTCGTGGTACTTCCAGAACGCGTGCTGGATGCGGTCGGGCCCCATGAGGACGAACATGCAGAAATCCCACGGCCGCGTCGTCATCATGTGGCGCACGAGAGCGAAGTTCTGGGCCGTCATCGCGTGGATGTCGCGCAGCAGGCGCGCCTTGTCGTCGGTGCGGAACCCCTCGGCGTCGAGCATGTAGTCGCCGACGACCTGCTTGATCTCGGCGGCGAGCTCCTTCGGGTACGTGTACTCGCACGTCGTGTTGGGCGTCAGAAAGCTGGCGACGAGCTCGCCGTTCAACGGCGTGGGCGGGTACGTCTGCGGCACGCCGAGGACGATCGACCGCTTGCCCGCGTCGCCCAGGACGTCCCAGACGCGCGGTTCGCGCACTGCGTTGTTGTTGGCGATCCAGAGCTCGTTGTACGAATTCCCCTTGCGGTTGCGGAATCCGTAGAACCCCAGCCGGCCCGGGTTTTTCGACGTGAGCATCACGCTCCAGGCCGGGATCGTGATTGCCGGGATCGTGCTGTTGAGCTTGCCGTAGCGGCCGGCGTCCATGAGCCGTTTGAGGTTCGGCAGCCGGTCGGTCAGCTCGTTGAAGATCAGCTCGTGCGGCGTCGAGTCCAGCCCGATCACCAGCACCTTCTTCGCCTTGGCTTCCGCCATGCAGCCGTCTCCCTCGTTCACCTCGCACAACGAGCCGCGTAGCGGCGATAGGTGGTAGCCTGGGGCGTAAGCCCCAGGTGCATGGTCCACAAACGAAAACCCGGAGCTCCGTAGGTGCGACAGGTGTTCTGCTCTGCCGCACCTACGGAGCTCTGGTTGATTGTCGCACGCTTCTGTCCTGGCCCTTACGGACCAGGCTACCGCCTGTCGCGCCTACGGCGCTCAGGTATCTTGCCTGACTTACGCTGCCAGCACTTCCGCCATGCGTTGGCCAATCACCGCAGGTGTTTCAGCGACGGTGATGCCGCACGTCTTGAACGCGTCGATCTTCTCGGCCGCGGTGCCCTTGCCGCCGGCGATGATGGCGCCCGCGTGGCCCATCCGCTTGCCCTTCGGCGCCGTCTGGCCCGCCACGAACCCGACGACGGGCTTCGTCATATTCTTCGCGATGAACTCGGCCGCGTCCTCTTCGGCCGTGCCGCCGATCTCGCCGATCAGGATCACGCCCTTCGTCTCGGGGTCCGCCTCGAACATCTCCAGCAGATCGATGAACCCCGTGCCCGGGACCGGGTCGCCGCCGATGCCGATGCACGTCGACTGGCCGATGCCCAGCGACGTGAGCTGCCAGACCGCCTCGTACGTCAGCGTGCCCGACCGCGAGATCACGCCGATCGGCCCCGGCGTATGGATGTAGCCGGGCATGATGCCGATCTTGCACTTGCCGGGACTGATGATTCCCGGGCAGTTCGGCCCGATGACGCGCGCCGTCTTGCCGTCGAGCTTGCTCGCCGGTTGGCAGGCGAGCCAGCGTTTGACCTTGACCATGTCGAGCGCCGGGATCCCTTCCGTGATGCACACCACGAGCTCGATCCCCGCGTCGACGGCCTCCATGATCGCGTCCGCCGAGAACGCCGCCGGCACGTAGATGACGCTCGCGTTCGCGTCCGTCGCCTCGACCGCCTCGCTGCACGTATCGAACACGGGTATCCCGTCGAGGTCCGTCCCGCCCTTGCCGGGCGTCACGCCCCCGACCATCTTGGTCCCGTACTCGACCATCTGCCGGGTATGGAACGCGCCCGCGCTCCCCGTAATCCCCTGACAGATCACCCGCGTCGACTCATCAACCAGAATACTCACGCCGCTCCTCGCTCC
>CAYUZG010000242.1:0-3807 GCA_964449605.1 uncultured Verrucomicrobiota bacterium | reverse complement strand
TGCGTCGGCAGCCTCGTCGCCACGATCGGGCGCCGGGCCGCCATGTAGGTGTAGAGCTTCATCGGCGTGTTTGTGCCGGTTCGGCGCGGCGAGACGAGCACGTCGGCCAGCGCGAGGTACAGCGGCGTCTCGTCGGGCGATACGTGGCCGACGAACAGAACGCGCCGGCCGATGCCGCATCGCTGAGCGAGCTGTTTCATCGCTGCGATCTCTGAATCGGTTCCGCCGAGCAACACGAGGCGTGCCTTGCCGTGCTGGGCTGCCACCTGCGCGAACCCCTCGATGAGCAGGTCTACGCCCTGATAGCCGGAGAAGTTGCCCATGTAAAGGACGACGCGCTCGTCGTCGCTGATGTCGAGTTCGCGCCGCAGCGGCATCGCGTCGTCGCGCGTCCGGATGCCGCCCGGGAGGACGGGTGGGTCCTCGAGCGTGAAGACTTGCTTGCGCGGGTGGCGTTGGCGGGTCGCGTCGGTCAACGCGCGGCACATGGTGACCACGCACAGGCTGGCGGCGATCGCGCAGTCGTCGACGAGCTGGAAGAACGGGCGGATGGCCCGCCAGACGCAGCTCTTCGCGGCCATCTGGTCGGGGATCGACGAGTCCATGTCGAACACGTACGGCACACCGTAGAAGAAGTACTTCATGAGCATCGCCATGTAGGCGGCTTCCTCGACGGCGTGCACGACGTCGTAGCGGCGGCAGTAGAACTGGTTCTCGCACAGGAGCTGGAGCAGCACGTCGAGGGGCAGCTTCTTGAGCGAGAAGCCCGGCCCGATGCGGCGGATGGGCGTCCACGGCGTGCGCAGGATGCGCGTGTTCGGCAGCGGCACGTTCCGGCCGAGGTGGTAGGTGGCCAGGTCGACCTCGTGGCCGAGGCCGCCGAGCGTCTCGACGAGGTTGCGGGTCGCCATCGGCGTACCGCGCTCCTCGTAGAACGGCTGTGGTGCGATGAACAAGATGCGCATCAGACGCGCGTGCCTTTTCCTGGCAGAAATCTCGCGGGCGTTGGAACCGCCGCGCTACCGGTTGACTATAAGGGAATGTATGCTAGAAGGGAACCGCTCTGAGGACGACACAGCGAGTCACCGGCCACCGACGATGAACTACTACGGACAGCAGCACTACCAGCCGCGGCCGATGTTCAGGTTCCCGAAGTTGACGCCCGCGGTCAAGACGATCCTCTACATCAACGTCGCGTGCTTCGTGCTTCAGCTCGTCTTCGCGAAGAGCGGGGACGTGGAGCGGTGGTTCGCGCTGTGGCCGCAAGCTGTGATCCACCGCTTCTACTTGTGGCAGCTCGTCACGGCGATGTTCCTGCACGGCGGCGTGTTCCACATACTGCTCAACATGCTGCCGTTGACGATCTTCGGCTTCGGCCCCGGCCTGGAGCGGTTTCTCGGCACGCGGCGGTTCTACGCCGTCTATTTGCTGTCGGGCGTCGGCGGCAACCTGCTCTTCCTGCTGGCGAACCTCGAGGGGCAGATTCCCGCGCTCGGCGCCTCGGGCGCGGTATGCGGCGTGCTGGCCGCCTACGCGATGGCGTTCCCCGAGCGGTGGGTTTTCTTGCTGATCCCGCCGATGCCGGTCAAGGTCAAGTGGGTTGTGCTGGTCTACTTCGGCATCGAGGTGCTGAGCGAGATCGGCCATAGCGGCGGCCGCATCGCCCACGGCGCGCACGTCGGTGGCTTCATTTTCGGCTGGCTCTTCATGAAGATTGTCTACAAGATGAGCCTGCCGTTCGCGTTCATCGAGCGGATGAAGTGGCGCATGCGGCACTTGTTCTCCGGCTCGACTGCGCCTCGGGACCCGTTCGGGCACGGGGCATCGAACGGCGGCCACGGGGCATCAGCCCGCCCTCACGGGCCGAAGGCGCGCAAGTACCGGCCGATTGACGACGAGAGCTTCATCGACGAGGAGGTCGACCCGATCCTCGAGAAGATCTCGAGGCATGGGATCAACAGCCTCACGGCGCGCGAACGACGCATCCTCAAGCGCGCTCGCCAGCGAATGGGGAATGGCTAGAGGTTCTTCCCGGTTGACGCAGAAGCGAAGGCCCTACACGCGCGGCAGGTCGCCGTCGCCTTTGGTGGGAGGATGGTGGGGCCTACGAGGTGCGTGTCGGCAGCGCGGCGAGAAACCCCGCCCCACGTCCAGCAGCCTGTCGCGTGACGGCGCCGCTCACGAGCAATGGAAGAAGTCCTCGACGAGTTTCTTGATCTCCTCGCCCTTGCCGTAGAACCGCTCGCTCAGGTCCTTGTCGGCGTAGCTCTTGAGGATCTTCGTCAGGCCGTCGATCACCACCGGCGAGAACACCCCGTCGCGCTCGTAGATCGCCCGGTCGCGCAGCAGGCAGTCGGCCGACTCCCAGCACGACGACGGCAATTGCGGCAGCCGATCCTGGATCTCCTTGTGCTCGGGCGAGAAGATGTTCACGTCGACGTACAGCTCGCGCGCGTAGTCGAGCGCGTTTTCCATCTCGAGCCCGTGACGCGCGGCCACGGCCAACCCCGCCACGAGGAAGTAGACGTTGGCCGACCCGTCCGGGCAGCGGAACTCGACCGTCTGACTGCCGCTCAGGTCGCCGGCCTCGGACTTCTCCAGCGGGTTCACGGCGCGGATCATGTCCTTGACGTTCGTCCACCCAAGCGGCACCCGCACGAGGACCGACCGGTTGCGGTCGCCCCAGCAGATGTTCGTCGGCGCTTCCTGATGCGGCACGAGCCGCAGGAACGAGGTCGGCACCGTGTTGCCGAACGCCGTGAGCGAGGGCGCGAGCCGCAGGTAGCCGGCGATCAGCTTCCGGGCCGCATCGCTCAGGCCGCCCTTGTCGAGCATCACGTTGCGCCCGTCCTTGACGAGCCGCGAGTGGACATGCAGCCCGCTGCCGGCGTGGCCGACCATGATCTTCGGCGCGAAGCTGATCTCCACGCCGTACTTGTGCCCGAGCATCCGCAGCACCCACTTGGCGATCACGATCTGATCGGCCGCGTCCTCGATCGGCACGGGCATGAACTCGATCTCGTGCTGCTCCATCGCCTCTTCTTCGCCGCGGATATTGCCCACCTCCGAGTGGCCGTACTTGATTTGGCCGCCCGCCTGCGCGATCGCCTGCATCGCCTCGTAGCGGAGAAACTCCCACTGCGAGAACGGGGATGATTCCTGGTAGCCCTTCTGTGCCGGGGTGGGGTAGAGGCGCGACTTGTTGTAGAGCACGTAGTATTCGAGCTCGCCCATCGCGTCCAAGCTGAGCCCCGTGCTGCGCTTGAGCGCTTCGTGTGCTTTGAGGACCGTGTGCTCCGGCGCGCTCGCCAGCGGCGTGCCGTCCTTCGTGTAGTACGCGCACAGGATGTCGACCGTCGGGATCGTGGCGAACGGGTTCACGTACGCCGTCTTGTAGCGCGGCAGCACGTAGAGGTCGCTCGACGCCGCGTCGATGTACGTGAACAGGCTCGAGCCGTCCACGCGCTCGCCCGCCGACAGCAGCCGGTCCAGTTGCGGCTTGCCCGTCAGGATGAAGTTGAGCGTCTTGAGCCGCCCGTCGCCCGCCACGTACCGGAAGTTGACCGACCGGATCTCGTTGCTCGCGATGAAGTCGATCAGGTCGCTTTTCGTGAACTCCTCCGGCGGCTTCTCGAGGTACTGGACGATCTTGTTCGGGTTCAGCGCGACGCGCTCGTTCTTCACGGTGGTCCTCCTCCTCGTCTCGCTACGCGCCGTCCGTCGAACGACGCAACGACACTCGACTCGACAGACAACGCCACCCCAAGGCCGCCGGATACTACGCAAGCCCACCCCCCGTGTCAAACG
>CAYUZG010000241.1:0-3817 GCA_964449605.1 uncultured Verrucomicrobiota bacterium | reverse complement strand
TGGCGCTCCGGTTGCGGACGCGCGAGATGACGGCGATGTTGCCGAACTGGGTGATTTTGCCGTCCTGGCGCAGGCACATCTCGCGCAGCTCGGCGTCCGACGGGTTCTCGATAAGCTGTTTTGGCTCGAAATCGAAGTCGAGGATCTTCATGGTACGTCTCTTCCGAGTCTGTGGTCGGCCGAGGGTTGTTGTTCGCACCGGTCGCCGCTCGAGCGCGCGCACACCATCACGGCGCAGTCACACGCGCGGTACAACGGCAGACGTGTGCAAGTGTAGTGCCAATGCCTGGGGTCTGTAAACGCCCAATCTCCTGTCAGTAGGTCATCGGGGTTGGACGAGAGCCGGCCGGTGAGCGGGCCGTGGGTCAGCGCTGGTCGAGGACGCGGCGGACAAGGGCGAGGAGCTCGGAGGGGATGAACGGCTTGTGCAGGAGGGCGCCGCCGGCCTCTTCGACGGTGCGGCGGTCGTCGTCGCGCATGGCCTGGCCACTGCAGAGGATGATCTTGGCGCGGCGCCGGGGGTCAAGCAGGAGCTGGTGCACGAGCTTGGTGCCCGTCATGCGGGGCATCGCGGCGTCGATGATGAGCAGGTGAACGCGGCCCTCGTGCTGTTCGTAGACCGAGAGCGCGTGCGCGCCGTCGGAGGCGGTCAGGACCGTGTAGCCGGCCTCGTCGAGGGTTGCGCGTGCGAGCTCGAGCACGCTGGGCTCATTGTCGGCGAATAGGATGGTCTCACTGCCCCCCCGGCTGGTCTGCGCGTCGGCGGCTTGCTCGCGTCGGGCGGGGGCCGTGGTGACGGGGAACCGGACGCGGAAGGTGGTCCCCTCGCCCGGCGCGGACTCGACGTCGATGGTCCCGCCGCTGTCCTTGACGATGCCGTAGACGGTAGAGAGGCCGAGGCCGGTGCCTTCGCCGGGCTCCTTGGTCGTGAAGAATGGCTCGAAGATGCGCGCTTTGGTCTCGTCGTCCATGCCGCAGCCGGTGTCCTCGATGGTGAACTGGATGGCGCGGTCAGGCACAAGGTGGTCGAGTCGGACCGAGAGGGTGCCGCCGTCGGGCATGGCGTGGGCGGCGTTGACGCACAAGTTCATGATGACCTGGTGCATCTGTGTCGGGTCGGCCTCGACGTGTGGCAAGCCGTCGGGCACGGACGAGATGATCTCGACGTGGGCGGGCAGGGTGCTGCGCAGGAACTTGAGGGTCTCTTTGACGACGGGCCCGAGGAGCATGGGCCGTTTCTCGGCCTCGACCTGGCGGCTGAAGGTCAGCAGTTGGCGGATGAGGTCCTGGGCGCGTGCGCCGGCGGCGATGATGCGCTCCATGTAGCGATACAGCGGCTCGCCCTCGTCGAGCTTGGGCAACGAAAGGTGGGCGAAGCCGAGGATGGCGGTCAGCAGGTTGTTGAAGTCGTGCGCGATGCCGGCGGCCAGCGTGCCGATCGACTCCATTTTCTGGGCCTGGCGGACCTGGCGCTCGAGCTCGACGCGCTCGGTGACGTCGCGGGTGATGCCGATGATGCCGACGACGGCGCCGGCGGCGTCGCGGAGCGGCGCTTTGGTGGTGATCGTCTGGATGGATCGCCCGTTGGCGCCCGGCGTTGTGTCCTCGATGTTGGTTAGGGTCGCGCCGGTCTCGACAATGGTCCGGTCCTCACGCTGGTACCTCTCGGCCTTTTCCCGCGGGAAGAAGTCGAGGTCGGTCTTGCCCGGTATGTCGTCGGCCGAGACGCCGAGGAACTCGGCGTAGGCGGGATTGGCCATCAGGTAGACTGAGTTTTTGTCGGTGATGTAGAGGAAGTCGGGCGTGCCGGTCCAGAGGGCTTCCTGCTCGCGCACCTTGCGGTGGAGGGCCGTCTCATACTGCACGCGCGTAAGGAACGCGCTGAGGCTCTCGGCCGCGACCGAGAGCATCTGGACCTCGTCGTCTTCCCACTGTCGCTCGATGGTGCAGTGAGCGAGCCGGATGAAGCCCCAGAACTGCCTGTTCTCTTCGAGTGGAAGCAGGAGGATGGCGGCGAGCTGCTGCTCGGCGAGCGCGCGGCTTTCCTCGGGCGGCAGGGTCTCGCGGGTGCCCTGGACCGGCAGACCCATCGAGAGCATGTCGTGCCAGCGCACGAGCCACGGACCATACGGCATCCCGGCGCTGCGGCCGGCGCCGCAGGAGCAATCGGCATGCCTCCACCTGTAGCGTTCCCGGAACCAGAGGTCGCCCTCGGGCGTGGTGAAGTTCTCGAAGACCGTGACGCTCTCGACGCGGTTGATCTCGCCCAGGTGCTGGAGGAAGCCGCTGATGGCTCCGTCCGAGCTCCTCGACATAAGCAGCGAGCGGGTGCAGAGCGACATCGCGTCGCGGTAGTTGGCCCCGGTATGGAGCGGCTTTGTGCCGGGTCGCTTCTCGGACACCTGGCGGGCCGAGCCGAGCAGGCCCGAGATTGCGCCTTCAGGCGAGACGATCGCGCGGACGGTGATCCGGACGTACCTGTTGGGACGGCCGGGGGTCTCGATGAGGACGGTATCCTTGGCGGCCTGGGTCGTGGCGAGGGCGACGCAGTCGAGCTCGGTGTGCGCGACAGCGACGTCGGGCGGGAACAGGGCGCCGTCCGTCTTACCGAGGATCCTATCCGGGTCCTGGCCCATGAGCTCGCCCCAGGCACGGTTGGCCCAGAGGTAGACCGAGGCGGCGTCCTTGATGAAGAGGGGATCGGGGACGGCGTCCAGAACGGCGCCTGCCAGTCCGACCGCTTCCCTCAGTTGGAATTGTGCGGGCATGCCGCTGCGCATGGGGCGACCCTCGGGCGTGTCGTCGATGCACCTTTCGTGCCAGCATGCACGCCCGAAAGAGGAAAACAGACCACCTCCCCGGAATCAGGCAAACGCACCAGCACGCGCGCGGCGGCGCGCGGCATCCGGGCCGGGCTGGGCTATGGAGTGGTACGGTTGAGGTCTCGCGGGAACAGCGACGCCTCGCGGATGTTGGGCAGCCCGAGCAGGCGGGCCGTCAGGCGCTCGGCGCCGATGGCGAGCCCACCGTGGGGCGGTATCCCGTACTTGAAGGTCATCAGGTAGTCGGAAAAATCGTCCGGGTTGAGGCCGAACTTGCGCATGTTGTCGACCAGCATGCCGTAGTCGTGGATACGCTGGCTGCCGGTGGTGATCTCGAGCCCGTTGTAGAGCAGGTCGAACGAGCGCGTCGTACCGGGATCGGTCAGGTCGGGCATCGTGTACATCGGCCGCTTCTCGACCGGGTAGTGCGAGACGTAGACGAGCGGGGCGCCGTGTGTTTTCTCGAAGTGCTGGCAGAGCAGGCGCTCGCTCTCGGGGTCGAGGTCGTGGATGTCCTCCTGCTTGTAGTCGAACTCGTCGATGAGGATCCGGAACGCTTCCTTGAGCTTGATGCGCGGGACGGTGTCGAACTTCGGCACGGCGACGCCGAACTTCTCGAGCACGTCGGGGCAGGTCTTCTCGACGTGGTTGAACATGTGCTTGAGGCACTCGATCTCCATGTCGATGACGTCCTGCTCGTCGGTGATGAAGCCCATCTCGTAGTCGAGCGACATGTACTCGTTGAGGTGGCGGGGCGTGGCGTGCGGCTCGGCGCGGTAGACCATGCTGACCTCGAAGACGCGCTCGAAACCGCTGCCGACCATGATCTGCTTGTAGAATTGGGGCGACTGGGCGAGGAAGGCTTTGCGTCCGAAGTACTTGATCTCGAACACGTTGGCACCGCCCTCGGTGGCGCCGCCCACGATCTTCGAGGTCTTGATCTCGGTGAAGCCCTGGCTCTTGAGGTATTCGCGGAAGGCCCAGATGAACTCGGC
>CAYUZG010000240.1:0-3839 GCA_964449605.1 uncultured Verrucomicrobiota bacterium | reverse complement strand
TGGGTCTTGTACGCGAACAGATCGTGGAGGCTGCGTGACGGATCTCGAGTCATTGCTTCAACGCACGCTCGCAGGCGAGCTCGAGGCGTTTGGGCTGATCGTCCGGCGGTTCCAGGACATGGCCTATGGCTACGCCTACTCGATTCTGGGCGACTTCCACCTCGCCCAGGACGCGGCGCAGGACGCGTTCATCGACGCCTACCGCCGACTCAACGAGCTGCGCACGCCGGACGCGTTCCCGGGGTGGCTGAGGCGAATCGTGTTCAAGCACTGCGACCGAATCACCCGGCGCAAACGGCCCAAGACGGTGCCTGTCGAGGCCGCGGCCGATGCCGCCTCCCGGCACGACGGGCCGGACCGCGCGCTCGAGCGGCGGGAGATTCAGGAGACGGTGCTCGAGGCGATCCGCACGCTGCCGGAGCATCAGCGAGCGGCGACGACGCTGTTCTACATCAACGGCTACTCGCAGCAGGAGGTCGCCGACTTCCTCGAGGTGCCCGTCACGACGGTGAAGAAGCGCCTCCACGACGCGCGCACGAAACTCAGAACGAGGATGATGGACATGGTCGACGAAACGCTCAAGAGCCACGCGCTGCCCAGCACGTTTGCGGACGTCGTCGTTCGCGAGGTGGCGTCGAAAAAGGACCTCGACGCCGCCACGAAAATCCTGGGCGATTCGTACCACGGCAAACGCGCGCCCGAGATGTTCGAAACCGTCGAGACCGCGCAGGAGGCCAGCATCTACGTCGTCGACGAGAAAGGCCGGACGGTGAGCGCCGGGTTCTACGACCGGACACGCCTCGCGGTCGGCTCGACCGTCCTCGACGCGGTCCGCCCGCGCGAGGCGGCGAACGAAGGTGACGGCGTGCCCGATCCGGTCTTCGTCAAGAGCGTTCAGGGCTGCTTCGCGATGGCCAAGCAGAAGGGGCACGCGATCTCCGTGGTCCACGGCAGCATGTACGACCACGCCTTCTGCGGCTACGTGCCGTGCTTCTACTACCCGATCGCCACGCTGCCCGTCGAGAAAGCGAAGGCTGTCACGACGTCGGCGACGATCGCCGAGGCGAGCGACGAGGAAGCCGCTCAAGTGCGCGAAGCCGTTCTGCGCGATCCGTATGCGCCGAAGCTCAGCGCTTACGTCGAGGGTGGCGTCCCACACGTCGTCAAGCACGACGGCCGGATCGTGGGGTCGCTGCGGGTGAACGACAACTTCCGCGCCGCGGACCAGTGCGACATGCCGATCGGTTACGTCTGCGACATCACGGTTCGGACGCGTGAGGCGGCGCTCGCAGTCATTCGGCAGGCGGGCGAACTCGCCCAGAACGACGGACAGAGCGAAGTCTGCCTCATGTACTCGCACATGACGCCGCTCACGCAGGCGATCCTCGGCCTTGGCGGCACCTACACGCTGCGGCCGTCGTGCCCCCTCGTCGGCCTCGACGCCGAGATGATCGCCATCATCGACTTCCCGGCGCTGAGCGAACTGCTTCGCGCCGAGTACCAGGCGCGGCTCGACGCAGCATCCGTCAGTGACGCCGCGCTTTCGATTGAGATGGCCGGCGAGACCGTCGGCTTCGTCGCGAAGGCCGGGAAGCTCGACGTGGTCGCGGGCAAGCAGAAGGTCCACCGCGTCCTGCCACGCTGGCTGGTGACGCGCCTCGTCATGGGCTACCACTCCGGCCGGGATGCGCTCGCCATGGGCCCGATCCCGTGCGACCGCAGCGACGGGATCACGCCTGACGACGCGAAGCTCGACATGAAACCGCTCGAATTGCCGGAGCCGGAAGCCGCGCTCTTCGAGGCGCTCTTTCCGAAGATGTGGCCGTCGTCGTTGCCCGATCCCGACGTCTGGCCCTGGGTCATCGGCCAGGAGTATGCGCGCCACCGAAAGGTGTCGCTGTCCGCGGAGATGAAGGCCGCCATCGACGCGCTCCGCTTCCCCTGGCTTGATCGCTGAAGCGGGTCTCGAATCCGGCCGCCAGGCCGCCGACACCCTCAGGGGGAGATGAGCGCCGCGAGGGCCGCGTCGAAGCGCTCGGCGGTCGTGTGCCCCGACAGCTCGCGCTCGACGCGTTCGCGGCCCTGACGGCCCAGTCGATCGGCGAGCGCGGGGTCGGCAAGCAGCCGGATCACGGCGTCGCGCACTTCGTCGACGCGGCTGCCGTCAACGAGGAGGCCGGTCACGCCGTCCTGGACGGCCTCGACCGTCCCGCCCGAGCGCCCGGCCACGACGGGCCGACCGGCAGCGTTCGCCTCAACGAGCACGATGCAGAACCCTTCGACGGCGCGCTCGCCGCTCTCGGTCTCGTGCGTGTCGCGTGTGGGCAGGACGAAGACGTCCGACAGCGCGTACCACTCGGGGAGTTCCTCGTCGGGGACCCGCCCGAGCAAGCGCACGTGATCACCAAGTCCGAGGCGCGCCGTGCTCTCGCGGATCGCCGTCTCCTCGGGCCCGCCGCCGGCGATCACGTACAGCACGTCGGGGAAACGCCGGACGATCTCGGGCATTGCATCGAGCACCTGCATGTGCCCCTTGTGCCGCACGAGGCGCGAGACCGACAGCAGCACGCGCCGGCCGACGCAGTCGTGGCGGGCTTTGAGTGTCTCGCGATCAGGCGCCGGGCGGAAGCGCTCGACGTCGATGCCGAAATGCACGACGCGCGCCGGGGCCGCCCGCGGGAAGAGGCGCTCGAGCTCCGACTTCGTGTAGTCGCTGACGGCGACGACGCCCGACGCCCGCTTGAAGATCGTGGCCGCCAGCAGCCGCGCCCGACGGCTTCGCACGCACAGCTCTCGGCCATACGCGAACACGATGTACGGCAGCCCGCACAGCCGCCGCAAGCCGAGCGCCGGGATCCCCCCGGGAAACAGCACGGGCGCGATGACCGCGTCGATCCCACGCCGGCGCGCCCACAATGCCAGGCGCGGGATGCTCAACCAGAGCCGCGGATCGCGCGGCGACCGCCGTCGCAGCGAGGTGCGGCGATACGGTTCGTCGCCCGTCTCGACGCTGCACGGGCGCGAGCGATCGGCGGCAACCCACACCGTGTGTCCTCGCTCGGCCAGGCCGCTCGCGGCGGCGTGCGTGTAGCCGGCGATGCCGCCATAGTCGTAGTCGTAGGCGAGCACAAGCAGGTTCATTGCTTCACCATACGCGGTCGCCGGCAGACCGCGAGCACGGTCATCGAATTCTCGTCGACGCCTTCGACCACCTCGTACGCGCCCGGCGCACCGTGCCCGGCGGGGTCGCCGGAGCGAGAGATCGCCGCCTTGAGCCTCGCCTTTGCCCGCCGTGGCAGCAAGCGCCGAAGGCCGAGCACGTCGCCCTTGAGCAGCGAGATCAGCCGACGCCGCGAGCGCGCGTGCGGGTTGCGCTGGCTGTGCAACTCAACCCGGCCGAAGAAGCGGCGCGCCATCGCTTCAACCTCATCGAACGTGTACTCGCGCACGTGGAACGGATTGGTCGGCGGTCCCGGCAACGGCGACGACATCGGCCGGTTGGGCGTCGAGAGCACGCAGACGCCGTCGGACCGCAGCAGCTCGGCCGCGCTCCCCAAAAAACTGTCCGGCTCGTCGAGGTGCTCGATGATCTCGAACGCTGTGACCACGTCGAACGAGCCGGGGCGCAGTGCCGGCGCTGTGACGTCCATCGCCGCGAAGTGTAGGTTGCCCGCCCGGTAACGGCGGCGCGCGGCCACCAGCGAGGGGGCGTCACGGTCGACAGCGACCACGCACGACGCGCGCGCTGCGAGCTCGGCGGCCCCGTACCCCTCGCCCGAACCGAGGTCGAGCACACAGCGGCCCTCGGCCAGCCGCGCGGCGAACTCGTAGCGCCGCCG
>CAYUZG010000239.1:0-3857 GCA_964449605.1 uncultured Verrucomicrobiota bacterium | reverse complement strand
CGGCGGCCTGCACCGCGTGCAGGATCGAGGTGATCGTGGCGCTCGCCAGCTCGTCACCCTCATCGATCCCGCTGGAATTCTCGACCAGGAACCCGTCGCCCGAGACGATGCAGGCGAACCGCATCCCGGCGCCGGCCACGATGTCGTCGAGGGCTCCCGCCAGTTCAGTCATTGTGTGCACGCTCCTCCTCCCTCGTGCTGCCCGGGGAGCTGGGGGTCGGCGGCGCGTCCGGGCTTGCGGTCCCGAAGGCGCGCATCACGATCCCCTTGAGCTCGGGCAACGGAAACGGCTTGTCCACGTAGTCGAAGGCACCGAGGCCGGCCGCGCGCTGGCGAACCTCGTCGGTGCCGTAGGCGCTCATGATGATCACGCGCGTCTCAGGCTGCATCAGGCGCACGCGCTCGAGCAGCTCGAGCCCGCTCATCCTGGGCAACACCATGTCGGCCAGCACCACGCCGAACGGCCGGTCCGAGACCAGCTCGAGCGCCTCCTCGGCCGTGCCGGCGGTGACCACCTCGTAGTCGGCCGGCTCGGCCAAGAAGCTCTGGGCGAGCAGGTAGGCGAGCGACTTCTCGTCCTCGACGATCAGTATGCGCCGGACATGTCGAGACGCCATCGGGTACTCCGTACGGGGTTGTCCCCGGTTCGATAAAGCAAGAGGCATACCAATCTCCAGGGCGTCGGGGGCGGCTCTCGATCGCGCTGGCTCGCTGTATCCTGCTCTCGTTCAAGGCCTTGGGATGGGCCACCGCCGCGAGCCCGCCCGCCCGGTCTGCCCCGCCGACCTCACTTCCGGCTGGGCCGCACGCCCTCGAGGTTGGCGGGCAACTCGCCGGCCTGCGTCGGGTAGCAGTGCCACTCCTCGAGATGGTAGTCGGTGATCGGCAGGAACTCGACGATCAGGCCCGAGCGCTTCAGCACCTTGTCGACGGCCGGCGCGTCCTCGCTCTTGAGCCGCTGGATCACGTCGGGATGCGCGCAGACCTTGTACTCGCCCTCGGCGCTCATCGACACGAGCTTGCGCAGCGCGCGCTGGATCTCGATCGAGACGGTCTCGAGCAGCTTGACCCGCCCGGTGCCGCGGCAGTACGGGCACTGGCCGAAGTGCTCCTCGCCGAGGCTTTCCTTGTCGCGCTCGCGCGTCATCTCGACCAGGCCGAGCTTGGAGATCGGCAGCACGGTTGTGCGCGCCTTGTCGCTCTTGAGCGCGGCCTGCAGGGCGGCGTAGACGCGGCGCTGGTTGCTGCGCGAGCGCATGTCGATGAAGTCGATGACGATCAGGCCGCCCATGTTGCGCAGCTTGAGCTGGCGCGCGGCCTCGTCGGCCGCTTCGAGGTTGGTGGTCAGGAGCGTCTGCTCGGCGTCCGTGCGCTGGCCGGGGCCGGCGCGTTGGCCGAGGTGGCGGCCGGTGTTGACGTCGATGGTGGCCATCGCCTCGGTGCGGTCGATGACGATGTAGCCGCCGCACTTGAGCCAGACGCGTCGGCGGGCGGCCTTCTCGATCTCCTTGTCGAGCCCGTAGGCCTCGAAGATCGGCGTGCGTGCCGTGTGCAGGACCACCTTCATGCCGTTGCGGTCCGAGCCCGAGCCTCGGCGGGTGCCCGAGGCGGCCACGAAGTTCTTGATCTGGCGGTACTCGCGGCGCGAGTCGACGACGATGCGGTCGACGCCCTCGGCGAGCGCGTCGCGCACGACCCGAGTGAGCAGCTCGGCCTCGTTGTGGATCACGGACGGTTTGTCGGCCGCCCGGTAGCGCTGCTCGATCTCGCGCCACATGGCGATGAGCATGTTGAGGTCGCGCGTGCACTCGCGCTTGGTGCGATCCTGGGCGTAGGTGCGCATGATCAGGCCCATGCCCCTGGGCAGCGGCAACGTGTGGGCGATCTCGCGGAGCCGGTCGCGTTCCTTCTGGTCGGTGATGCGCCGCGAGATGCCGAGCCGCGCGGTGGTGGGCAACAGCACGAGGTAGCGGCCGGGCAAGCTGATGGTGGTCGAGAGCCGGGGCCCTTTGGTGCCCATCGACTCCTTGACCGCCTGGACGAGCAGGTCCTCGTTTTCCGTGAGCACCTCCTCGATCAGGCGGTGACGTGCGCGCCCGCGGGAGCGGCCGTGGTCCCCTTTGAGCTCCTCAAGTTCCTCGCCGGTGAGCTCCTCGAACGCGGCGCCCTCGCCGGTGATGTCCGAGATGTGCAGGAACCCGTTCTTGCGCAGGCCGATGTTGACGAACGCGGCCTGGATGCCCGTCATGATCTTGACGACTTTGGCACGGTACAAGTTGCCCGTGATCCGCTTGTTGCCGCTGCGCTCGAAGTAGTACTCCTCGAGCATCCCGTCGACAAGAACGGCCACCCGCTTCTCGGTCGGCTCGACGTTGATGATGATCTCTTTCGCCATGTCGGATCGTGTTCGACCTCACAAGGTATATGGTAAGCGAACACCGCCATGATACGCCCTGTGGGTGGCCGCTGGCAATGACGTTGGGCGTGGCGCCGGCGTGCGGCGCCCCCGCTTCGCCCTGGAAAACCCGAGCCCCATCCCGCGTGCGGAATGGGGCTCGGCGTCGGTGCGCTTTGGCCGCCTGCGTTCGCTGATGCGCTGGCGAAGGAGCGGCCGCTTACTGCGGTGCGGCCATCGCGGCCGTGTCGCCTTTCGACCCACGACTGGCGACGCCCGTCGCGCCGCCATCGCTGATGTAGGTGCTCGCGCTCTCGTCGCTCGAGTCGACCACCAGGGTCGGCGTGATGAAGATGAGCAGGTCCTTTTTGACCGTGTCGGTGCTCCGGTGCTTGAACAGGTTGCCGACGATCGGGATGGCGCTCAGCACCGGCACGCGCGTGACGCTGACCGTGTCTTGGGTGGTGGTCAGACCGCCGATCACGAGCGTCTCGGAGCTCTTGACGATCACGCGCGTGTTGGCCATGCGCGTGTCGATGATCGGGATGGTCAGCTCCGAGCCGCCGATCACGAAGTGCTGGTTGCCGTACTGCGTCGACAGCTCCGGTTTGACATCAAGCGTGATGTAGTTGTCCTCGTTGACCTGCGGCGTGATGTTCAGCTTGATGCCGATCTCTTTGTCCTCGAAGTCGCTGATCTCGTACGAGCCCGTCTCCTCGTTGTAGGTGTAGTTGGGCACCGGGATCTTGCGCGTCACTTCGATGGTGGCCGTCTTGTTGTCAACCGTGGCCACCTTCGGCGCCGAGATCAGCTCGGTGTTGTCCTCACGCAACAGGGCGCTGAAGACCATGCTGAAATCGTCGGCCGACAGGATGAGCGTCTTCGTCGTGGCCTTGATGACCTCTTCAAGCGGGATCGTCAGCTCCGGGTCGCCCATGATGGAGTTGCCGGTGACGTTGCGAACCTCGAGGCCCCGATTCGGCTCAAGGCGCTGGCTCCAGGCCTCATTCTGATAAATCAGGTCGCGGTCCGTGCGCGTCTTGGAGTGGTTGTAGTTGCGCACGATGTTGCTCGCGCCGACCTCGTAGTTCTCCAGCGAGGCCCAGCGGAAGCCCAGATCGGAGCCGTCGGTCGAAGTCTTCTCGAGCAGCTTCACCTCGATGAGCACCTGGGCGATGCGCCGGTCGAGCCGCGCGATCACAATCTCGATCTCGGCCAGCTTCGACGGCACGTCCGAGATGATGAGCTGGTTGCTCGCCTCGTCGCACTGCACGATGCCGCGATCGCTCTTGAGCGGCGTGATGACCTCCTTGGCCTTGACGGCGCTCGCGTAGCTCAAGGTGTAGACCTCGGTCTTGAGCGGCTCGAGGGCGACCTCTTCCTCGGTGAGCACGGTGTAGATGCCGTTCTCGTCGATGGTGAGCACGTAGTTGTGCGTCTCGAGCGCCTTGCGCAGCGCGAT
>CAYUZG010000238.1:0-3876 GCA_964449605.1 uncultured Verrucomicrobiota bacterium | reverse complement strand
GCCTGGATGCCGAGCCGGTGCAGCGTCGGCGCGCGGTTGAGCATGATCGGGTGGCCTTTGGTCACCTCCTCGAGGATGTCCCAGACCTCGGGCGCCTCGCGCTCGATCATCTTCTTGGCGCTGCGGATCGTGTAGACCAGCTCCTTCTCCTTGAGCCGCTTGATGATGAACGGCTCGAACAGCTCGAGCGCCATCTTCTTGGGCAGCCCGCACTGGTGCAGCTTGAGCTCGGGGCCGACGACGATGACCGACCGGCCCGAGTAGTCGACGCGCTTGCCCAGCAGGTTCTGGCGGAAGCGGCCCTGCTTGCCCTTGAGCGAGTCGGCGAGCGACTTGAGCGGCCGGTTGCCCGCGCCCATCACGGGGCGGCCGTGCCGGCCGTTGTCGAAGAGCGCGTCGACTGCTTCCTGGAGCATGCGCTTCTCGTTTCGGACGATCACCTCGGGCGTCTTGAGCTCGAGGATGTTCTTGAGCCGGTTGTTGCGGTTGATCACCCGGCGGTACAGGTCGTTGAGGTCGCTCGTGGCGAACCGCCCGCCGTCGAGTGGCACGAGCGGCCTCAGGTCCGGCGGGATCACCGGCACGTAGTCGAGCACCATCCAGGAAGGCTTGTTGCCGCTTTGGCGGAAGCTCTCGATGATCTTGAGCCGCTTCGAGAACTTCATCTTCGCCTGCTTCGACTTGGTCTTGGCCGCCTTCTGGCGCAGCTCCTCGCAGGAAGCCTCGAGGTCCTCGAGCACCAACAGGTCCTTGACCGCCTCGGCGCCCATCTTGGCGATGAACGCCTCGGCGCCGTGCTCCTCGACCTTCTCGCGATACTCGGCCTCGCTCAGCAGTTGCTTCTTGTCGAGGTCGGTCTCGCCCGGGTCGATCACCACGTAGTCCTCGTAGTAGATGACCCGCTCGAGGGTGCGCGTCGACATGCCGAGCAGGTTGCCGATGCGCGACGGCATCGTCTTGAAGAACCAGATGTGGGTGACCGGCACGGCGAGCTCGATGTGGCCCATCCGCTCGCGCCGGACCTTCGATTGGGTCACCTCGACGCCGCAGCGGTCGCACACGATGCCCTTGTACTTGATCCGCTTGTACTTGCCGCAGTTGCACTCCCAGTCCTTGGTCGGCCCGAAGATCCGTTCGCAGAACAGCCCCCCGCTCTCGGGCTTGAACGTGCGGTAGTTGATCGTCTCCGGGTTCTTGACCTCGCCGCGGCTCCACGAGCGGATCACCTCGGGCGAGGCGACGCGGATCGTCACCTTGTCGAAGATGTTGCCCGGAACAGCACTGTCGAATGTCTGCTCTGCCACCGCTTGATCTCCTTTCCCTCGGGCTCGCGGCACCTCGGGTTGCGCGTCGGCCTCAGGCCCGCTCGGCCCGAACGTCGAGACACAGCGCTTGCATCTCCTTGATCAGCACGTTGAAGCTCTCGGGCGTGCCGGGCTCGAGCACGTGCTCGCCCTTGACGATCGACTCATAAATGCGCGTGCGCCCGGCCACGTCGTCGCTCTTGACCGTCAGCAGCTCCTGCAAGCAGTAGGCGGCCCCGTACGCCTCGAGGGCCCAGACCTCCATCTCGCCGAAGCGCTGGCCGCCCATCTGCGCCTTGCCGCCGAGCGGCTGCTGCGTCACGAGCGAATACGGGCCGATGGCGCGGGCGTGGATCTTGTCGGCCACCAGATGGCTCAGCTTCATCATGTAGATGTAGCCGACAACGACGTCCTGCGCGAACGGCTCGCCCGTGCGCCCGTCGTGGAGGCTGGCCTTGCCGTTCTCGGGCAGCTTGGCTTTCTTGAGGAGCTTGCGGATCTCGTCTTCCTTGATCCCGTCGAATACCGGCGTCGCCACGTAGAGGCCCAGCTCCTGCGCCGCCCACCCCAGGTGCGTCTCGAGCACCTGGCCGACGTTCATGCGCGAGGGCACGCCGAGCGGGTTGAGCACGATGTCGACCGACGTGCCATCGGGCAGAAACGGCATGTCCTCTTCAGGCATGATCTTGGCGATCACGCCCTTGTTGCCGTGGCGGCCGGCCATCTTGTCGCCGACCTGCAGCTTGCGCTTGCTGGCGACGTAGACTTTGACCTGCTTGATCACACCGGGGTCGAGCTCGTCGCCGCGCTTGACCTTCTCGATCTCGCGGCTCTGGCGCATCTCGAGCTCCTCGACCTCCTGCCGGTGCTCCATGAACATGTCTTTGATCTCGGCCGTGATCTCGGTGTCCGGCATGAAGTAGCTCTCGAGGTCCTTCTCGCTCAGCGTCTGGAGCATCGGCCGCGTGATCTTCTTGCCGGGCGGGATCACGACCTCGCCGGTCTGCACGTCGATGATCTGCACGTCGAGCTTCTCGCCCAGCAGCAGGCCCACGAGCTGCTCGAGGAACGCCTTGTTGAGCTTGGTGAGCCGCTCGCGGTACTCGGTCTCGATCTCGTCGATCTGCTCCTTCTCTTCGAGCTTCTCCTCCTCGGTGGCCTCGAAACTGTCCTTGCGCGAGAACACGCGCACGTCGAGCACGATCCCCTCGGTGCCGCTCGGCACCGTGAGCGAGGCGTCGCGCACGTCGGCCGCCTTCTCGCCGAAGATCGCCCGCAGCAGGCGCTCCTCGGGCGTGAGCTCGGTCTCGCTCTTCGGGGTGATCTTGCCGGCGAGGATGTCGCCGGGCCGCACCTCGGCGCCGACGCGCACGATGCCATCCTCGTCGAGATTGCGCAGCGCCTCCTCCCCCACGTTCGGGATGTCGCGCGTGATCTCCTCGCGGCCGAGCTTCGTGTCGCGCGCGCCGACCTCGAACTCCTCGATGTGGATCGACGTGTACATGTCGTTGCGGACGATGCGCTCGCTCACGAGGATCGCGTCCTCGAAGTTGTAGCCGCCCCACGGCATGAACGCCACGAGCACGTTGCGGCCGAGCGCGAGCTCGCCGCGGTCGGTGCTCGGCCCGTCGGCAAGCACGTGGCCCGCCTTGACCCGGTCGCCGAGCGAGACGATCGGCCGCTGGTTGACGCACGTGCCGGCGTTCGATCGCATGTACTTGCGCAACCTGAACTCGCGCTCGCGCCTGTCGCCGCGGCGCGACGGCTTGAGCCGGATCATGTCGCCATCGACGTAGCTGATCTGCCCATTGACCGGCGCCTGGATCATCACGCCCGAGTCGAGCGCCGCGCGCCGCTCGAGCCCGGTGCCGACGAGTGCCGGCTCGGTCATGAGCAGCGGCACGGCCTGACGCTGCATGTTCGAGCCCATGAGCGCCCGGTTCGCGTCGTCGTGCTCGAGGAACGGGATCAGCCCGGAGACGACGCTCACGAGCTGGCGCGGCGACACGTCGACAAAGTCCACCTCGTCCGATTTGACGTAGACGAACTCGCCGTGGTGGCGCGCCGAGACGCGCTTCGTGGTGATGTGCCGGTAGCGGTCGACCTCGACGCTGGCCTGCGCGATCACATAGCGCTCCTCCTCGTCGGCGGCCAGGTAGACCAGCTCATCGGTGACCTTGCTGTCCTTGACTCGCAGATACGGCGTCACGATGAAGCCGTAATCGTTGACCTTGGCGTAGGTCGACAGCGACGAGATGAGCCCGATGTTCGGCCCCTCGGGCGTCTCGATCGGGCAGATGCGGCCGTAGTGGCTCGGATGGACGTCGCGCACCTCGAACCCGGCGCGCTCCCGGCTCAGCCCGCCGGGGCCGAGCGCGCTCAAGCGCCGCTTGTGCGTCAGCTCGGCCACCGGGTTCGTCTGGTCCATGAACTGCGAGAGCTGGCTCCGCCCGAAGAAGTCGCGAATCACCCCGCTGAGGCCCTTCGGGTTGACCAGCTTGTGCGGCGCGACCGCCTCGGCCTGCATGTCGAACAGGTTCATCCGCTCCTTGGTGATCTTCTCCATGCGCGC
>CAYUZG010000237.1:0-3904 GCA_964449605.1 uncultured Verrucomicrobiota bacterium | reverse complement strand
GGCCGGCCCGAGGGCGGCACGCGCGAGGTCGAGC
Source organism: uncultured Verrucomicrobiota bacterium (assembly GCA_964449605.1). GTDB lineage: Bacteria > Auribacterota > JABMQX01 > JAFGEW01 > JAFGEW01 > CAYUZG01. The sequence goes on along the minus strand of CAYUZG010000237.1, from coordinate 3,870 downwards.
TGCTGCTGCTGCGCGAGATCGAGCCGAACCTGTGGGAATGCCTCGCCAAGCCGGCGCGCAAGCTGGGCGAGGGCAAGCGCATCACGTTCGACGGCGGCGCCGTTCGGGCCGAGGTCGTCGACGCGCGGCCGGAGGGGATCCGGACGGTGCGCTTCGCGCTCGACGGCAATCTGAAGGACCGCCTCGGCACGATCGGGCACACGCCGCTGCCACCGTACATCCGCCGGCCCGACGAGCCGCTCATGGACCGCGATCGCTATCAGACCGTCTACGCGCGCGACCCCGGCTCGGTCGCTGCGCCGACGGCCGGCCTCCACTTCACCGAGCAGGTGCTCGAGCAAATCGGCGCCAAGGGCGTGCGCGTCGTCCGAGTCACCCTGCACGTCGGGCTCGGCACGTTCCAGCCGGTCAAGGCCGAGACGGTCGCCCAGCATCGGATGCACCCCGAGGCGTACACGCTCGGCCCCGCGGCCGCCAACGCAATCAACGCAACCCTGCAGGCCGGGCGGCAGATCCTGGCTGTCGGCACGACGGCCGCGCGCGTGCTCGAAACCTGCGCGCGCGAGGATGGGACTGTGCGCACCGGCCACGGCGAGACCGACCTGTTCATCGCGCCCGGCTATCGCTTCAAGGTGGTGCACAACCTGCTGACCAACTTCCATCTGCCGCGCTCGACGCTGCTGATGCTCGTGTGCGCGCTCGCCGGGCGCGACCTCGTGCTCTACGCCTACGAGGAGGCCAAGCGCGAGGGGTACCGCTTCTACAGTTACGGCGACGCGATGCTCATCCGGCACGGCGGAAGGGCGGCGTCGTGAGGTTCGAGCTGCTGGCCAGCGACGCCGCGTCGTCGGCCCGGCTCGGACGCGTGAGCACGGCGCACGGGGCGTTCGAGACGCCGGCGTTCATGCCGGTCGGCACGCATGGCGCCGTCAAGGCGCTCTCGCCCTGCGACTTACAGGCAGCCGGTGCCCAGATCGTCCTCTCGAACACCTATCATCTGAGCCTCCGGCCCGGCACCGACGTGGTCAAGGCGATCGGCGGCCTCCACCGCTTCATGGGCTGGCCGGGCCCATTGCTGACCGATAGCGGCGGCTACCAGGTCTTCAGCCTCGCGCCGATGCGCAAGGTGACCGACGACGGCGTCGAGTTCCGCTCGCACATCGACGGCGCGCTCTCGTTCCTGGGCCCCGAGGAGGCGGTCCGCATCCAGCGCGACCTTGGCGCCGACATCGCCATGGTTTTGGATGAGTGCATTCCCTATCCAGCCGACCGCGATATTGCTTGTCAGGCAGTGGACCGGTCCATACAATGGGCGGCTCGGTGCCGCTCTGCGCACTCGCCGCGTGCTGCGCACGCGGGGCATGAGGGGTCCCAGGCGCTTTTTGGCATTGTGCAGGGCTCGATCCACGAGGACCTGCGCGAGCGGTGCGCCCGAGAGCTGGTCGCGATCGGGTTCGATGGCTATGCCATCGGCGGCCTGAGCGTCGGAGAGCCGATCGAGCAGATGCTCGAAGTGGCCGGCTTCACGGCGGCGCGACTACCGGCCGACCGGCCCCGGTACCTGATGGGCGTCGGCACGCCGGCCGACATCGTGCGGGCCGTCGCTCTCGGCATCGACATGTTCGACTGCGTGATGCCGACGCGCAACGGGCGCAACGGCCAGGCGTTCACCTCGGACGGCCTGCTCCGGCTCCGAGGCGCGCGCTACCGGGATGACGCGCGGCCGATCGAGGACGGCTGCCCGTGCGAGGCCTGCGCGGGCTCGGAGCGCGTGAAGAACCCGGAGGGTTCCTCGAACGCGAAAAGGCCCCTGGCTTTTTCGCGCGCCTATTTGCGGCACTGCGTGAACGTGAACGAGATGCTCGGGCTGCGGTTGATCAGCCTGCATAACGTGACCTTTTACTGCGGGCTGATGGCGCGCATTCGCGCCGCCATCCGCCAGGGAGTTCTCGGGGAGTTCGCCGAGGCATTCTTGGGCGCTTACGGCAAGGACGGCGACGACACGGAGGAGGGTTAGCAGAGGATGGCTCGGTACTTACTGGCAGAGGTAGAGGCTCAGGAGGGCCAGAAAGAGGCTCCCCCAGAGAACGGGAAAGACACGTCGTCTCACAAGCCCTTTGACCCATCGTTCCTGCTGATGATCGGGCTGCTCGTGGTGGTGTTTTACTTCCTGATGATCCGGCCCCAGCAGAAGCAGCGCCGCGAGCAGCAAACGATGATCGGCTCGCTCAGGCGCGGCGACAAGGTGGTCACCATCGGCGGCATCCACGGCCGGATCGAGGGGCTCAAGGACAAGCTCGTCGTGCTCAAGGTGGCCGACAACGTCAAGATCGAGATAAGCAAGGCGAGCATCGCCCAGGTCGTCCGGCGCCCCGATGACGAGGGCGGCTCCGAGGGCGGCGAGTAGGCCGGCGGGCTGATGTCGCCCCATACGCACAGCACTTCAGGGAGGTTGCGTCGATGAGTTCAAATCTGCGCTGGCGCATCGTGCTCGTCGTCGTGGTGGCGCTCTTCGCCCTCACGCTTGTGTGGCCCACGATCCGGTGGGCCACCCTCGGCAACGAGCCGACCGAGACGTTCAGCCTGCGCTATGCAGAGATCCCGGACCTGACCCCCAAAGAAGTGCTGGCGCTGCGCTACTACCGCTGGCAGGCCGAGCTCAACGACGACCTCGATTACACGCGCAAAAACCTCCAACAGCGCCCGAAAATCGAGAAGGCGCACGCGGCCAAGGCCGAGACGCTCGAGGCTGACACCAAAGAGCTGCTCGCCGAGGCCGGCTTCCAGGCGCTGCCCCGCCTCGAGCAAGCCAAGCAAGTGATCAAGCTCGAGACCAAGGCGCGCACGCCGCGCACGGCGAGCCTCGGGCGCAATATCCGCCACGACTTCTACAAGTGGTGGCACGGCGACGAGGAGAAGATCCTCCACCTCGGTCTCGACCTCAAGGGCGGCATCTATATGGTGCTCGAGACCGACCCCGAGTACCAGGAGCAGGTCTTCGAGAAGCTTCGCAGGCGCATTGACGAGTTCGGCGTCGCCGAGCCGATCCTCCAGAAGCAGGGCCGCTCGCGCATCATCGTGCAGCTTCCCGGCGCCACCGATCTCGAGAAAGCCGAGCGGTTGATCACCGAACGCGCCTTCATGGCGTGGACGCTCGTCGAGGAAGACTACCTGGACGACCCGGCCTACGACCAGGAGACGCTGCTGAACGAGTACGACCGGATCGTGCGCGACCTGCCGGACCGCGGCCCCGATCCGAAGAAGCCCGAGGCCATCGTGCCGTACAAGGACGAGGACGGCAACCTGGTCAACTACGTGGTCTTCGACAACGAGGTGGCCGAGCGCGGCATCATCCCGCCCGACACGATCCTGCGGATGCTCGAGCGCCAGGAGCGCACGGGCGAGGAGACCCGCGAGGCATTGCTGCTGCGCTCGTCCGAGGCCCAACCGTATGTGATCAGCGGCGACGAGCTGGTCGGCAACAGGTGCGTTGTCCGAAGGGGCGCCCAGGATGAGCCGCTCGTCGCGTTCGAGATCCGAACGGGCGACGCGAAGCGGCGCTTCAAAGAGCTGACCACCACCTACAGCGCCGAGTCGGACAAGAAGATCGCCGTGCCCGGGACGCGAACGTACCGCGGCTGGCGGCTGGCGATCCTGCTCGACAACAAGGTGGTCAGCGCCCCGTCGATCAGGCAGCCGCTATCGAGCGGTGGCGTGATCACCGGGATCGACAACTTCGACGAGGCCAGCCTGCTCGCCCTTCAGCTGCGCACCGGCTCGCTGCCGGCCAACATCAGCATCGTGCAGAACCTTCAGGTCGGCCCGACGCTCGGGGCCGACTCGATCCGGATGGGCTGGCGCGCGGCCGTG
>CAYUZG010000236.1:0-3955 GCA_964449605.1 uncultured Verrucomicrobiota bacterium | reverse complement strand
ACAAGATCCGCGCGGCCGATGTTGTCCTCGATCCGCTGCACAATCGCGCTCCCGACCACCACCGCGTCGGCGAACTGCGCGACGTTCGCCACGTGCTCCGGTCGCGAGATGCCGAATCCCACCACCACCGGCGTGTCCGAAAACGACTTGATCTTCTGAACCTTCGGACCCACGTCCGCCTCGACCGCGTCACGCACCCCGGTCACGCCCGTGCGCGACACGTAGTAGATGAACCCCGTCGACGCCTCCGCGAGCAGGCGCATCCGCTCGTCCGTCGTCGTCGGCGCGATCAACTGCACCATGCGAAGCCCGTGCTCGCCGAGCGCCGCGCGAAACGCGATCGATTCCTCCGGCGGATAGTCGAGCGCCAGGATCCCGTCGACGCCCGCCTCACGCGCCGCGGGCGGAAACGCCTCGAGCCCAAACTGCATTACGGGGTTGATGTACGTAAACAGCACGACGGGGATCTCGCTCGACGCGCGGATGGTCCGCACCGCCTCCAGCACGTCCCTCAGCGACACACCGTTCCGTAGCGCCCGTTCCGCCGCACGCTGATTGACCACGCCGTCGGCCAACGGATCGGAGAACGGCACGCCGAGCTCCAGCACGTCGACGCCCGCGGCATCGAACGCCCGCGCCAGCTCCACCGTCGTCTCGAGCGACGGGTCGCCCGCCGTGATGTAGGCGACGAAGCCTTTCCGCCCTTCGTCGCGGAGCTGCTGAAATCGTGCATCAATCCGATTCACGCCATGTCCTTCGACTCCTCTACCGCGAGGAGAACAGCACGATCATCCCAAGCACGTACGCCGCGAGAAGCGCGACGGAATCCCACGCGAGCCACACCCGCTCGCGCCTCGGCCGGTAGGCCAACCCGAGCATCGCCACGCCCGTCATCACGACGGCTAAACACAACGGGATCAAGTTCCGTGGCGAGCCCTGCGCGAACAGCCGTCCGCCGGACGCCAGATCGCACACCGGGATGATCGCCACGTTGAACACGTTGCTCCCAAACAGATTGCCGAGCGCCATGTTCGGCGCGCCCATCCGGAACGCCGCCACCGTCACGACCACCTCAGGCATCGATGTCGCGATCGCCAAAAACACCGTCCCGACGAACGACCCGCCAAGCGTTACCGTGCTCTGCCCGACACGGAACTCGACGACCGCGAGCGCGCCGCCGATCTTCGCCAGCCACAGGCCGCTCACCACGATCACGGCCGCCGCGATCGCGAACCGCGCATACAGACCGCCCCTCGAACCCGTGTAGGACGCCTGGTCAACATCGTCCTGTTGATCGGGGTGCGCCCGCTCGTACGTGTAGCTCAGCCGCACGACGACCATGTACCCGACGAGGATCACGACACTGAACATCCACCCGAAGCCGCTCTCGCCGAGACCGGTGAGATGCGCCGTCACCAGCCCAACCCCCGCCACGCCGAGCATGCACGCGCCACCGGACGCCGTGATGAGCTGACCGGGCCCTCCCGCCGAGAGCGCCGACCGCCGCCGCCACAGCGCGTCGAGCAGCACGATGATCAGCAGATTGAAGGCACAGCTCCCGAACAGGTCGCCGAACGCGAGGTCCGCACCCTCGACGCCGCCGACGGCAGTCACCGTCCCCACGGCGGTCGCCAGCTCCGGCAGCGACGTGGCTGCAGCGAGAAACACCACGCCGATCCATGCGCCGCTGAAACCCGTCACCTCGCCGATCCAGTGGCCGTAGCGAGACAGCCGCGTCCCTGCCACGATCACGAGCGCCGTGCACACGCAGAACTCGACGAGAAGCGCGAGCACCCTCGGCTCACCGAAAACCCACTCAGTGATCATCGCTGCTCGGTATCTCCAGGTCGGCCGCGAGGAATCGCGCAGCTTCCTGCACGTCCTTATCCCCTCGTCCCGACATGTTGATCACCACAATCTCGTCGGGCCGCATCTGCGGCACAACCTTGAACGCGTGCGCCACCGCGTGCGCGCTTTCGAGCGCGGGGATGATGCCCTCGAGCTCGCCGCACCGCTTGAACGCGTCGAGCGCCTCGTCGTCAGTCGCCGACGTATACTCGATCCGCCCGCCGTCGCGCAGGTACGCGTGCTCCGGGCCGATGCTCGCGTAGTCGAGCCCCGCCGACACCGAGTGCGTCAGGCTGATCTGCCCGTCGGCGTCCTGCAGCACGTAGCTGTACGTGCCCTGCAGCACGCCGAGTGAGCCGCCCGCGAACCGCGCCGCATGCTTGCCCGTCTCGAGCCCGTACCCGGCCGCCTCGACGCCGATCATGCGCACGCCATCGTCGTCGAGAAACTCGTAGAACAGCCCGATCGCGTTGCTCCCGCCGCCCACGCACGCAATCAGCACGTCCGGCAGCCGCCCTTCCTGCTCCAGGATCTGCGCACGCGTTTCCTTGCCGATCACCCGCTGGAAATCGCGCACGATCATCGGGAACGGGTGCGGCCCAAGCACGCTGCCGAGGATGTAGTGCGTCGTCCGGACGTTGGTCACCCAGTCGCGCATCGTCTCGTTGATCGCGTCCTTGAGCGTCCGGCTCCCAGCGTCGACAGGCGTCACCTTCGAGCCGAGCAGCCGCATCCGGAACACGTTGAGCGCCTGGCGCCGCATGTCCTCGGTGCCCATGTACACTTCGCACTCGAGCCCGAGCATCGCCGCCGCAGCCGCCGTCGCCACGCCGTGTTGGCCCGCGCCCGTCTCGGCGATCACCCGCCGCTTCCCCATCCGTTTGGCGAGCAGCGCCTGCCCGACCGTGTTGTTGATCTTGTGCGCGCCCGTGTGCGCCAGATCCTCGCGCTTGAAATAGACCTTCGCCCCGCCGAGCGTCTCCGTGAGCCGCTTCGCCAACATGAGCGGCGTCGGCCGGCCCGCATACGTGCGCAGAGTCTCGTCGAGCTCTCGCTGGAACGCTGCGTCGTCGCGCGCTTCGACGTACACGCGCTCGAGCTCATCGAGCGCCGCCACGAGCGTCTCCGGCACAAACCGCCCCCCATACGGCCCGTACCGGCCGCGCTCGTCGGGGACTGTCCCGTTGTACGGATGCCGTTCAGTCATCCAGCGCCTCTCGCGCATTCGCGATGAACGCGCGCACCTTGTCGTGGTCCTTCACGCCCGGACGCGCCTCGACGCCGCTCGCAACGTCCACGCCGTACGGCCGCACGCGGCGCACGGCCTCGGCGACGTTCTCCGGCGTCAGCCCGCCCGACAGCAGCACCGGCAGGCCCGCCTCGACCACCGGCAGCGCCAGGCCCCAGTCGAACGCCTTGCCCGTGCCGCCGTGCGCACCCTCGACGTACGTGTCGAGCAGATACGCTGCCGCCTTATACGTCTTCAGCCGATCAACGTCAATCGCACCCCGCACGCGCGTGACCTTGATAAACGGCACGTCGATCCGACGCGCCGACTCGACCGGCATATCAGAATGAAGCTGCACGAGGTCGAGCGGCACCTCGCCCGCCACCCGGTTCATCTCCTCGACCGACATGTCAACAAACACACCGACCCGCTTCACGTGCGCCGGCACCGTGGCCGCGATCGCTCGGGCAACCTCGAACTCAACAAAGCGCGGCGTCTCCGGTACGAAGATCAACCCGATCGCATCGGCGCCCGCCTCAACCGCGACGCGCGCGTCCTCGGCGTTCGTCATGCCGCAAATCTTCACAAAGAGTCCGCTCACGTCTCGCCCCGCAGCGACCTGAGACGCGCTCCCACGTCGCCCGTGCCCGGCGCGCGCACGAGCCACTCGCCGACGAGGACCGCGTGCGCGCCCGCCTCGCGCGCCGTGCGGACCGCGTCGGCCGAGTCGAACCCCGACGCGCTGATAATCACACGGTCGCGCGGGATCCGCGGCGCCAACTGCTCCGTCACGCGCAGGTCGACCCGGAACGTGCGCAGATCGCGGTTGTTGATCTGGATGATCCGGCACGGCGACTCGACCGCCACCGCCACCTCGGC
>CAYUZG010000235.1:0-3963 GCA_964449605.1 uncultured Verrucomicrobiota bacterium | reverse complement strand
CGGATCGCCGTCGCGGTGACGCTGCTGTTCAGCGTCGTCCACGTGTGCACGCAGATTTTCTACGTCGAGGTGTTATCCGCGCTGACGTTCATGCTCGCCGCGCTGGCGATCGCGATCGCCTTGAGCCAGACCGATTGGAAGATGTACTTCCTCGCGGGGACGGCGTGCGCGCTGGCGCTGCTGACCAAGCAGACGGGCTACATCCTCGCGCCGGTCGTGGTGCTGAGCGGCGCCTGGATGCTGGTGAGGCGACGGTGGCGGCACGCGATCGGCATGGCCGTATTAGCGACCGTTTTTGTGGGTGTGTTCGCCGTCGGCATGTACGCGCTGTGTGAGAGCCCGTTGAGGCGGTTCAGGACGATCTACGCGCCGGTCGAGGCCAAGCTCGTGCCGAGGCCGCTGCGGCTGTTCAATCGCGGCGGCGGCGAGCCGTCATCGCCGCCGCAGCTTGCCGCGGTCCACGACCCATCGGGCGACCTCCAGCCCGCTGGTGGAGGTCTTTCGACAACGGCGCCGAAGAAGCGGCCGCCGTTGGACGCCAAGAAGATGCTCAAGGAGACCTTCGGCCGCACGCCGAGGGAGATCCTCAGGGAGTGGTGGGCCGCACACGGCTGGCTCGGCGCTGCGCTGACGCTGTTCTGCCTCGGGTACCTGTTTGTCGCGCGGCGCCACGGCGGCCTCGCCGGGTTCGGCGCGACCGCGCCGATGTTGATGTCGGTCGTTCTGCTGCTGCTCGGGGCGGTCCACATCCAGACCGTGGACCGGCGCCACTTCATCTCGGCGATTCCGGTGCTGGCCGCCGGCGCCGGCATCGGCCTGTCCGATCTGCTCGGCCGTGTCCGGCGCCACGGCCGGCTGCTGCTGCTTGCCGCGAGCGGTGTGGTGCTCGTGTGGGCCGCGGTTACCGTTGCCCTGATCCCCAGCTACCGCACGCCCGTTTTCCGTCCACCGAGCAAGGAGCACGCGCTCACGTTTCGTGAGGGGCAGTGGTGGAAATGGCGGGGCCTCGGCCAAAACGCGCCCGAGTCGCTCATCGAGGCCGCCCACGCGATCCGCGATTTCAACAAGGAACGATGGCCCGTGCTTTCGGTGTGGACCTCGGCGACGTGGTACTACTCGGGTTGTCCGACGACATGGGCGGGCGTCAACGTCGAACGGCTCAACTCGATGATGTTCGAGGCGAAGCGCTGGAAGGCACTTCGCCCCTACTATAGAGAGGTGATCAAGTACCTGCTGATCGACAACCGCAGGATCGTTCCCGACGAGAGCTATGGCGGCGTCCAGTACACGAAGACGTTCATCGACCACGTGTCGAGCATGATCGTCTACGGCGCGATGCGCATCATCTACCCGGACCCCCGCTGGCTCGATCAGCAGTTCCTCCAGCGTGGGGTCGGCTTCTGGGGGAACCCCGCCGTCCCCTTCATCGTCGTCGAGCTCAACTGGAACAAGCTGTTCGAGGCAGCGCGGCAACCCCACCTGCCGCTCGAGCCGGGAACACCCGAGCGATGAACGCAACGGGCGACACCGTCTGGGACGCGGTGTGGGCCGAGCGGCGGTACGTGTCCGACTACGAGCGCGCGTTCCTTGGAGCCCTGCCGCGCCTGGTGCCGGCGGCGCACCTCGTGCTCGAGGCGGGGTGTGGCAGCGCCGGCGTGCTGCGGCAGATGCTCGTGAGCGGCCGTTGGTCGCGCGCCGTCGGGCTTGACCTGTCGGGCGAGGCGCTCGCACTCGCGTCGCGCGACCGGCCGCCGACGCTCGATCTCGTGCAGGCCGACCTGTTCCGGCTGCCGTTTCCGGACGGGACGTTCGACCTCGTGTATAATTCGGGCGTGATCGAGCATTTCGACGATGCGCGGCTCGAGGCCGCCCTGCGCGGCATGGTGGCCGCCGCACGGCCCGGCGGACAGGTGCTCGCCGTGGTGCCGAACGCGGCATGCCTGTGGTATCGGTGGGCCAAGGCGTGGCTGATCAAGCGCGGCCGCTGGCGCTTCGGCGCCGAACGCCACGTGAGCGCGCGCACGATGCGGCGCGTCGCGCGGCGCGCGGGCCTCGACGGCGTGCGGACGCGCGCGCTGCTGCTGTTCCCGCCGGCGTGCGACGGGTATCGGCTGCTGTACCCGCGCTGGATTCGCCGCGTGCTCGACGTGTTCGAGGTGCTGCTCGCGCCGCTCGCGCGGCGCCTGGGCTACGCGCTTATCGTGACCGGCACGAAACCGGAGAGCCGACCATGACGCAGACCGTCGCCGTGCTCGCGGGCACCCGGCCCGAGATGATCAAGCTCGCACCCGTGGTCAAGGCGCTGCGGCGCGAGGCGGTCGAGACGATGCTCGTGGCGACCGCGCAGCACCGCGAGATGCTCGACCAGGTGCTCGACGTGTTCGGCCTGACGCCCGACCTCGACCTCGACATCATGCGGCCCGACCAGACGCTGTTCGAGCTGTCGGCGCGCCTGCTCCCCGCCCTCGAGCAGACGTATGCCCGGCTCGAGCCTGCCCTCGTCGTGCTTCAGGGCGACACAACCACCGCGTTCCTCTCGGCGCTTGCGGCCTACTACCTCCGAATCCCGGTGGCCCACGTCGAGGCCGGCCTGCGCACGGGCGACAAGCACAACCCGTTCCCCGAGGAGATCAACCGGCGGCTCATCTCGGTCGTCGCCGACCTGAACTTCGCGCCGACGGAGGCGGCCAAGCGCAACTTGCTCGACGAGGGGATCGATGCCGCGTCGATCCACGTCACCGGCAACACGGTCGTCGATGCGCTGCTCGATGTGGCGGGCCGGCCGCACCAGTTCGAGGATGAGACGCTGCGCGGCCTCGACTGGGCGGGCCGGCGCGTGCTGCTGGTGACCGCCCACCGGCGCGAGAGCTTCGGCGAGCCGCTGCGGCGCGTGTTCCAGGCGCTCCGCTCTCTGGCCGAGCGGCGGGCCGACGTCGAGATCGTCTATCCCGTTCACCCGAACCCGAACGTGCGCGGCGCTGCGCACGAGCTGCTCGACGGCGTCGAGCGTGTCCATCTGATCGAGCCGCTGTGCTACCCGGATTTTGTTCATGCGATGAAGCGCGCCGCGCTCGTGCTGAGCGACTCCGGCGGCGTGCAGGAAGAGGCGCCGTCGCTGGAGACGCCCGTGCTCGTGCTGCGCGAGCGGACCGAGCGGCCCGAGGCGCTCGAGGCCGGTGCGACGCGGCTCGTGGGCACCGATCCCGAGCGCATCGTCAGCGCCGTCGACGAGCTGCTGACCGATCACGCGGCCTACGACGCGATGGCGTGCGCACCGAACCCGTACGGCGACGGCCGCGCCGGCGAGCGCATCGCCCGCGCCGTGCGCAGTTTCCTCGCCGCGCGGCCGTGACGTTCGCCTATAATGGCTTGCCGACGACGGGGACCAACAGATCCGCATCGAGCTGGAAGCGAGCTTCGTGATCAGCTTCATGCTGCCGGCATACAACGAGGCGGCCGCGATCGCCGCGCTCGTGGGCAAGATCCGCGATGTGGCGACCGCGAACGCCTGGGACTACCGAGTCGTGCTCATCGACGACGGCAGCACGGACGGCACCGCCGAGGCCGCCCGCGCCCTCGAGCCGCCGGCGCCACTCGAAGTGCTCGGCCACAGCCGGAATCGCGGGCTCGGCGCGGCGGTCCGAACCGGGTTCGACTACTGCATCCGTCACGGGGGACCGGGCGACCTCGTGGTGACGATGGATGCCGACGACACGATGGACCCGGCCGAAACGCCCGCGCTCCTGGCACGGCTGCGCCAAGGGCACGACGTGGTGATCGCCTCACGCTTCGGCCAGGCGCGGGCGGCGATGAAGGGGTTGTCGTATTCCCGTCGAGCCTGCAGTTGGGGCGCGAGCTTGCTGATGCGCGCGCTGTTTCCTGAGTTCGGCGTGCGCGACTACACGTGCGGCTACCGCGCGTACCGCTGGGAAACGCTGAAGCGCGGGTTCGACGTCTACGGCG
>CAYUZG010000234.1:0-3971 GCA_964449605.1 uncultured Verrucomicrobiota bacterium | reverse complement strand
ACGGCTTTCTCCTTCTGATTTGTCCTCAGTGCTGCGGGACGCTGTCCGTCCGGCAGGGCTGCCGGTGCGCTGTCCCGCCGTCTCGATGGGGAATCGAGACAGAACTGCAGGGAATTCAGACCATAGGCTCCCCCCTTTCGTGTAACGGACGTGAACCTGACACCTGCGCAGCTCGGCCCAGCCGAAACCTACGCAACAGACCCCTCTGACGCCGTGAATCGTAGACACATTCTGCGCGTTGTCAAGCATGAGTAGGCTGATCTGGACTCATATACAATTCCGACACAACGACTTATTGAGAACATCCATCGCCCTCGGATCCCCCATCGTGGCAGTGGCTCGACGAGCCGACACGCTGGAATCTGTCGTTCGGCGCGTGCGAACGCACTTGCACAGGGGGAGCCTCGGGCGAGGAAACGGATGGATTTGCACGCAACTAAGCGCGGCCACCGCCGCGTCCGCTGTCGCGTGGCGTTGCCTTCGCCCGCGGGTCGCCAGGCCTTCTGGCGGCGGACGAGCCTCGGTCGCGGCGCGTGTCGCCGTTGCCGACGTGTTGCGCGGCACAGCCGATTTTCGCAACCAGATAAACGGCGCTCAAGTTGCACGACCATCACACCGATGCAGACTTCGCAGTGTCAATTGGCTTGGGTTCAGGGAGTCGAGAGCGCGCCGTCTGAGCGGGCTGGTAGCCGGTTGATCACGGCCGCGCTTGATCATCCAAGACAGGTTGTGCCGTCAACGTGAGCTCCCGGGCAGAAGCGGGCGCAATGAGCAGCGGATCCGCTCACGCGCGTGATTCCGTACTTCGCGCGCGGCAGGCGCCGCCCTTTGTGAGAGGTTCGTGTCCCGTTCGATTTTCGGTGCGCACAGCAAGCAGTTTCTTGTCACAGGCAACCGTGTAGTTCGAGAGACGCGGGTTCTGACCCCGGCCGCACGAGGAAGGGAGAAAGCATGACTACCACCAGCTCACTCGAGGTATCCGGAGCACTCATCTTGTCGTACCTGGCATCGTTGGTGAATCTGAAGATCCTTGCCGGGGAGGAGATGACGCGGCAACTGGGCACGTACAAAGTCGAGGAATGGTATCCGCTCAGCGAGTACTTGGCCTTGTTCAGGATCATCGAGGAGAAATTCCAAGATGCGGCTCCAATCAAGGAACGAGTCGGCACGGAATCGATGAACATCTGGTACGAGCACGGCCCCGGCAGCACGATCATCACGAGGGGTGTCGACTTCCTGCACTTCCAGACCGGTTCGGAGGGCTACCACAGCGTTGTACGGGGGGATGCCGGAGAGAAGGGCCATTTCCAGCTCCAGTCGGTGGATGAGCAGAAGGGGACCGCCGTCGTGGTGAGTTCGACGCCTTTGGACAGAGACATGGAGAGGGGCGTTCTGCTTGGAGGACTCAAGCTGCGCGGTGATCTGGACTATGTCGAAGTGACCAATGACGAAGACCCTGATGTGTTTAAGATAGAGTTTCACTGACAAAGCCCCTGGCCATGTCGGATCTCACGTGGATAACAGCGGAGGACTTCGTAACGCGCGATTCTGTTGTGGGCACGGAAGCGCTCACGGGCAATGAGCTCATCAAGGTGTTCTGGACACACAGGGGCTTGGCGAAAGAGCTGGAACGACAACGAGCGTTCTGGCAATCGACGAACGACGCACTCCAAAACGCATTTCAGGAGTTGGCGGAGAAATCGGAGCGACTTAGAAAGGCCCAAGAAGACCTGGAAGTGGCCAAGAACGCTGCCGAGGCCGCGAACGACGCAAAGCGCGCATTCCTGGCGAACATGAGCCACGAAATCCGCACGCCGATGAATGCGATCATCGGCTTCTCGACCCTCCTGCTCGAGGAGGAGCTTCCGGACGAGCAGCGCGATACGGTCCGCATGATCCAGACCAGCGGCAACAACCTGCTCGGGCTGATCAACAACATCCTTGACCTCTCCAAGGTCGAGGCCGGGCGCATGGAGGCCGAGGCGGTGGACTTCTCGCTCCAGGCCCTGGTCGAAACCACCACGGGCCTGCTCCGGGACCGTTGTTCGGAGAAGGGCATCACGCTCAGCGTCGATGTCTTGGACAACGTGCCCGAGGCGGTCCGCTCCGACGAAGTCAAGGTCCGGCAGGTCGTCACGAACCTGCTCTCGAACGCCGTGAAGTTCACCGACCAGGGCTCGGTCACTCTCCGCGTCGCCCGTCGGGGCGCGACGATCGAAATGACCGTGCTCGACACCGGCGTCGGCATCCCGCTCGACAGGCTCGAAGCGATCTTCGATCCCTTCACGCAAGCCCACGCGAGCACCACACGCCGCTTCGGCGGCACCGGCCTCGGCCTGACGCTCTGCAAGCGCATCGCCGTACTGCTCGGAGGCGACGTGCACGTCGAGAGCGTTGAAGGCGAAGGCTCTTCCTTCACGTTCACGTTCCCCTACGTCCCGGCCGAGCGGGGCGTGCGGCAAGCCGAGCCGGTGTCGACTGCCGACTTCTCCGGCAAGGGGGTCCGCGTGCTGATCGCCGAGGACGACGAACTGAACAAGAGGTTCATCGAACGGCTGCTCGCCGGGCGGGGTTTCGAGCTGGTTTTTGCCGAGAACGGCGTCCAAGCCATCGAGCTCGCCCACCACCACCACCCCGACGTTGTGCTGATGGATATGCACATGCCCGTGATGAGCGGTTACGAGGCTACGCAGGCCCTCAAGACCGACACCGAACTCAGGCAGATCCCCGTGCTCGCCTTGACCGCCTCAGCCATGACGGAGGATCGCGAGAAGGCGCTCGCCGCCGGCTGCGACGGTTTCGCCGCGAAACCGATCCGAATGCCCGAGCTCTTCGCCGAAATGCAGCGAGTGCTCGCCGGTCGCCAAGCGCTGGCCTAATCCGTCCGCAACGGCACGCCGCCGCCGCGCACAGTCGCCGTCCATGCTATCATGACCACGGTCTGACTTGTGTACAGGGCGAATGCACCCTGGCCTTGGCGCGACCACGCTGTTCAGTGCAGGAGGAGCAATGGCGAGCACGTTGGCGTGTGTCTATTACCACGTGATCTTCGGCACGAAGGACCGATATCCGTTCATCAGCGATGACGTGGGACCGAGACTGCACGGCTACATCGCTGGGATCATCCGCGGCGAGAAAGGGGTGCCGATCATCGTGGGCGGAACAACCGACCACGTGCACATCCTGTTTGCCATGCGAACCGAGCCGTCGTTGGGTGCAATGGTCAGCAAGATCAAGAGCAACTCGTCGAAGTGGGTGCACGAGACGTTCCCGGGAAAGAGCAAGTTCGCGTGGCAGACCGGGTACGGGGTTTTCTCGGTGAGCGCGTCGAATGTCGACGAGGTGAAGGCCTACATCGCGAGCCAAGCCGACCACCACCGCCAGCGAACGTTCCAGGAAGAGTACCAGGCCTTCCTGAAGAAACACGGGGTCGAGTACGACGAGCGCTACCTGTGGACGTAACAGCCTGTCACCGTCCTTGTGTCGCACCTTCGGCGCTTAGGTGGTGGCCGCGGCTTGATTCCCCGGCCCTTACGGGCCGGGCTAGCATCCGTCGGGCCTTCGGCCCTGGCACGGTGCAACGCCGCCGGAGAGAAGCACGGAGCACATGAGCTGCGGCACCTAGGACCCAGCCTGTATCTGCGTGGCTGAGGTAGCGCACGTTCCTCAACCACGCTCCAAACGTCGTCGGCGGCAGGGCCGAAGGCCCGACGGATGCTAGCCCGGGGCGTCAGCCCCGGGGAAAGAAGCCCTCCAAAACCCGTCGAGCCCCGAAGGGGCGACACGATGGGCGATGGCGAACGCTTACTTGTAGAGCGCTCGCTGGGCGGCGGTGCTCACGTCGAGGACGTCCTTGTGCAACGACGTGCCGTGGCTGTCCATGGTGACGACGGCGGGGAATTTCTCTACACGGATCACCCAGATCGCCTCGGGCACGCCGAACTCCTCGAGCATGTGGACGTCGACGACCT
>CAYUZG010000233.1:0-3972 GCA_964449605.1 uncultured Verrucomicrobiota bacterium | reverse complement strand
ACGAGCTCGGCATCTCGGCCCGCGCCTACGACCGCATCCTCAAAGTCGCCCGCACCATCGCCGACATCGAAGCGGCCGCGGATCCGGTCGACCCGAGCCTCCGCTCCCACCACATCAGCGAGGCGATCCAGTACCGGACGCTCGACCGGAAGCTGTGGTTGTAGCGAAGAAGAGGAGGGGTTAGACAGGATTGACGGGATCGGGAACATCCTGTTGATCCTGTCAATCCTGTCTCATGAAGAGTCCCACAGGGAAGGAACGACACCAAGAGGTATGGTGATGCGTAAGCGCATTAAGTTCAGGCGGATCGGTTTGATAAGGACTCCATACGTCAGTACGGCTCCTTACCAGCCCGTGGATGATGAGGAAGGGGATTTCCGAATCGTCCTTAATAGGAAGTACGTCGCGGGGCTCGCCGGCCTGGAAGGGTTTCGCTATATCTATGTTATCTATCATATCGATCGGCTGACAAGGCAACTTGCCATGATGGTGAACCCGCCGTGGACTGGCGGGAAAGAGGTAGGGGTTTTTGCGAGTAGGTCGCCTGTTCGGCCGAATCCAATTGGGATCAGTGTCGTGCGCGTCAATGAGATAGTTGGTAATGAGATCGCGATTTCGGGGATTGATGTATTCGATAACACGCCTCTATTGGACATTAAGCCTTACGTCAGGGACCTGGATTCGAAGGATGATGCGAACTACGGGTGGATTGGGGATGTCGCAGGTGACGACGAGCATTTGCTTTTGCATATTAAGGGGATTCCTCATGACTATTGAGGTGGGGAGGTAAAGGGCAAGGTGGGATGTCCTCTTGCTTGTTGGTGTTGAGCGCGCAGTGCTGGACCCAAAGTTGTGATTCGGGGCGGCGGTTTAGACAGGATTGACAGGATCGACAGGATCGGGAGGACGGAGACGAGTCCGAGCATGATCCTGTTGATCCTGCAAATCCTGTCTGATTGTCCAAGCGCTGAAGGCGCATTCGCAGCCATCCTGCGCGCTGCGTGTGGCCGTATCCTCCTCCTAGGCAGCGTGATGCCGAGAAATCATGTATGGATGAAGAAAAAACTCTTGACGGCGTACTAGCATGGTAGTATTAGCAGACACGTACCAGTGGCGCTTGGTTCTTAGCGGTTCGCGACTCATGGCAACGGAGCGGGTGGCGCTTATGCTGGAGAGTGTCTGAGTAGGTGGGAGCCCGCGCCATTGAGGGGCCTGGACTGTCGTTGAGAGAGGAGGACACGTCATGAGAACGAGCCTGTCATTTCTTCTGCTGTTGGCCGTTGTCTGCTTGGGTTTTTGGGGCAGTGCGGCGGCGGCGTCGACGCCGTCGGGCGAGGAGGAGTCGGCGCCGATCACGTTCCCCAAGATTGACCGGCGCCCGTCTGAGGAGCGTTGGAGCAGAGGGGCAATGGAGTCGCTCCCTCGCTACGATCCTGACTCCGAGAATCCCTTTCAGGTGGACTTGCGGGCCTATGACGTGTCGGGCCTCGATCTGAGCGACTCGCTCGATGATCTGCTCTGGGCGAGTTTCGATGACGACACGGTGTGGCCGGCCGACGAGCGAATGCCGGCGGGTTTCGACCGGCAGCGGATCATGGAGCTGGGCAAGGACCCGGGACTCGGTGTCCGCGCTCTACACGAGAAGGGGATCACGGGGCGCGGGATCGGCGTGGCCATCATCGACCAGGTTCTGCTTACCGAGCACGAGGAGTACGCCGATCGGCTGCGGCTGTATGAGGAGATCAACGTCGTGCCTGGCACGGACCCGCAGATGCATGGCCCGGCTGTGGCTTCGATCGCCGTGGGCAAGACGGTGGGCGTCGCGCCGGAGGCCGATCTGTATTTCATCGCGTCGTGGACATTCGAGCCATACAAGAAGGGCCACCCGAGGACGTTCGAGTACTACGCCCAGGCCGTACGGCGGATCCTGGAGGTGAACGAGCAGTTGCCGGACGACCGCAAGATCCGGGTGATCTCGATCAGCGTCGGCTGGAATCCGAGCCAGAAGGGCGCTGACGAGATGTCGGCGGCGGCTCAGGAGGCGGTGGAGGCAGGGATGCTCGTGGTCTGCTCGAGCGTCGACGACGTGCACGGCCCTGACTTCAAGCTGCTCGGCCTGGGCCGTGCGCCTTTGGATGATCCCAACGCGTTTGAATCGTGCAAGCCGTGGCATCACGCGGCGCCGAGCTTCTACCGCGGCGCTCCGTACACTGACTGGCTGTTGACCCCGAGCGACTCGCGGACGACGGCGAGCCCGAACGGCGAGGACGAGTACGTGTTCTACCGCCAAGGTGGTTTGAGCTGGTCGATTCCGTACGCTGCCGGGGTGTACGCGCTCGCCGCGCAGGTCGATCCGGAGATCACGCCGGAGCGGTTCTGGTCGCTGGCGATGAAGACCGGCCGGATGATCGAAGTGGAGCACGACGGCAAGAAGCTGCCGCTCGGGCGGATCATCGATCCCGTTGCGCTCATCAAGGCGTTGCAGGGGGAGTGAAGGAGGGAAGGCCATGAGAAAGCTGCTCTCATTGTTTCTGTCGTTGTTGGTGATCGGCTGCTTGACTGCTTGTCAGCGAGCCGACGGTGCGTCGACAACGTCGGGCGAGGAGCCAGAGCGGATCACGTTCCCGAAGATCGACCACCACCCGGAGGCGGCGAAGAATCGCCGCGGCGCGCTCGAGTCACTGCCTCCGCGTAATCTGGACCGCAGTTCGCCGCTCGACGTGGACTTGCGGGGCTATGATGTCTCGGGTCTCGATCTGCGCGAGTCGCTCGACAGTCTACTCTACGCCAGTCACGACAGCCGGACCGTATGGCCACCCAAGGGTCGGATGCCGGAGGGCTTCGATCCGCAAGCCCTTCTGGAGACGGCCAAGAGCCCTGGGCTCGGCGTTCGGAAGCTGCACAAGCAGGGGATCACGGGCCGCGGGATCGGCATTGCCATCATCGACAGTGGCATTCAGGTCGAGCACCAGGAATACGTCGATCGCCTCCGCCTGTACGAGGAGATCGCCCTTGCGCCCGACGAGAATGCCGGCATGCACGGGGCGGCGGTAGCCTCGATTGCCGTGGGGAAAACGGTGGGCGTTGCCCCGGAAGCCGACCTCTACTACATCGCATCGCGGAACTTCGACCGTGACGAGGACGCAGGTCGCATCGAGTTGAATTACGCCTACTACGCGCAGGCGGTTCGGCGGATCCTCGAGATCAACGCGCAGTTGCCGGAGGGCCGCAAGATCCGCGTGATCTCCATCAGCGTGGGATGGAGGCAGGGGCAGCGAGGGTACGAGGAGATGACGGCGGCGGTCGACGAGGCGAAGAAGGCCGGCATGCTTGTCGTCTGTTCGTGCATCGACGAGGTGCACGGCTTCAAGTTCCATGCCCTGGGTCGTGTGCCGCTGAGCGATCCTGACGCGTTCGAGTCGTATCTGCCTGCAATGTGGTGGGAGAGCGATCTGTATGAGAGTGAGGAGCACCCTTCGGATCGGCTGTTGGTCCCCAGCGGCTCTCGCACAACGGCAAGCCCCAACGGTGCCGACGAGTACGCCTTCTACCGGCAAGGGGGCTGGAGCTGGGCCATCCCGTATATCGCCGGCGTGTACGCGCTCGCCGCCCAGGTCGATCCCACGATCACGCCAGAGCGGTTCTGGGACCTGGCCATGAAGACGGGACGGACCGTTGAGCTGGAGCGGGATGGTCAGACTGTACGTCTGCGGCCGGTTGTTGACCCCGCTGCGCTCATCGAGGCGCTGCAGGGCGAGTAGCGCTGCGGTGTTCGGCCTCGGCCAGCGGTGCTGAAGCTGATCTCGCGGGCTCGTGGGGCTGTTGAAAGAGAAACCCTATGGAAGCCCTTCGGGCTCTGTGGTGATCTCTTGCTCCCTCCAGACCCAGGGCGTTGCCCTGGGCTATCTTATGGAGCCCCTTCGGGGCAGGGAGCGTGGGCACGGCGCCGGGGCTGTACCTGTGAAGCCCCTT
>CAYUZG010000232.1:0-3979 GCA_964449605.1 uncultured Verrucomicrobiota bacterium | reverse complement strand
TTGTCGCGTTTGACGTAGACGTCGAGCGTGCCGATCTCGTCGGTGGGCTTGTCGGCGTGCGCTTTGATGCGGAAGACGGCGACGTAGTCGCCGGTCGGCAGGACGGCGAACGGGCCGTAGAAAAGCTGATCGGCGCGGCCGTCGGAGGCCCAGGCCCGACCGTCGAGCGCGTCGTCGTCGGCGATCTCGTGGCCGACGTGCTTCTTGAGGTAGTCGATCGGGACGTAGCGCGAGAGGAACGGCAGTTGCTCGGGCTCGATCTCGCGCGCCGGCTGGTCGAGGATCTCGAACAGGTGCATCGGGCCGTCCTCGGCGACGAGGCGCACGTTCGGGTTGAGACGCAGCATCTTGAGCGACTGCGTCGCTGGGAACTCGGCGACCTTGCGCGGAAAGACCTCCTCGTGGAAGACGATGAAGCGCACGCCAAGCTTCGTGCAGACGGCGGCCTCGCGCGGACCGAACCGGCCGTAGTTGACGTCGTAGAGCGGCCACGAGACGTACTCGATGTACCCGGCGGGCACGGTCGGCGAGTAGCCGTTGATCGTCGGCACGTTCGTCCGAAGCGTCCAGTACTGGTAAACGGCCGAGTGCGCGCTGTCGCCGGGCCAGATCGGTATCTCGAGGAGCGGTGCGCCTTGCGAATGCTCGGCGACGTAGGTGTAGACGGGATTCTCATCGGGGAGAACGCTGACGCCGGTCTTCACGACGGGATCACTGTCGAGGAAGGCCCAAGCTGCCAGTGCGATGGGCCATATCCAGCCCGAGCTCCATCTCCGTGGTATCCATGGAGACAAGTGGAAGAGGAGGGCTTTTTCCGCGGCGGGATGATGTGTTGCGAAAAGCGCGACGGCGATCGCGCCGAACGTCGCGGTGATGATGGCGAACTTGAGCGTGGCGCGCGTGAAGTTGAAGAACGGCACGAGCCGGTACAGCACTTCATAGAGCGGGAAGTACGCGCTGAGCAGCGGGCCGCACGTGAGTGCGAGGCCGAGCAGATACAGACTGAAGGCGATGAGAAGCCGTAGCCTGCCAGCGCGGTCGGCGCGCAGCAACGGGCTGCCGATCAGTACCACGGCGGACCCAACGATGATGAAGAACGGAAGGAACCACCCGATGAACGCCGGGTTTCCGGCGGTGCGGTCGAAGAGCTGGCTGAACGGGACGGAGAAGAGGCGGACCTCGTGGAGCGTGCGGCCGCCGCGCACGCCGGTCACGTCGAAGACGGCGGTCTTGAGGTACATTGCGTAGGCGACGGCGACCGCAAGACCGATGAAGACCGGCCACAGCCCCACGATCGTGCGCCACGGCGGAGTGAGCTTGCCGGGCCGGAGGAGCTTCTTGTTGGCGGCCACGATGAGAAAGACGACGTGGGCGAGGACGAACATGCCGACACACGCGCGCACGAGGCGGATCGGCTTCTCGGTCGACGCGATGAGGAAGTAGAACGCGAGCAGCCACAGTGCGAACCAGGGCACGACGAGCCACAGGCGGCGCAGCGACGCGTCCATCACGCCGAGCCAATCGACGGCGCGCGCGATGAGCCACCGCATGGCGAGCACGACGAGCACGAAGAACACGGCGAGCGCGATGAGTTCGGGTCCGAAGCCGTCGATCACGTGCGCGCGGATCTGGTTGTAGTGGACGCATCCGGCGGCGATGAGGGCGGCGACGATGGCCGGAATTGCGTCGAGAAGGGCTTGGCCGCGTAACGGGCTCGAACGCGTTGCATCAAGCTCGCGCCTCGCGAACGTGCCGGCCTCGGCGAGCTTCCAGAACGCCCAGAACGGCAGCAGCAGCACGAAGTAGAAGAGGTAGTGCGGGTCGAGGCGCGCGAGCAGGATGAGAGAGACGGCGGCAAGCCAGCCCCAGCCCGCGCGGCGCGTCTGCCAGTTCTTCTCCAGTCCCCACCACGCCAGCGGGAACAGGAAAAACGCCGAGCCGGCCGGATGGCCGCCGTAGAGCGACGCGAGCCGCGCCGGAAACAGCGCGACGACGACACCGGCGCAGAACGCGCCGGCGTGACCCGCGCCCCACGCGCGGGCGAGGCCGTAGCCGGCGATCATCGCGCCGACGAACGAGAGCAGGATGATGACGTTGAATGCGAACGCTTCGCTCACGTAGGAGAGCGGCCAGTACAGCAGCGCCGTCGGGAAGTAGACGTAGACTTCGGTGAAGCCGTGGTCGCAGTGGAACTCGTACGTGTTCCGAAACCACGGCGCGCGACCCTCGGCCGCGAGCCGGAGCTGGCCGAGGTGGTACATGTACTGGAGGTGGTCGCCATGGACCATCCCGACGACGCGCTCGTCGCGTTCGGCCGCCATCGTGTAGGGCACGCCGGTCGTCAGGTACTCCGGCAGCGGCCAACTCATGAGCAATCCGAGCGCCAGCCCGACGAGAATAAGGGCCACGGCGATCAGCGCGCCGGCGCGTCTGTTCGGCCGCTCAGTCATTGGAGTGTTGGTCCTCGGCGGTGCCTTCACCGACGTCGGTCGGCTCGATCCGGAAGTGGTATAGCGAGCCGCCGAGGCGGCGTACGGGTCTATGCTCGCGCAGCCACGCGTCGCCGTCGGGCGGTAATAGGACGGCGGCGCGGGCCGGGTGACTCACTGCTTCGTGCAGGTGTAGGTGCCGGTCTCGTCGAGGCCGTCGCCGACGAACCGGAACGTGCCCGTCAGGGTGTTGCCGTTGACCGTGAACTCGATCTGCACGGTGTGCGTGCCGGTTCGGACGCCTTTGAAATGGTTGCCGCTCATCGTGCCGTACAGGTTGCCGACGTGGCTGGAGTCGTTGAGCTCCATCTTGCCCGAGACCTGACTGCCATCCTGTGAGAAGATGTAGAAGACGATCGGGTATGTGAGCGTGGCGTCTGTGTGGTTGTTGTTGTTGATGACACGGTGCGTCATCTGGCCCGTCCAGTTGCCGACGATGTAGACAGGTTCGCCGCCTCCACCGTCGCCGTCGCCGCCGCCACAGCCGCCGGTCGCGCCGAGCGCGGTGAGGGCAAGTATGGCGGTCAACGCTGTGACACGCATTATCGGGCTGACCCAACGCATCGAGGTGTCCCCCCAGTTTGGTTTTGTGCTATGCGTGCAAGCAGCCGAGCCCCTCGTCTTGCGCGGCATCTGCTTTTGCGCGAACGCTGCCAAAATGCGGGGCCGGAGGCAAGCGATTTCTGCGCCGCCGCTTCGCGTCGTGGCGGCGGCCGCCCGACATGGTGACGTGTCCTTCATGTCAGGTATCCCATCTCGCGGTACCAGTCGGCCGTCCGTTTGAGGCCGGTCGGCAGGTCGATGCGCGGCGCGTAGCCGAGCTCGCGCTTCGCCTTCGAGATGTCGAACGCGCGGTTCTGCTTGAACCAGTCGACGCGGCGCCGGAACAGCGGCGGCTCCCACGGCAGCGGCTTGTAGAGCGTCTCGCACACCACGGCCGCGGCGTAGACGGGCCAGAACGGCAGGTGGATGACCTTGAGCTTGATGCCGAGCGCCTCGGCAATCCCGAGCACGAGCGTCTTGATCGGCACGAAATCCTCGTCGGCGATGAGGTAGGCTTGGCCCTTCGCTGCATCCGTTTCGGACGCGAGCTCGAACGCGTCGATCAGGTTGTCGATGTAGAGCGGGTGGTACGTTGTCGAGCCGTCGCCGAGAAAGACGAACCGGCCCTTCGCGACGCGCCTATAGATCATGAAGAACCGCTCGGGGTCGCCCGGGCCGTAGATGGCCGCGGGCCGCAGAATCGAAATCCACATCCCGCGGTCAAGAAACTCTTGGGCGACGACCTCGCCTTCCCACTTCGTGTACTGGTAGTAGTCGGCCGGCGCGATCGGCGCGGTCTCGTCGCCGGGCGGGTGCTCGACGTTGCCGTGCACGCCGCACGTCGAGCAGTAGACGACACGCGGCACGCGGTGGCGTTCGGCCGCCTCGAGCATGCGGCGCGTGCCGTTGACGTTGACGTCCCAGTAGACGGGCTTGCCGAGGTTGAC
>CAYUZG010000231.1:0-4005 GCA_964449605.1 uncultured Verrucomicrobiota bacterium | reverse complement strand
TACCATGTGGCCGAGGGCATGGGACGAAACAGCAGAATGGACGAGATCCAAGCCGCGATCCTGCGCGTCGGGCTTCGACGGGTTGAGGAATTGAACGAGCGTCGACGGGCCATTGTCGGTCGATACGCGCAGGCCGCCCGAGGGTCTGATGTGTCGCTGGTCACCGGCGCCGGGTGCGAGACGGTCGCTCATCTGGCCGTCGTTCGGTGCCGCGCGCGGGACGAGCTGCGACGGTTCCTCGGCGATGCCGGCATCGACACGGACGTCCACTACCCGGTCCCCGATCACCGCCAGCTCGGCCTCAGGCCGCCAGCCCGCCCGACCAGCCTGAAAGAAACCGAACGCGCCTCGGCGGAGATCGTGACCCTTCCTTGCTTCTCTGAGATGACCGATGCAGAGATCGATCGGGTCTCGGAGGCTATCGCATCGTTCAAGGCAGACGGCGTGCGATGAGTGCTATCAGATACTCGGTGATCGTTCCGGTCTACCGGAACCGCGACTCCATACCCGAGCTAGTCGATCGGCTGGTCTCACTGAGCAATCGCCGATCCGGGACCGTGGAGGCCGTCTTCGTCGTCGACGGATCGCCTGATGACTCACTCGAAGTCCTGAGGGCGAAGCTGACGGACGGGCCGATGCCGGCACAACTGGTCTCGTTGTCCCGCAACTTCGGATCCTTCAGCGCCGTTCGCGCCGGCCTGACGCTCGTGAGGGGCGAGTATGTCGGCGTGATGGCTGCCGACCTGCAGGAGCCACCCGAAGTCATCGACGCGTTCTTCGACGCGCTCGAGGGCGGGGAGTGCGACATCGCTCTGGGTCAGCGGACGGGGCGCAAGGATCCCGCCGTATCCTCCCTGGCATCTCGGGTCTACTGGGGATTGTATCGGCGGCTGATCAACCGCGAGATACCCCCCGGCGGCATCGATGTCTTCGGATGCACATCTGCCGTGGCCTCGCGGTTGGCCGAGTTCACCGAGACGCACACGAGTCTCGTCGGGCTGCTCTACTGGGTCGGCTACCGGAGGGCCTATTTCCCGTACGTCCGGCAAGCTCGCCAGCATGGCAGGAGCGCGTGGACGCTGGGACGCAAGGTCCGCTACCTGTTTGACAGCATCTACGCGTTCACGGACTTGCCCATCTTGCTCCTGCAGACGATCGGCTTCTTTGGCGCCGTTGGCTCCTGTCTGGTCGGACTGCTTGTGTTCGTCGGTTGGCTGACGGGTCATGTTCGGGAGCCGGGCTATACGCCGTTGATGATCGTGATTCTCGCCACCAGTTCCGCGATCCTCCTCGGGCTGGGGGTCGTGGGCTCGTACGTCGCGCGGGCGTATGAGAACACAAAGGGCCGGCCCGTGTCCGTCGTGGCAAGCCATGAGTTCTTTGGGCACCAGGACTAGCCGCCACGCGACCTCAGTCGCGGGGCAGGCTGGCCGATTCGTCATCGTCGGAATCGTGAACACGTTGCTGACAGGGAGCCTCTTCTACGTTCTGACTCTCGTGTTGCCTGCATGGCTCGCCTACACGATCGCATTCACGCTGGGCATAGTCTTTGCAGCGACTGTGACGCCCCGCCTGGTCTTCCTGGTCCGTACTTCGGCCTCTCGTCGCACCGCGTACGCGGTGTGGTACTTTGTCGTGTACCTGCTCGGGCTGGCATGCGTCCAGGTCCTCAACGATGTCTTGCGCCTCGATCACCTGCGGGTTGTCCTGCTGACCCTCCTCGCCACCTCAGCCCTCGGTTTCGTCGGAGGTAGAGCCATCCTGACGCGCCGCCCCATCGGAGAGGGGACTTGAGCGACTTCTTCGTCCACTCCGCCGCCATCTGCGAGGCGACCCAGGTCGGTCGAGGCACTCGGATCTGGGCTTTCGTTCATATACTGCCCGGCGCCCAGATCGGTGCCGACTGCAACATCTGCGATCACGTGTTTGTCGAGAACGACGTGATCATCGGAGACCGCGTGACCGTGAAGAGCGGAGTCCAGTTGTGGGACGGCGTCAGGGTCGGCAACGACGTTTTCGTTGGCCCCAACGCAACCTTCACCAACGACAAGTTCCCCCGAAGCCGGCAGTGGCACTCGGAGCTAGCCGTGACCCGAGTCGGCGACGGTGCGTCCGTCGGCGCGAACGCAACGATCCTGCCCGGCGTCACGATCGGGCGCAACGCGATGATCGGCGCCGGCGCTGTCGTCACCACGAACGTTCCCCCAAACGCCATCGTCTACGGCAATCCCGCCCTCATCAAAGGGTACGTGGATGCCCTCCAGCCGCACTCGCCGCGTGCATCGACGGTCACCGACGAGGCGACAGACCTCGTGGGTGGAGCGCGCCTCGTACACCTGACACGCGCCGATGACATGCGCGGGAGCCTGGCGGCGTCGGAGTTGACCCGGGATCTTCCATTTGTGCCTCGCAGGTTCTTTGTCGTCTACCGCGTACCATCCGCGGAGGCGCGCGGAGAGCACGCGCATCGGACCTGCCATCAGTTTCTCATGTGCCTTGCTGGCTCCGTTACCGTGTTGGTCGACGACGGCACCGACCGAGCCCAGGTTCTCCTTGATGATCCCGGGCTCGGGCTATACATTCCCCCGATGGTGTGGGGCACGCAGTACGCGCACTCACCCGACGCCATCCTCGCAGTGCTCGCGTCCGACCCGTACGACTCGAACGACTATGTCCGCGACTACGACGAGTTTCTGCGCCTGCGGGGGATCTCGACGGCGCCGGACTCGACCGACGCGCCTGCGGGAGGCTCAGACGCCTGAGCTCTGGCGGCGGCTCGGGGTGCGCCAGCCGTCGGCTGCCGGGGCTGCCGTATAATGCTCGCCGCTGCGGCTGGGGACAGGATTGCATGTTCTATTGCGGGTCTCCGGTCTGTACTGCGAGCACTGGGAGATCCGCCGAATGGATCTGCGCGGGCAGTTCGTGGTCCTTCGATCCCTCCGGGTCGAAGATGCGGGACTGACGCTTGGTTGGCGCATGAGCAGCCGGGCTGCGCTCCTCAATAGTGGCGCTCAGACCGTAGCCGAGCAGGCTGAATGGATCGCATCGCGGCCGGCCAGCGAGCTCAACTTCGTGATCCAACTCCGCTCTGGCCAGCCCGTCGGGATGCTCTCGCTGGTCGGCATCGATGAGACGAACCGACGAGCCGAGCCAGCGCGCTTCCTCATAGGTGAGCCCGAAGCGGTGCGAGGGCTACCCGTTGCCGTCGAGTCGATGAAGCTCCTGTACGACCTCGCCTTCGATCGCATGAAGCTGAAGCGAGTCTATGGCACGGTGGTTGCCGACAATCCGCTGATGCTCAAGTGGCAGAAGTATCTCGGGATGAAGGAGGAGGGACGTCTCCGGCAGCACTACTTCATCGGTGGGTCATTCCGGGATGCGATCTGCGTAGGGATGCTGGAAGATGAGTACCGAGCAGTCGCACTCCCACGAATGAACGCACTCATCAGCACAGCCACAGGCGATCAGCGGGCCTGACAAGGAGCATTTCATGGTCACCAGTGACGAAGTAGGCGCGATCATCCTTCACGCCCTCGAGGCGCTCAACGAAGACAGCAATCCAGAGGATCGGATCGCCGTGTCGCTCGAGACACCTCTGTTCGGGGCAGACTCGGGCATCGATTCGCTCGGCTTCGTGTCGCTGATAACCGACGTGGAGACGGCGCTCAACGTCGACCACGATTTGAACATCAGCCTCGCGGACGACTTCGCGGTGTCTCGTGCGCAATCGCCGTTTGCGACCGGTGAGACGCTGCGGGACTACATCATGACGCTTGCCGCAGGTCAGTGATGACGCCGCACCAGGCTGAGTTCTCCGACCGGGTTGTGGTCGTCACGGGAGCCCGCAAGGGCATCGGCCGGATGATCGCGGACCACTTCCTGGATCAGGGCGCTCGAGTGATTGGCATGAGCAGGGGCGAAGCAGCGATCAGCCACGCGAACTACGACCACCGCAGGCTTGACGTCGGCGACAACCTGGCTGTGAGGTCGGCCTTCGCGGCCATC
>CAYUZG010000230.1:0-4040 GCA_964449605.1 uncultured Verrucomicrobiota bacterium | reverse complement strand
TGAGTCTGATCGTACACAAATACGGCGGCACCTCGCTCGGCGATCTCGACAAGATCCGCCGCGTCGCCAAGCGCGTCGCTGCCACCAAAGACCAAGGCCACGACGTCGCCGTCGTCGTCTCGGCCATGGCGGGCGAAACCGACCGCCTCATCCGCCTCGCCTACGAGGTCAATGCCGACCCGCCGCCGCGCGAAGTCGACATGCTCGTGAGCACCGGCGAGCAGGTCTCGGCCGCGTTGCTCGCCATGGCCCTGAGCTCGATCGGCCACCCGGCCATCTCGTTCACCGGCGGCCAGGTCGGCGTGCTCACCGACGGCGTGCACCGCAAGGCCAAGATCAGCGAGATCGGCACCGACCGCATCTTCGAGCACCTGCGCGCCGGCAAGATCGCCATCATCACCGGCTTTCAGGGCATCGACATCCACGGCAACATCACCACACTCGGCCGCGGCGGCTCCGACACCTCGGCCGTCGCCATCGCCGCCGTGCTCAACGCCGACCTCTGCGAGATCTACACCGACGTCGACGGCGTCTATACCGCCGACCCCCGCGTCGTGCCCAACGCCCGCAAGCTCGACAGAATCTCACACAGCGAAATGCTCGAAATGGCCACGCTCGGCGCGAAGGTCCTCCAGAGCCGGTCCGTCGAGTTCGCCAAGAAGTACCACGTCCCGCTGAGCGTGCGCTCAACCTTCTCGGACGACCCAGGAACCCTCATTGTCGAGGAGATCGACCCCATGGAACGCACCGTCATTACCGGCGTCACCCTGCTGCGCGACCAGGCGCGCATCAACGTGCTCGACCTGCCCAACGTGCCCGGCATCGCCGCGAAAATCTTCAAGGCCGTCGCCGCCGAGAACGTCAACGTCGACATGATCGTCCTGACCGAAAACAACTACGGCGGCACCGACATCTCGTTCACCGTCAACATCGGCGAGCTCAAGACCGCCCAGGACACCACGCAGCGCATCTGCGACGACGTGTCGGCAAAAGGCGTCTCCGTCGAGGAAGACGTCGCCAAAGTCTCCGTCGTCGGCATCGGCATGCAAAGCCAGCCGGGCGTCGCCGCCGACGTGTTCGACGTGCTCGGCTCCAACGGCATCAACATCGAGATGATCACCACATCCGAGATCAAGATCTCGTGCCTGATCAAGACCAAGGACGTCGAGCACGCCATGCGCGTCATCCACGATCGCTTCAACCTCGGCGAGGAAGCAACCGTCACCGACGAAAACGCGTCGAGCTAGAAGCCGCGTCACACACCGAACGCCGCGCACCAAACGCAGACGGTCCCGAATGGATATCCCAAAGCAATACACCGCCGACGACGTCGAGGCCCGCATCGCCCGGTTCTGGGACGAGCACGACGCCTTCGGCGCCGATCCAGCCCGCGGCGGCGACAGCTACTGCATCGTCATTCCGCCGCCCAACGTCACCAACGTCCTCCACATGGGCCAGGCGCTCAACAACGCGCTCCAGGACGTGCTCGTGCGCTGGCAGCGCATGCGCGGCAAAAACACGCGCTGGGTCTACGGCACCGACCACGCCGGCATCGCCACCCAGAACGTCGTCGAGCGCGCCCTTGCCGACGAGGGCGTCAAACGCGATGACCTCGGCCGCGAGCAATTCGTCGAGCGCGTCTGGCAATGGTGCAACGAGAAGGGCCCCGTCATCACCGAGCAGCTCAAGCGCCTCGGCTGCTCGCTCGACTTCGCCCACGAGCGCTTCACCATGGACGAGGGCCTCTCGAACGCCGTGCAGGAAGTCTTCATGCGCCTGTTCGAGAAGAACCTCATCTACCGCGGCGATTACATCGTCAACTGGTGCCCGCGATGCTGCACGGCAATCAGCGACGAAGAATCCGAACACCGCGAACAGGACGGCAAGCTCTGGTACATCCGCTACCCGATTGAGGGCGCCAAGGAACATATCGTCGTCGCCACCACGCGGCCCGAGACCATGCTCGGCGACGTCGCCGTCGCCCTCAACCCGGCCGACAAACGCGTCAAAGAACTCCAGGCCAAGACCGTCATCCTGCCGATCCTCAACCGCAAGCTCGCCGTCATCGCCGACGACTTCGTCGATCCCAAGTTCGGCACCGGCATCGTCAAAGTCACCCCCGCGCACGACCCCAACGACTTCCTCATGGGCCAGCGCCACAACCTCGAACCCGTCAACGTCATGACCGACACCGGCGAGATGAACGAGAACGCCGGCCCGTACGCCGGCATGGACCGCTTCGTCTGCCGTTCACAACTCCTCGACGACCTCGACGCCCAGGGCCTCATCGAGAAGACCGAGCCGCACACGCTCAGCATCGGCGAATGCTACCGCTGCCACACGGTCATCGAGCCGCGTCTGTCCAGACAGTGGTTCGTCCGGATGAAACCGCTCGCCGAGCCCGCCATCAAGCCCGTCGAGGAAGACAAGATCCGCTTCCACCCGAAGCGATGGACCAAGGTCTACCTCGAATGGATGAACAACATCCGTGACTGGTGCATCTCGCGCCAGCTCTACTGGGGCCACCGCATCCCCATCTTCTACGTCGAGGGAACCGAGGAGGTCATCGCAGCCCGTTCCGAGAACGAAGCGCTCGAGAAATCCGGCGGCCGGCCCGTCCGCCAGGATCCCGACGTGCTCGACACCTGGTTCTCGTCATGGCTCTGGCCCTTCTCAGCCCTCGGCTGGCCGGACGAAACCGACCACCTCAAGTTCTACTACCCGACCGACGTCCTGGTGACCGCGCCCGAGATCATCTTCTTCTGGGTCGCCCGCATGGTCATGGCCGGCTACGAGTTCATGGGCGACCTGCCGTTCACCGACGTGCTCATCCATGGCACCGTCCGCGACGAGTACGGCCGCAAGCAGAGCAAGTCGTACGGCAACGGCATCGATCCGCTCGACATCATCGGCGAGCTTGGCGCCGACGCGCTCCGCTTCACGCTCGTCAGCCTCGCCTCGCCCGGCCAGGACATGCCGATGCAGACCGGCTGCGACAGCCCGCCCAGCCACAAGCCCGTCCACCTCAGCGACGAGGAGCGCGCCCGCAGACAGATCGAGACCTTCGTGCCCGGCCGCAACTTCGCCAACAAACTCTGGAACGCCTCGCGATTCGTCCTCCAGAACCTCGAGGGCGCCGATCCCGATTACGACCTCGCCTCGGCCGCGCTCTCGCCCGACGACGTCTACATCCTCGCCAAGCTCAACGACGCGATCGCCGCCACCGACGACGCACTCACACGATTCCGACTCAACGACGCCGCACTCGGACTCCACGACTTCTTCTGGCACCACTACTGCGACCGCTACATCGAGCACGCCAAGATCCCGCTCGCCAACGGCTCGCCCGAAGAGAAACGCCGCACCCAGGCCGTCCTGCGCACCGTGCTCGAGAACACGCTCAAGCTCCTCAGCCCCATCATCCCATACATCACCGAGGAGATCTGGCGCCTGCTTCGAGGCGAGGATCGAGCCCCCCTCATGCTCTCGCCCTGGCCCAAGCGCCTCGAGCTCGACCTCGATCAGGACCTCGCCGCCGCCACCGAGGGCAAGTACGAGCTCATCCGCGCCGGCCGCGGCCTGCGCAAGGACTACGAGATCCCGCCCGGCCAGAAAGTCCCGTTCACGCTCTTCCCCCACGACGAGCAATCATACGAGTTCTTCACGGGCGCCAAGACCGTGAACGAGATCTCGGCGTCCACTTCCTCGTCGACCGAAGCGATGCTCGGCGCCTCCGATCTGGTCATACGGAAGCCCGGCGAGCACCCCGACAAGGGCAAGCCAACCGTCGAAACGCCGCACGGCACGCTTCAGTCCGACTTGGGACCCGATACCGGCCGCGTCGCCGCCCGCATCAAGAAGGAACTCGGCAAGCTCGACGAGCTCGTCGCCAAGATCAAAACGAAGCTGCGCAACGAAGTCTTTCGCGCCAAGGCGCCCGCCGACGTCGTCGAAAAGGAACGTGAGAAACTCGAGCAGTTCTCCGAGCGGGCCGAACGCCTTCGCCGCAACTTATCGGTTCTCGAACCCGAAGCATAAAC
>CAYUZG010000229.1:0-4043 GCA_964449605.1 uncultured Verrucomicrobiota bacterium | reverse complement strand
CGGCCGGATCGTCGGCGCCGTCAAGCACATGCGGTTCAACGAGAACCCGCTCGACATGCTCGGCCGCGTCGAGGCGATGGGGCCGCCCCAGCGCACGGGCGAGTGGATGCCCATGCTCGTGCCCGCGCTCAAGGTCCGGGACTTCAACTTCACGAGCACGACGAAGTTCTAGGAGCGCCGGCCCGTGGCCGAAGCCCGGCAGAACCGCCTCTACGGCGATCTTGCCTGGACAATGCCCATCATCAGCCCACCGTCGGACTACGTCAAGGAGTCGGAGCTGTTCGCCAAGACAATCCGAGATCACGCACAGGTTGATGTGGCGACCCTGCTCGATCTCGGCTGCGGAGCGGGTCATAACGACAACACCCTCAAGAAGCACTTTAGGCTTGCGGGCGTCGATTTGAGCGAGACGGTGCTCGGCCTGGCCAGGCGCCTGAACCCCGAGCTGACCTATGTCCAAGGCGACATGCGCACCGTTCGACTGGGCAAGACGTTCGGGGCCGTCATCGGGCTCGACGCCCTCGGCTACATGCTCACCGAGACAGACCTGAAGGCCGTGTTCACGACGGCCTTCGTCCATCTGGAGCCCGGAGGCGTCTTCCTCACGGTCCAGGAGTACGACCCCAGCCGCTTCGAGCACGACCACACGGAGGCGAAGACGCGTGCCGAGGGCGATGTCCAGATCACGCTCATCGAGAACAAGCACGATCCGGATCCGGGCGACACCACGATCGAGGTGACGCTCATCTTCCTGATCTGGCGTGCGGGCCAGCTCCAGATCGAGGCCGACCTGCATGTATGTGGCCTCTTCAGGCTCGACACCTGGCTCCGCCTGCTGCGGGAGGTGGGCTTCGAGGTCACACAGCTCGAGTTCCGCGACCCCCACCAACCGGCCGAGCCGATCCCGATGCTGGTTTGCCTGAAGCCGCGTGAAGTCGCCCGTCAGCGCTCTTGAGCGCTCTCTACGCGGCGAAACTGGTTGACCGGCCGTGCTCCCGAGGGTACGCTCTCTGTGAGAGAAATCACAGTAGGTCTGTCCGCGCGCAACAATGCACTCGCCCAAGACCATAGGCCGCCTGAGCTTGTACCGGACGCTCCTGTCCGCACTTCTGGAGTCAGGCACCGAACACGTGCACTCCCACCAGCTTGCCTCGCTGGCCGAGGTGACGGCCGCACAAGTGCGGCGCGACCTGATGGC
Organism: uncultured Verrucomicrobiota bacterium; assembly: GCA_964449605.1. GTDB lineage: Bacteria > Auribacterota > JABMQX01 > JAFGEW01 > JAFGEW01 > CAYUZG01. The sequence goes on along the minus strand of CAYUZG010000229.1, from coordinate 2,845 downwards.
CGTCGGCCGCGCCGGCACGCCCCGACGTGGCTACAAAGTGCGTGAGCTGATCGACGGGATCGGACGACTGCTCGATGCGCCGAAGCAGCAGGGCGTCGCCCTTGTCGGCATCGGCAACCTGGGCCGAGCGCTTCTCGCCTACTTCCCCGGCAGGCGTCCCAACATGGAGATCGTCGCCGCGTTCGACGTCGATCCGGCTAAGGTCAACCGGGCCCTGCATGGCTGCCGCTGCTATCCCGTCGAGAAGCTGGAAGAAACCGTTCGAGAGATGAGCATCCGCGTGGGGATCGTGGCGGTGCCGGCGAGCGAGGCGCAGCAGGTCGCCGACAGACTGGTGCGCGCCGGTGTTCGCGGGATCGTCAACTTCGCGCCCGTGCCCCTCCACGTGCCGCCGCGCGTCTACGTCGACCACATGGACGTGACGATGTCGCTCGAGAAGGTCGCCTACTTCGCCCGGCGCAACACGGTGCGCAAGTCCAAGAAGCCGTAACGCGCGCACACCCGCCTGCCGGTAATCCGTGCTCGGGGCTCCGGGGCGGGGTCACTCCGCGACTTCGATCTTGTAGAACTTGGCCGCTTCGACGGACGCCGCTGTGTCGAGCCAGTCGGTTTCGTCGCCGGCCGATGGGACGCTCTCCTCGACGAGCCAGACGGCCCGGTCGGGGCTGCTCCAGACTCGGTACAGCTTGAACGGCCGGCTCTGCCAGCGCACGACGACGCCCTCGGCAGTGTCCTCCAGCCCAACGACGGCCAGCCGTGACGCCGGATCCTGCGGATCGGTGTCGGCGACCATCTCGTCGTGGTTCGGCGAGTCATCGCCGTCTGGATCGCCCAGGGCGCCGTCATCGCCGAGGTCGGAGCCGGGGTCGAGGCCGTGCGCCTCCTCCCACGCATCCGGCATGCCGTCGCCGTCGGTGTCGATGATCGAGACATCGGCCAGGGCCGTGACCAGCACGTCGGTGCCGCCCTGCGCGTTGTCGGCGTCCGTGTACTCAACGGTGATGACGTCGCCGTGCGACACCTTGAGCGAGCCGACGCCCGTGAACTGCGAGATCGGCACCGCGCCGATGAAAATGCCCGATGCAGCGTCCGTCTCGGTGAGCGTGACGGCCTGGGGAACCGGGTCGGTCGTGCTCGAGATCTCCACCTGGGCCGTCTCGACCATCTCGGGGTCGAGATTGAGGTGGCCGTCCTTCAATGTAATGCCGACCCGGTCGACGACCGTGTAGAGCTGCCGGTCGAGGAGCAGGACGCCATACCCATACGGCTTCAACACGTATACGTGGAAATCGTCCACGTACCAGCCGGAGTAGTAGAACTCGATCGTCTGGTTGGCGCTTAGCCGGAATCGGACGTTGACCGTCGCGGCGCCAAGCGACGCGAGCGACAGCGCCTCGTCGTGCCAGCCGCTCTTGGCCTTTCCCGTGTAGCCGCCGTCGCGTGAGACGTTGTCCCAGTCGACGCCGTTCGTGCTCACCTCGACGCGCCCGATCCCGTCGTCGAGCTCATACTCCTCGATGTTATACCAGTGCTTGAACGCGACCCACGCATCCGCGTCGAGAGCGATTGCGGGGCTTTTCAACGACGCGTTGACCGTCCCGGGATACGTCCCGCTCAGATCGGTCGCCCAGCAGTTGGGCAGCGATGCGGCCGACACGATCCCGTAGCTCGGCGCGCCGCGTTCCCATTCGTCGCCAACGCCCGAATGCGTCCAGCCCTTCTCGTCGCAATCGAAGTCGTCGAAGAACAGCTCTTTGCGCACGTCGGTGTAGACGCGATACCAGCTTCCGCCGTTGTCGTCGACCGTCTCGTTCCCCGCCTCGTCGGTCACGGCAACCGTGACGAAGTAGCCGCTGTTCTCGTCGAGCCCGGTGACCGTGAACGAGTGCGCCGTTGCGTATCCGGCCGACCAAAGCAGCACAGCGGTGCCGGTCGTTTTGCCGTACTGGACGGCGCCGATGCACGGCTCGTCCGTCGTCCAGCTCACCTCGAAGCTCGTGTCGGTCGCGTCGGAGAACGCCAGGCCGGAGATGCCGGGCGGAATGAGGTCAACGTCGGCTTCCGCCGTCACGAGCGCCGGTGAGCCCGTGCCGTCCTCGGCATCATTGTATTGCGCGGTGATCCTGTCGGCCGCTGCGACCTGAAGCAGCTCGTCGGTGGCCGGCGCGCCGTCATCGAGCATGACGACCGCGGCGAACTTGCCGGAGTTCGGCGCGGTCTCGTCGAACAGCACACCGAGACTCTCCTGCGAGCTCGAGACGGTCAACAGCACGCTCTCGGCGGCAGCGGCATTGGTGTTGAGGTGTGCGTCGATCAGCAGGATCTCGACGGGCGTGCTCAGGCTGTACGCCGTGCGGTCGAAGAACAAGGCGCCTCGACCGTACAGCGACGTCTGCACCAGCGACGCGTCGTCGACGTACCAGCCGGCGTAGTAGTAGAGGACGATGTCCGACTCCTGCGAGTAAAGGCGGAAACGCAGTCGAACGGGAACGCCGGCGTAGGATGACAGGTCGATGCTCTCACGAGCCCACCCGTCGCTGTTTCCGACGTAACCCGGGGAGACCGATGTGACGTTTTCCCAGTCGGTCCCATTCGTCGTGACCTCGATTCGGCCGTATGCGTCCTCGAACATATACTCGTTAATGCTGAACCAGTGCCAGAAGGCGAGTTCGCTGTCGGGCAGCAGGGTGATCCAGTCGCTCGTGATCGAGACGTCGCACGTGATCGGGTACGGCCCGTCGAGATCGGTGGCCCAGCAGTCCGGCGCCGAGTGCGCGGCCGACGGCCCGAACTCCGGCTCGCCGAGCTCCCAGACCGCGTTGTCCGACGAGAAGCTCAGCGCGCT
>CAYUZG010000228.1:1852-4055 GCA_964449605.1 uncultured Verrucomicrobiota bacterium | reverse complement strand
AAAGGCCGGTGGCCCGACGGCCAGCACTACGGCTACGCCGACCGCCCGCTGCGCGAGCCGATCATCCAGGAGTTCCGCAACGACCAGGGCGAGCAGACGGCCGTCGTCTCCCGCAATTCGTACGGTTGCCTCGTCCTGAACACGTCCGGCGCGATGTTCATCGACGTCGATCTGCCCGAGCTGAAGGTCGGCTGCCTCGGCGTCATTCTTGGCAAGCGTGCGCGCGCAAAGGTGGCCGCCCTGCGCGAGGAGCACGAGAAAGCCGAGCTCGCTCGATTGGGCGAATGGCTCATGCAGAATGGCGACTGGGGCGTGCGCATCTACCGGACGCACGCCGGCCTGCGCTACCTGGTCACGCACGCGCCCATCGCCCCCGGCTCCGAAGAAGCCCGCTTCGCCATGGTCCAGCTCAACGCCGACCCGCTCTACGTCCGCCTGTGCGACGCGCAGCAGTCGTACCGCGCGCGCCTGACGCCGAAGGCCTGGCGCCTCGGCCTCAAAAAACCGCCGTCGCGCTGGCCGTTCGCCGACGCCGAAGCGGAAACCGCCTTCGCCGAATGGCATCAGCGCTACACGGCCGCCTGCGCCGACCGCGCCACCTGCTCATTCCTCGGCGCCCTCGGCCCCGAAGCCGTCCACCCCCACATCCGGCCGATCATGGAGCTCCACGACGAGACGACGCGGGTGAGGACGGAACTGGCCCTGGCGTAGCGTCTTCCTCTGCGGGCTCTGCGCCTCTGCGAGAGTTTTCCTTCTCCTGGTCTCGCAGAGGCGCAGAGCCCGCAGAGAGGAGATCGCTGCTATTGCAGGCCCTGCTTGGGTTGTCCGAGTGCCTGCTCGGCGCGCATCGAGTCCACCAACCACTCGAGGCGAAGCCGCTTGCCGATCTCAAGGCCGTCGGCGGCACAGGCGGCGAGCGCGCTCGTGAGCTCCGCCTCGGTGGGCTGAAGTGGAGCGAGCGCGATTGTCAGCAGGGGGATGATCCGGCGCTGCATGAAGCGGCGCGTCCGCGCGGCCATGAGATAGACGGTGCCCGCAAGTGAGAGAACGGACAGAGCACCCAAGACAATGGCCGCTGCAGGCTTTGACTGGCCGGGCTCTGGTGCAAGAACACCGGAGGCAACGAGGAGTCCGGTGGCTAGTGCTACCGTGAGCACCAACATGATGAGCGAACCCGTGCTCAGGCTCGTGGCCCCGCGGAAACGGCTTTCAACACGGTCGGCGAAGGTGAGCAGCGGCTCGGCAATCAGCTTCGTTCTCTCGTCGGGCGTGAGCGCTTGGCCGGTCCCCCGCAGCCGCTCCTCGAGCACGAGGCGCTCGGAGAGCTGATTCAGGCGCGCCGGGTTTGTTCTTTGCATGAGTTCGAGCGGGTCGGTTTGCGCATCGTCGACGAAGGACTGATATGTCTGCGGCGGGACGGAAAATCTGTGGAAGCATCCGATGCACGTGCACTCCTGCCCGACGACCTTCCCGCTGCCTAGCGGGATCCAATACAGGTGCCCAACAAGCCGGACGTCCCTCACCCCGTGCAGTTGGACACGCCGGCAGATCGGGCAGAATTCCGCCGCGCCTCCAAGGTAGTCTCGGACCTTCCTCTTGCCCCAGATGATGAACACCAGTCCTTGCTCCAGCCTGACCGAGGCCAGTCTGTGGCAATCGTGCATCCGCGTCAAGTAGGATGTCTGTCGTAGCTCTCCGGGAGCTCGCAGAGCGCGGGGTTTTGGTCAGCGCGGCCTCAGTCGGCTTCTTCGAACAGCTCGTCGAGCACGTCGGCGAGGTCCTCGTTGCAGCCGAGGGCCCAGTCGCGTCCCTCGCGGAAGATGCCCCACTCGCCGTACAGGAAGACGTAGATGTCGCGGATCAGCACGTCGCCGAGGTAGAAGTGCAGTCTGTACTTCATCTCGCCGAAAGACGCCTCGACATCCTCGACGGCGAGCGCCTCGCGGATCTTCTTCAGCGTGTCCTGGTCCTCGACCGTGATCTCCTTCGCCTTGTCGAAGTGCTGCCCGTCGTCGAAGAACTGCTCGATGACGACCTTGTTTGCTCTCGCGATCGCGGGCAGGTCGTCCTCTTTGGCGAGCGTGATCGCTTCCTCCTGCGTCTTGGCCGCCTTGGCAGGCTGAATCGCCTCGGCTTCGCTCGTCGCGCGTTCGTCGCCACCAGCCACGAGCGTGCCGGACGCCAGCAGCACGGCGCCGACGGC
>CAYUZG010000228.1:0-1752 GCA_964449605.1 uncultured Verrucomicrobiota bacterium | reverse complement strand
AAGGACCACCAGCCGTTGACGACGAGCTTGACGACGACCTTGGTTGCGTGGTCGATCGTAGGGAGATCCTCTCTCTTCGCGAGCTTTGTTGCCTCCTTCAGGTTCGCCGCCGGCTTCAGGGGTTGGATCGGGCCGCTCGTGCGCCCGGTGATCGGCAGCACGCCCGTTGCCCACAGCACCCCGCCAACAGCACAGGCCAACAGGACGAACGCGACCAGTCCTTTCATGGTTCGTTCTCCTTCCCTTGGGCCGTTGGGCATCCGCGCTGGTTGCGACGGACACACGGAGCCCAGCCCAGACCGCTGTTCCCTCGGGGGATTAGACGGTCCGGCCCGGCTGGTGTTCCACGAAAGTGCCGCGCGGGGCCGCTAGCCTACTGCTTGGTCAGCGGGCTCGAAGCGGTGGTGAGGCGGATGGCGTCGAGGATCCAGGCGGGATTGAGCTTCCTGCCGATCTTGTGGTTATCGGCCTTGAGGCTCTTGAGGATTTCGGCGAGCTCGGCCTCGGTTGGCTGGAGCGGCGCAAGCGCCCGGGCGAGTAGGGGGATGATCCGGCCCTTCATGTACCGGCGCCTCGACGTGGCGAACGACCAAACGGCGACGAGAAGCAGGATGGCCCCGACAGCGCCGCCAGCCGTGACCAGTGCGCGCATCGCCCCCTCGGTCTCGTCGCTGTAGACGATCCAGATGCATCCCAGGAAGAGCGCAACCACGAGCGCCAAGGCGCCGAAAACGTTGGCGCACCCGCCGGGCGCAAACCAGCGCTCGACTTGCGAAGAGAGCGCCACGAACGGCTCGGTCAGCAGTGCCGTCCGCTCGCCCTGGGTTAGGTCTGTCGGTGATTGCTTCGCCTTCTCCTCGAGCAGGAAGCGGTCGGTCAGATCGTCGAGCAGCGTCGGGTTCGTCTCACGCACGAGCCGGTCGATGTCGGCGTGCGCATCATCGCAAAAAGCGTCGCGCGCACCGGCGTCGACGAACGCCTGCTGGCCGCAGCTCGTGCACGTGAGCATCTGGCCGGTCGTGTCGCCCTTGGTGATCGGGATGAAGAAGAAGTGGTGCGCGAGCTTGATGTCCTGGACGCGGAACGGCTTGATCGCGCGGCAGATGGCGCAGAAATCCGCCACGTACCCCCGATGCCGCCGGGTGTTCCTCGTACCCCAGATGATGAACATGCGTGCCACCCCAAACTGGCTGGGCGCAAGTATGCTCAGCAGGGAGGGGTTCGTCAAGGCTGGGAGCTAGTCTGTCTGCTGCTCGAGGAGATGACGCGAGACGTGCACCAGGCCTTGTGTCACTGGCCCGGAGACGATGTCTGCGGGTCGCACGTGTCCCCCAGCGCGATGCCGGCCTGGCCGAAGAACTCGGCGTACCTCATGTCGCAGTAGAGGATGTGGTCGACGAGCCACTCCTTGAGGAAACGCAGAATGTCCTGGGGGACCGTCGCTTTCCAGGCGGTCGTATCGACGCAGAAGCGCGCCACATCCCGCCGGAAGCTGAGGTGTTGTGCCTTGTGCTCTTCGAAGCACGGGAAGCCGTGTTCCTGCATCAGCGCTTCTTCGGACGCGAAATGCTCAACGGCGTAGCGCGTCATCTCATCGAGAACCTCGGAGACCACCTCCGAGTCCACGCTGGCGTCGCGCGCCTCGATCATGGTGTTGATCATGCCGACGAGTCTCTTGTGCTGCTCGTCGATGGCCGGAATCCCGACGCTGAAGTCGCTATTCCATACGATCGGTTCCATGTCTTTCTCCGC
>CAYUZG010000227.1:0-4066 GCA_964449605.1 uncultured Verrucomicrobiota bacterium | reverse complement strand
CGTAGTCGATCGCGTCGCCGAGCTGCGGGGTGCCTCGCTGCGGCGTGAACGGCGGTTCGCCCAGCAGCGCGTTGTTGACGTCGACGGCCCGGCCGCCTCGCAACGCCACGACCGAAATGCCCCCGCCGAGATGGCACACCACCTGGTTCGTCTCGGCGAGCGGCTTGCCCAGGTGCGCGGCGAGCAGCCTCGCGGTCGCGAACACGTTGAGCGCGTGGAAGACGCTGCGGCGAACGAAGCCCTTCTTGCCGGCGTACTGCGCCAAGGGGACCATCTGATCGGTCGTGACCGGATCGAGCGTAAAGGCCGGGATCTTCAGCTCACTCTCGCCGATGATGCCGAGTGCGATCGGCACGCCGTAGTTGCACGGGTGTTCCATCTCGGCGTTCTCGATGTCGCGCACCAGACGCCGATCGGGCTGCCACGAGTCCTCGCGCAGCTCGTTGAGCCGGATCAGACCGCCGTCGGTCGGCAGCAGGAAACCGCCCCGCACGCAGATGGCCGTCAGCGCGCCGAGCTCGGCGCCGTGCTCGCCCAGGAAGTCGAGCAGAAGCTCCTTCCGGTAGCGGATCCGGCCCCGCCGCGTCAGCTTGGGATCGTCATGGAACAGCTCGGCCTCGTGGAAAAGCAGCCGGCCATCGACGACCTGGCCCAGGCCGAGTTTCGACGAGAGCGAACCGGGATTCACCGCCAGGATGTACCCCGGCCCGCCGGCACCGAGGTCGAGCTCGGTCAGCTCCGTAACCGGCAGATCGAACGCGAGCGTGATGAGACGGTCAGTCAGCGCCATTCGTTATCCCCCCGTGATGTAGGCACAACTCGCCATCGGCCACCCACCTCGGGATCCATGTGAGAGGAGCAACGGCAAGACGCGGCACGGTGTGTCCGGGCAAGGCAATGGGCAAGCAAGACGGCGAGAGCATTCGGCCCCCGGAGTGTACCCGGGGCAGCCAGTTCAAAAAAACCCCTAGCCAAAACAGGGACAGAACCCCCTCAACCATGTACCGCAAAGCAGGAAAGACCGGCGGCCCGAGAGCCCGGCAGACACCTTGTCCGATCAATGCGCTGGGCCAACCTATACAACGAATCGCTCCGCCTGTGCAAGCCACCATTGCAGGGCCGTGGGCGCACGGCGCTACGGCTCGCGGCCCACGGATCCCAGGGTCTTCAGTTTGCGATACAGCGTCTTGCGGTCGACGCCCAGAATCTGAGCGGCCCGGACCTGGTTGCCGCCGGTCCGTTCGAGCACTTCGAGGATGTAGCGATCGCCGAGGCGGCGCAGCGTCATCGCCTCGTCGGCGCCCGCCTTGAGCAAGCCGTCCTGCTTCCCTGTCACGGCGGGGGGCAGATCGCTCGGCTGGATAGCGCCGCCGGTGCTCATGGCGACGGCGCGCTCGATCGCGTTCTCGAGCTCGCGCACGTTGCCTGGCCATTCGTAGCTCATGATCGCCTTGAACGCCTCGGGCGACATCGCCGGTACGGCCCGGCCGTGCTCGGCGGCGTACCGCTCGAGGAAGTGCTGCACGAGCAGCGGGACGTCCTCGGGATGCTCGACGAGCGGCGGCACGTCGATGCTGATCACGTTGATGCGGAAGTACAAATCCTCGCGGAACCGGCCCTCGCCGACGAGCGCATTGAGGTCGTGGTTCGTCGCGGCGATCAGCCGCACGTCCACCTCGACCGCCCGGGTGGCCCCGACCCGCCGCACCTGGCGATCCTGCAGCGTGCGCAAGAGCTTCGCCTGCATCGCGCCGGGCAGCTCGCCGATCTCGTCGAGGAGCAGCGTCCCGCCGTCGGCCACCTCGAACAGGCCGGGCTTCGTGTCGGTCGCACCCGTGAACGCGCCCTTGACGTGGCCGAACAGCTCGCTCTCGAGCAGCATCTCGGGGATCGCCGCGCAGTTGATGGCCACGAACGGCTTGCCCTTGCGCGCGCTGTTGTAGTGGATGGCCTTGGCCACCAGCTCCTTGCCCGTGCCGCTGCGGCCCGTGATCAGCACGGTCGAGCGCACGCGGGCCACGCGACGGATCAGCTCGAACACGGTCTGCATCTGCTTCGATTTGCCGATGAGCGCGCCGAAACGGTAGCGCTGCTCGACCTCGCCGCGCAGGCTCTCCAGCTCACGGTGCAGGGCGCGGTGCGCGAGCGCCTTCTCGAGCACGAGCAGGATTTCGTCCATTTTGAACGGCTTCGTGACGTAGTCGGCCGCGCCGCGCTTCATCGCCTCGACGGCCGAGTCGATGCTGCCAAATGCGGTCACGAGCACAACGATCGTCTCGGGCGCGCGTTCCTTGACGCGCTCGAGCAGCGTCATGCCGTCCATCGCCGGCATCCGGATATCCGAGAGCACCACGTCGGCCGGATCATCGTCGAGCAGGGCGAGTGCGGCGACGGCCGACGTGCGCGTCGAGACGCGGTAGCCGTGCTCGCCGAGCACCTTGCGCAGCACCTCGAGCATGTGCGCGTCGTCGTCGATGGCGATCAGGTGCGGGTGCCTACTCATCGGCCGGCCTCCGCTCGAGCGGCAGCCGCACGGTGAACGTGGCGCCGTGGCCGGGGCGGCTCGAGACGCGGATGTCGCCGCCGTGGTCCTCGACGATGCGCTCGCTCACGGCGAGGCCGAGGCCCGTGCCCTCGCCGGCGCCCTTCGTGGTGAAGAACGGCTCGAAGATGAGCGGCCGATGCTTGAGCGCGATCCCCTCGCCGGTGTCCTTAAACGCGATCGCCAGCACGGGCTCGCGCGCGCCGCTGGACGTACGGCGCCGCGAACGGCGCGTCGTCACCGTCAGCGTGCCGCCGTCGGGCATCGCCTGAGTGGCGTTGAGGCCGAGGTTGACGAACACCTGCTCGAGTTGGCCGCGGTCGGCCGGCAGAAGCGGCAGGCGCTCGTCGATATCGAGCCGCAGCTCGACGCCGGCCTTCTCGGCCTGCCGGGCAAGCACGGCGGCGGTGTCGGCCACAAGCTCGTTGACGTCGAGCGGCTCGACGCGCAGCGGCTTCGGCCGCGCGAAGTCGAGCAGGCGCCGGATCATGGCGGCGATCCGCTCGGTCTCGCGGATGATGCCCCGCAGCTCGGTGCGGCGCGAGCTCGTCTTGCCCAAGTGCATGAGCACGTACTCGGCGTTGCCGCTGATGATGTTGAGCGGCGTGCCGATCTCGTGCGCGATTCCGGCGGCGAGCTGGCCGAGGCTCGCCAGCTTCTCGGCCTGCTGGACCTGGCGCTCGAGCTCGTGGCGCTTGATCTGCTCCTGCATCCGGACAAGCTGCTCGCTGCGGCGGCGCTGCTCGCGCAACTGCAGCGCCTGGAACCGCTCGGCGAAATCGGTCAGCAGCCGCTCCATCGCCCGCCCGACGATCCGGCGCGCGCCCGACGTGCCGACCGAGCCGATCCCGTCGAGCCGCGTCACGAGCAGATCGCGACACAAGAACAGCGAGCGGATCACGTCGCCGATGCCGAACTCGTAGCGCAGCCGCATCTCGGCAAGCCGCGCCACGTAGCGCGCGCCTCGTGGGTAACGGCCCGTCTCGATCAGGTGGGCGATCACGTCGAGGTTCGTTTCCATCGCCCGCACGAGGGCCGGCTCGGGCATCCGCCGGTAGGCGGCCAGGCGAGCCCGGAGCACACCGGCCCACTCGCGCGCGATCTTGCCCACACGTCGGCGGATATAGGCTGCAACCTCGGAGCGCTGCATTAGAGGGGCCTCCTCCCCGAACTGAGGCAATATGCCCCAAGCCAGCCCACAAAGCGACAGAAAACCAGGGACAGGCACTGATTTCTCCCGAAACCGGTGCCTGTCCCTGATTCCGCAAGATGAAAGCGGCGGTGGGTGTGTCTGGGGCGGAAAAGCCTCCGGGCGCCGAGGGAGGGGTCCACCCACCCCCGGCGCCCGTCCCGTTTCCTACCTCCCAAAACGCGCCACAAGGGCGCAAGAGCGGTGCCGGCACTTCTCTCGCACAACGCGAGCGGGCTGCCGGCGGACCCATTTTATCTAAAGCCGGCGGTCGAGCTTGCTGCTGCGATCCAACTGCGAGCCGACAAATCTGAAGCCCGCCGCCGGGAATCCGT
>CAYUZG010000226.1:0-4070 GCA_964449605.1 uncultured Verrucomicrobiota bacterium | reverse complement strand
GGCGGCCCGCTCGGCCTGGCCGTTGTCGGCCAGCAGTTCGGCGATGTCGAGGAACGTCTGCTGGTAGTCGGCGAAGTCCTTCCGGTACCGATCGAGGATCTCGACCGCGGCGTCGGCCTGGCCGGTTTTGAAGTGGCACTCGGCCAACCGGCGCATGTACTGCTGGCTGCTGCCCGGGTGCTCGTCGACGAGGTACTCGTAGATCGGGATCATGTCGGCCCAGCGCTCGCCCGCGCGCAGCATGTCGAGCAGCCTCTTGGCAAGCACCTCGTCGGCCGCGGTGAGCATGAAGGCTTGGGTGGTGTACTCGATCGCTTTGTCCTGGTCGCCGCGTGCCTCGTAGATCAGGGCGAGCGTCTTGAGCAGCTCGAGCTTCTTCTGCTTCGTCTCGGCGATGCGGTCGCGGATGTCGGCGATCGACTCCTCGGTCGCCGCGGCCGGCGGCGCAGACGCCAGCACGGCGGCAACCAGACCGCACAGGACGCACGTGATCAGGTGTCGAGTCATGGCATGACCTCGCGACGTGCTAACGGTGCTTGTAGTCGGGGCACGAGACGGCGTTGGGCCGCTCGGGCCGCTGGCAGATGTCGCCGTAGTCGTATTTACATGTATCGCACAAGTACCGCTCCTTGCGGAAGGCGGTCTTGATCGAGACCCATATCTTCTTGACGATATTCACGGCTTACTCAAGCAGCTTGATGCGCGAGACGTCGATCGTGCGCAGGCTCCAGCCTTCCGAGGGCGCCTCGGAGCCCCAGACCTGGATCGACTTGCCGGCGTAGGCGCCGAGGTCGAGGGTGGCACTCTTGACGATGCAGATCCAGCGGTCCTCCCGCGTGATCCGGTAGAGGCCTTTCGCCGTCGACTCACGCGAGATCTCGCGCAGCACGCCCTTGGCGGTCAGGTAGTTGGGCGTGGCCTCCTCCTGCTCGGCCGTCGTGGCGGACTCGGTCTCGTCGCCTGTGTCGGGCGTGGTCGCCGTATCGGCGGCGGGGCTCTCCTGTTGATTCTCGTCGGCCGGCGTTGTTCCGCTGCTCGCCGGCAGGCGTGCCTCGACGTCCTTCTTGATCTGCTCGACCTCGCGGATGCGGCGCTTGGCCGTGCGCGCCTCGGGCATGTCGGCGTAGTCGGTCTCAATTCGGCGGTAGTTGGCCAGGACGGTTTCGAACCGGATCTTGGCCTCGGGGCGCTTCAGCTCGTAGTTGCGGAAGCGGTCGGCGGTTTCGAGCAGCGCCCTGCAGGCGGCCTTGCGCGGCGCCCACTCGGCGTAGAGCGCGGGGGCGCCCTTGTCGTCGACGAACTTGCCGTAGATCCAGGCGCCCGCCGCCTCGGGCGGCAGGATGCCGTACCACTCGCCATCGGCGCTCGTCTCTTTGATGACGACGTGCTGGTCGCGCTTGAGCTGGCACAGCAGGTTGTACTTGAGCGCCGGCCCGCTGCGGACATTCACGTTGTCGGCCTCGACCAGCCCGTCGTCAGCGACGAGCTTGGTCGAGACCCACGCGAGCAGGCCGGGCGGCAGAGCGATGCGCGTCCAGTCGCCGCGTTGGCCGATGACGAGCACGAGGTCGCCCTTGTCGAGCTGCGTGAGGACCTCGTAGTTCAGGTGAGGACCGGCGCGGACGTTCACCTCGTACGCGTTGATCTCGCCGGTGCGAGCCTCGGTTGTGCCTGACTCCTCGCCGGCCCACGCTGTCGAGGCGAGGACGGCGATCACCAGCGCGAGCCCCAGGTGCCTCATGTCGTGCCTCCAAAGCTTTCGATCTCGGTGCGCGTCAGCCGACGGTGCTTGCCCGGCTTCAGCCGGCCGAGTTCGACGGGGCCGATCGCGACGCGCAGGATCGACGTGGTCGTGTGCCCGAGCGCCTTGAACATCCGCTTGATCTGCCGGTTGCGTCCGCCGTGGAGAATCACCTCGAGTCGCGACGCTCGCGTCGAGGCGGCCAGCAGTTTGACGCCCGCCGCGCGGAGCAGTTCCCCGCCGCAGTCGACGCCGCGTCGGAGCTGGCCGAGATCGCGTTTGGCGACGCGGCCCACCACTTCGACCACGTAGCGCTTCGGCACCGTGCTCGACGGGTGCGCCACCCGCTGCGCGAACGCGCCGTCGTTCGTGACGAAGATCAGGCCTTCGGCGTCCCAGTCGAGGCGACCCACGGTATAGACGCGTTGCGCGACGTTGCCGAAGTAGTCGAGCACCGTGGTCCGGTCGCCCGTGTCGCGGCTCGCGCAGAGCACGTGGCGCGGTTTGTAGAACGCGAAGTGCACGGGCCGCTCGGTCCGGATCGGCTCATCGTCGACGCAGACGTGGTCGCGTGCGGGATCGACCTTCGTGCCGAGCTCGGTCACGACGCGGCCGTTGACCGCAACACGGCCGTCAAGGATCATCATCTCGGCCGCGCGGCGCGAGGCGATCCCGGCGTGTGCCAGAAACTTCTGGAGCCGTTCCATGGTGCGGCCCCAAGCGGCTCGGGCGCTACTTGCTCTTGGTCTTCGGGAGGCCGAAGACCGAGTTGCCCTCTTTCCACTTGCCCTTCTTCTTGAGCACGTCGACGCGCTCGTAGCGCTTGAGCACGTTACGCTCTTGCTTGATCTTGCTTCCTCTGCCGAAGCTCGGATGTCTCGACATCGCGCGCTATCCTCAATTGGTGTGCGTGTGATTATCTGTGCTGGAGCGGATTCTGTCGAGCAGTTTCCGCGCGCTCGCGACATCAGCCGCAAGCGCGGCAGGCGGCGCCTCGCCGAGCTCGTCGAGAACGGCTGCCAGGTGCTGTTCAGCCTCATCCGTCCTGCCGAGCCGGTAGAGGCAGGCGCCGAGGTGCAGCCTGGCGCCGTAGGCGGGCGGATCGAGCTCGATCGCCTTGGCGAAGTGCGCGGCAGCCGCCTCGTCTCGTTCCTCGAGCTCGTCGAGCTCACCGAGGTGGCGGTACGCGCGCGCGAGCAGCGGCGCCGCGTCGGTCCGTTCGATGCACTCGTCGAGCAGCTCGCGCGCTCGGCCGAAGTCCTTCCGGTCTCGGGCGACGACGGCGCGCTTGAGGGCGACCGTGGCGGGGTCGGCGCCGAGCTCGAGCGCCCCGGCGTATCGCTCCGCCGCGGTCTCGAGATCGCCGAGCAGCCTGTAGCAGTCGCCGCAGAGCGTTTCGGTCTGTGCCGTGGTGCCGGTAGCTTTCTCGGCTTCCTTGAGCTCGGCAAGCGCGGCAGCCGGCTGCGGCGGGGTCTCGCCCAGGTACGCGCGCGCGAGGCCGATCGAGCAATCGGCAAACGGCCGCCTCAGCGCCTTGGCACGTTTGAACGCGGCCTTTGCCTCGCCGTATTCGCCCTGCTGGAGGCGCGTGAGGCCGAGCGCGTAATGGCTGAAGAAATTCGCGTCGTTCAGCTCGATCGACCGCGTTAGGTCCGCCGCCGCATCGGCGAACTCGCCCTGGCCGAGACGCCACGCGCCCCGGTTGTGGTAGGCGAAGGCGAGGTCGGCCTCGAGCTGAGCGACCGTGCTCGCGCCCGCCGCGGTGATCGCCTCGTCCTCGAGCAGCTTCTCGCCGTTCGTGACCGCCGTGTTGAAGTGCGTGCCTGCGGTGTCGGGTTCGGTCTCGACGAGGAGCTGGCCCAGGTCGCTGTAGGCGCGCACGTTCGTCGGGAAGTCGCGGCAGAGCGCCTCGAGCTCGGCGACGGCCTTCTCGCGGCTGCCCCGTTCTCCCTCAAGCTTGGCCGCGTTGTAGCGCGCCTCGAAGAAGGCGGGGCAGAGCCTGCCGGCCTGGCGGAACTTGCCGAGCGCCGGGCCGGTCGATCCTCTCTCCAGCAAGCGCACGCCGTCGCGAAACAGCCGGGCGGCTTTCTCGATCGTCCGCGCATCGCCTTCCGGCTGGAGGTAGCCGGACGGGTCGGCGCCGGTGCGCCCCGGCGCGAGCGCCGTCGTCAGGATCACGAGAAGTATGAGCGCCGCCCGCACCATCGTCATCTCCGGGTCCGACTCCCCCTGGGTCGCACGAGCACGACGTCGCCGCACTCGACGCCGAGCTGCCGCGCGACGAGCTGGCACTTGGCCGTCAGGATGAAGTAGATGTTTGCCTCGACGT
>CAYUZG010000225.1:0-4092 GCA_964449605.1 uncultured Verrucomicrobiota bacterium | reverse complement strand
CGTACGCCGAGGAGGTCCACGCGACGAATCACTTCGTCGAGCTCAGAAACGAATCCGGCGCGTTCTCGGTGACGTCCGAGGCCGGGTTCGGGATCGGCTCGACGTCCGAGAACCTTCAGGGTGGCCTCGACGGCGAGCAGTTCGAGATCAACGAGATGTATCCGGTCTACGTCGAGGTGGCCACGTTCCAGGGCGAGAAGGGTGCGCTGCGCAGCTTCAAGTACGCGCTCTCGGCCGAGAAGACTCACGCCGCCATGTTCCAGGAGGCGAAGCAGTCCGTCGACGGCGACAAAGACATCGAACTCGGCCCGGTGCAGATCTGCTGCGTGTGCGGCTACACGGCCGAGGGCGCTATCCCGGACAAGTGCCCGATCTGCGGCGCGCCGCGCGACAAGTTCAAGACGTTCGCTTGAGCCGACGAACTCAAGGCCTGACAAGCCAACCTCGGCGCAAGGAGCCGCTATGGACGTCAGCATACGGATCGCAGGCGAGGCCGGCCAGGGCGTCGACACGACGGGCAACGTGCTGGCCGGCGCGTTCGCCAGCCTCGGCCTCTACGTGTTCGGTTCGCAGAACTTCATGTCGCGCATCCGCGGCGGCTTGAACTGGTTCGACGTTCGCGCCGGCGATGCCGAGCTCTTTGCGGGTCGGGACAAGGCCGAGCTGCTCGTGGCGCTCGCTGCGGAAGCGCTCGAGAAGCTGCGCCACGACGTGACCGAGGGCGGCGCGATCCTGTTCAACGGCGCAGAAGCCGACGGCGCCATCCCGATCGAGTTCACCGCCGTCGCCAAGGAGGTCGGCGGCTCGGCGATCATGGCGAACAGCGTCGCGGCCGGCGCCGTGTTCGCCGTGCTTGGCTACGAGATCGAGCCGCTGCTCGCGCACTTGGCCACCACGCTCGGCGAGAAGGGAGACGAGGTCGTCCAGGCCAACCACGCGTGCGCCCGAAAAGGGCATGAGCTCGCTCAGGCCGGAGGCACGCGCCTCGCGGCGCCGAAACCGGCCGGCGCACCGAGCACCGTCTACGCGGGCAGCGAGGCGGTCGGTCTGGCGGCGGCGACGGCGGGGGTGAAGTTCGTCACGTCATATCCGATGTCGCCGTCGACGGCGACGTTCACCTATCTCGCGAGCGTGGCCGATGAGTACGGGATCGTCGTCGAGCAGGCCGAGGACGAGATCGCCGCGATCAACATGATCTGCGGCGCGGCCTACGGCGGCGTGCCCGCGATGACGACGACGAGCGGCGGCGGGTTCGCCCTCATGGCCGAGGGGCTGTCGCTCGCCGGCGTCGCGGAGCTGCCGGTCCTCATCATGCTGGCGCAGCGGCCCGGCCCGGCGACCGGCCTGCCGACGCATACGGCGCAGGAGGACCTCAAGTTCGCCATCAGCGCCGGCCACGGCGAGTTCGCGCGGGCCGTCTTCGCGCCGGGCACGCCGCAGCAGGCGTACGAGCTGACGCGGCGCGCGCTCGAGATCGCGCACGAGTATCAGACGCCGGCCATTGTGCTGAGCGATCAGTACCTGGCCGATCTGCTTAAGACGTCGCCGCCGCTCGACGAGTCGTACCGGCCGATCGACCGGCATGTTGTGACCGACCCGCCGGACGATTACCTGTCGTACAAGCTGACCGAAAGCGGCGTGTCGCCGCGCGCGCTGCCTGGTTCGGGCGCCGTCGTCGTGGCCGACTCGCACGAGCACACCGAGGACGGGCACATCACTGAGGAGCCCGACGTGCGCGTGCGCATGCAGGACAAGCGGCTGGCCAAGGAAAAAGGCGTGGTGAGCCAAGCGATCCAACCCGAGCCCTACGGGCCGACAGATGCCAAACGGCTGTTCGTGTGCTGGGGGTCGACGTACGGGCCGTGCCGCGAGGCGGTCGACCTGATCAACGGCGCGTCGCCGAAGACGCCCGTCGCCATGCTGCACTTCGCGCAGGTCTGGCCGATCGACGTCGAGAGTGCGCGGGACGAAATGGCCGGCAAAGCGGTCACGTGCGTCGAGGGCAACTCGACGGGGCAATTCGCGTCGGTGCTTCGCAGCCTCGGCGTGCTCGCCGAGTGCAGCACAATGCTCAAGTACGACAGCCGGCCATTCACGGCCGAGGAGATCGCGTCGAGGTATGAGCCATGAGCCCGATATCGATTGCCGACGAGACGTGGTGGTGCCCGGGCTGCGGCAACTTCATGATCCTCAAGGCGCTGCCACAGGCCGTCGACGCGGCCGGCATCGACCCGAAGCGCCTTGTGCTCGTCTCGGGCATCGGCCAGGCGGCGAAGTTGCCCCACTACGTCGAGGCGAACATGTTCAACGGCCTGCACGGCCGCGCCGTGCCGCACGCGACGGGCATCAAGATCGCCAACCATGCGCTCAAGGTCGTCATCACGAGCGGCGACGGCGACATGTACGGCGAGGGCGGCAACCACTTCATCCACGCGATCCGCCGCAACATCGGCATCACCGCGTTCGTGCACAACAACCAGGTCTACGGCTTGACGAAGGGACAGGCGTCGCCGACGTCGGACCTCGGCTTCACGACGAAGATCCAGACGCACGGCGTGATCAGCGCACCGTTCAACCCGATCGCGGTCGCCATCGTGCAGGACTGCTCGTTCGTCGCCCGCACGTTTTGCGGTGACAAGGACCACATGCACGAGATGATGGTCGCCGCGCTCAAGCACGACGGCGGCTTCGCGCTCGTCGACATCCTCCAGCCATGCGTCTCGTTCAACAGGGTCAACACGTACCAGTGGTACCGTGACCGCTGCCGGCCCGTGGACGGCACTCACGACCCGTTCGACCGCGCAAAGGCGCTCGAGCTCGCCTTCGAGTGGGCCGACCGGATCCCGATCGGCATCATCTACCGCTCCAAGCGCCCGAGCTTCGAGTCGCAGCAGCCGGTTCTCGCCAAGGGCCCGCTCGTCGAGCAGTATGCTCGCGCATGACGGGCGTTGCTCCTGCCGTGGCGCCTTGCTAGAATGTGGTGCCACTCCGTACCGGAGACCGGTTTGATGGACCGACGCGAATTCCTCAGGCTTGCCGCCGGGACGAGCGCGCTGGTGCTGCTCGACCCGCTCCGTGTTCTCAACGCGCTCGCCGCAGCGCCGACGGCCGACTCGGCATTCGACCTGGCTGCGGCGCGGCGAGAGCTCGCCGCCCACCGCATCGCGCGCATCGCTACTGGCCGGCTCGAGCAGCGCTTCGCGCGGTCCATCGGACCGAACTCTCAGCTCGGTCCGATCGGCCGAGGCGGCTCGTTCCCGATCTGCGTCATCACGACGGACAAGGGCGTCGTCGGCTGGGGTCAAGGCCGCGGCCGGGATAAGGAAGCAAAGAGGTACATCGGCACCAAGGTCGGCGACGTGTTCGACGTCGAGGCCGGCACGTCCGACGATCTGCCCCAGCCGCTCGAGTTCGCCCTGTACGACCTGGCGGGCCGCATCCTCAACATGCCCGTCTACAAGATGATCGGTGGAGACGGCCCGCGCGAGATTTACGCCTACACCGGCGCCATCTACTTCGAGGATCTGATGCCGCTCGAGAATCCGCGCGGCGTCCAAGCCATCCTCGACGCGTGCAAGCAGGATTACGAGCTGGGCTATCGCGCGTTCAAGATCAAGGTGGGACGCGCCAACCGCTGGATGAAGCGGCGAGGGCTCGTACGCGACGTCGAGGTCACGCGCCTGGTGCGCGAGCATTTTCCGAACTGCCGGATCCTCGTCGACGCGAACGACGGCTGGACGCTGCAGGACGCCATCTACTACGTGAAAGAGGTGGCCGATTGCCAGCTCTACTGGATCGAGGAGCCGTTCTGGGAGAACGCCAACGATCTGCGGCAACTCAAGGAGACGATGCACGATGTGGGCTGCACGGCGCTCATCGCCGACGGTGAAGCCGTTGACAGCTACGCGTCTGAGCCAACGGCCTACGGCATCCACTCGCAGAAGTTCATGGACCGGCTGTACGCGCTGGCCGAAGAGCGCCTCGTCGACGTCTTCGTCATGGATCTCGGCGCCGTCGGGTTCACGCGCTGGCGCAAGGCGATGCCCGAGCTGCGCAAGGCCGGCGTGTGGGCCTCGCCCCACACGTGGATGT
>CAYUZG010000224.1:0-4125 GCA_964449605.1 uncultured Verrucomicrobiota bacterium | reverse complement strand
TCGGCCGACTCGGTCGAGATCGGCACGTACTACAAGCTCATGCGCAACGTGCCCGACGAGAACGTCGTGACGATCGCCACGGGAACGGGCACATATATCTCGAGGGACAGCTACCTGTCGACGATTCGGGACCCTGTCCGCAACCACATCGCCGCGTGGGGCCTTGAGGACAAGCTCCTCTATGTTGTCACGACACGGGGCATCCCGTTCATCGCGTCTCAGGATCAGTACACCCATCGGTCCGTGGACAGCCTGCTGGCCGACCTCTACGGGACGGTCGACCCGGACTGGGGTGGGAGCTACGGCTGCGGCAACCCGTACTATCTCGAAGACGGGCGCTTCTCATCGTCGTACGGGACCCTATTGGTGGCGCGCTTGAGCGGGCCGTCAGTCGAGCTTGCCAAGGGCCTCGTTGATCGTGCGCTGTACGCCGAGCAGCATCTCGACGCGACGACGGGCAAAGCGTGGATCGACCTCCGCAATCGGACGCCCAACCTGACAGACGGCTACTACTGCCAGGCCGAGCGTTTCATCGAGACGGCCGGAGTGCGGATCGCGTGGGAAGGCGTCGAGACAATCTTCGACAGGAACAGCGCCATGTTCCCGAACGGCACGTGTGACAACACGCTCTTCTACTACGGGTGGTATTCGTACCACAACTTCCAGCCGATCTTCGACGGCTACCTCAAGGTCGGCTCCGTTGCCTGGCATCTTGACTCGGCGAGCGCCCATATCCTCACTGACCCCGACGACCCGAACTGGACGGTCCAGATGCTGATGCGGGGCGCGACGATCTCAGCCGGCGCCGTGCGCGAGCCGTACACGTTCGCCATGCAGGTGGGCGGCATCTTCTACGAGCGCTTCTTCCGTGGCTACACGGCGGCCGAGGCGTGGTGGGCGTCGATCGCCAACACCCATTGGCGGATGGTGCTGGTGGGCGACCCGCTCTACGCGCCGTTTCGTGAGCCGCCGGTCGCCGATACCGAAGCGCCCACGATCTCGTCCGTTGTCGCCGACCCGTACGTGGCCCACCGGGTGCGCATCACCTGGGAGACCGACGAGGTCGCCGAGCACCGGGTCGAATACGGGCCCGGCTACGTCTTGGCGACCGACTATGACGGTTGGTACGCGCGGTGGGCGTCGATCGAGCTCGATGCCCTCGATCACAACGTGAGCTATCCCTACCGCGTGCTCTCGCGCGACCCGGCCGGCAACGAACGCGTGTACGAGGCCGGCACCTTCGAGATCCCCGACGACGACGATGACGGCCTGCCGAACGTGGTCGAGACCGGCACCGGCGTGTACGTGAGCGAAGAAGACACCGGCACATACCCCGACGACGACGATAGCGACGACGATGGCTCGATCGACGGGGACGAGGTTTACGCGCACGGGACCGACCCGAACGATTCGGACAGCGACGACGACGAGCTGCTCGACGGCGTCGAGACAAACACGGGCGTCTACGTGAGCGAGAACGACACGGGCAGCGATCCGCTTGACCCAGACAGCGACGACGACGGCCTGACCGACGGCGACGAGGTGCTCGTCTACCACAGCGACCCGAACAAGCCGGACGACATCACGGACGTCTACTGGGACCAGCCGGCGAGATCGGTGGTCATCGCGTTCGCTTCGGCCGAGGGTGTCGAGTACGTGCTCGAGCGCGCCGATGCCAACGCCTACGCCGATTCCTTGGTGTGGTACTCGTTGCCGGGCGATGTGCTCGTCGGGACGGCCGCGCAGGACACCTTCGCGGACAACCTGGTGACGAACACGCCGACGCACGACTTCCGCTTCTACCGCGTGAAGCGCAGCGACGACACCAACACGAGCCGGCAGACGGTCGGCGTGTTCGAGCTCGACCTGGAGATCAACTTCTTGGTCGGTGACTTCTTTATCGGGATACCGTTGCTGCCGGACGCTGACCATGCGAGCGTCCAGGCAGTGTTCTCGACGCAGATCGACCGGAGCGGGCCGATCGTGACGCGCTACATCCACGAGAGCGGGCTCAAGGAGCGGATGCAGTACAACAAAGCAGCCGGCACCTGGTCGAAGCTGGCGCCGACGCCGGCGGCGTTCGAGATCGAGGCTTGCCGGGGGTACCTGGTGTCGGTCGGCGGCGGGCTTCCCGGGACGTGCACGATACGGCTCACGGGGTCCGTGCCGGAGTCGGCGCAGTCGGCGTTCGTGGGCAAGGCGAACTTCGCCGCGTCCGACCACTGGCTTGCCTACTCGGTGCCGCGCGCCACGACGCTCGAGGAGTTGGGCCTGATCGATGCGGTTACGCCGTGGAACAGCGACAACCTGGTGGGGATGATCCCCCTGGGCACGCCGGGCTGGAGAGTGTATAAGTACAATGAGGCTGGCAAGTACTGGTATGACGTGTGGGATCCAGGGGTCCCCCTCAATCCTGTGGTGGCGTGTGGCCAGGCGATCTGCTTTATCTGCCGGGGCTCGCCCGACACCACGGCCTACCTCACCATGCCGACCTGGTACGCCAACCCGCCCAACGACTGGTGATGTGGCCGGAGGCGCATGGCGGAAGACGGCTATGGTGCTCATGATTGTCTCAAATGGCGGCTGGCGCAGCAGTGGCCGCGATGTGAGCGAGTATACTGAATCAAGATGAGTTGGGCTCACGCAGGCGGATATGCCGCTGCTTTTACGAAGTTCTCTTGGAATAGGCTTGGGTCTTGACGAAGGCCCCTACCTGTGGTAACCTATTTTGCGGTGTTGGCTTGCGCCCTGGGGAGTGTCCCTGGTGGGTGCCCTTTGCCAAAGGAGAACTGATTATGACGCGCCGCGGGGTGCCTCGTATCGTGATTGACGCCGAGATGGAGAGGAGGCCATGAAGCTGTATCTTACGTTCGCGCTGGTGCTTACATGTCTGACCTTCCTGGGTCTGGGACTTGGACACGCCCAGCCGCCGGTCGGGTTCAACTGGAGCGAACAGGTGAATCTGGCTCGCGATTCCGGAAACGTGCTGCTCGACTCCAACAGCAGCGCAAAGGTGATCTGGGACAAGGATAAGAGCGGGATCGCCGACTGGAATCCTGCCAACCCACTGCCTGCCGGCGACGAGGTCGTCCTCGACTTGAGTGACGCAGAGATGAGCGCGCTGTTCGGCAGTGGCCCCTTTGAGGGCCAGTTCCTCGGCAGTTGGACTGCCGATGACAACGACGGGTGGACGCAGGACGGCGAGTCGCTCTACCTGCTCGTCTACGTGCCAGCCGCGTACAGCTCGTCGAGCCTCGACGAATACGGCGTCAGCACCCTCATGACGATTTCAGGTTGGCCGAACAACCCACCCGCTTCGCACGACATCATCGGCGGTGGTCCGATTAAGACCGCAGCCGTGATCTACGTTGACACGGCGAACGACACGGCGCCGTGGACCGGTTCACCTGATGATCCGTACCAGACGATTCAGGCCGGACTGGACGCCGCGCTGAGCGGCGACGTGATCGTGGTCGCCCACGGGGTGTACACCGGCGCCGGGAACGTGAACCTCGATTTCGGCGGCAAGGACATCTGGCTGCAGAGCAAGTCGGGCCCGGCGGTCACGATTATCGACGGCGGCGGCGGCTCAGGTGGCGCTGTGTTCGACTCGGGTGAGACCGCGGCGGCGATTCTCGACGGCTTCACGATCCGGAACTGCAACGCGGGCGTCTCGGACGGTGGCGGGATATACATCTCGGCAAGCAGTCCGACGATCCAGAACTGCGTTCTTGACGGCAATTCAGCCACGAACGGCGGCGCCATCGCCTGCGAAGCCGGCAGCAGCACCGCCATTATCAACTGCCTCTTCATCGACAACTCGGCCGCCAGCGGCGGCGCCATCTACTGCGACAGCAGCAGCCCGACGATCGACAACTGCACGATCACGGGCAACGCCGCGACAACGATGGGCGGCGGCGTAGCGACTCTGGCGTCGACAGTCACCGTGTACGACAGCATTCTCTGGGCCGATTCAGCTCCCACAGGTCACGAGATCGCCGTGACCTCGACTGCGAGCCCGTCAGCCGTCACGGTCCGCTATAGCGACGTCGACGGGGGCTTCGGTGAGGCACACGTCGAGTCCGGCTGCACGCTTGACATCGACGGGAGTGACATCAACGCCGA
>CAYUZG010000223.1:0-4134 GCA_964449605.1 uncultured Verrucomicrobiota bacterium | reverse complement strand
CTCGCACGCGGCGCCACCACGCTCAAACAGATCGAGGCCCGCTTCATCCGCGACGCCCTCGCCCGCAACAACTGGAACCGCCTCGCCACCGCCCGGGATCTCGGCATCCACAAGAGCACGCTGTTCCGCAAGATCAAGTCGCTCGGCATCCAGCTCCCCGACCAGGACGGTCGCACAAAGCCAGAGTAAAGACTCATACCTGCGACTCTACCACTTGCCAAACAGTCTCGTATATGCTACACTAAGACCGATGCGGCTGGCTGTCGTCACGATTGTTGTCATCGCAATGCGCTCACACAGCGCCTATTATGACTTCGACCCTCGTGAGGGACGAGATTCGGCACGAAGCATGCAAATGCAGCGAACCAGGACTATGAGAATCGCAATCCCGACATGGCAAGGGCGGATCTCGCCCGTGTTCGACACCGCCCAGCGGCTGCTTCTGGTAGACGCCCAAAACGGCACGGAGGCAGGGCGGTCGGAGAAGCCGCTTCCCCAGGCGTTCCCGCCGCAGCGCGTGGCCCGGCTCAAGGAGCTCGGGGTCGACGTGCTGATCTGCGGGGCGATCTCGCGGCCGTTGGCGGGGGTGATCGCCGCGTCGGGCATCGTGCTCGTGCCGTTCATCAGCGGGGAAACAGATCAGGTGCTCGCGGCGTACCTGTCCGAGGAACTCCCGAGCCCGCAGTTCATGATGCCCGGATGCTGGCGTCACGGCCCCGGACCGGGCTGGGGCGGCGGCATGGGACGCGGCCGGGGTCGTGGACGAGGTCGTGGACAAGGTGGGGGCCGCGGCCGCTTCGGACGCGGCACCGGGCAGCAACAATGGTAACCAGGAGGAAAGGGACTCATGAAGATTGTGGTGACATCACAGGGGCCGACGCTCGAGAGTGAGGTCGATCCCCGGTTCGCACGGGCGCGCTACTTCATCGTGGCAGACACCGAGACGGGCGAGTTCCACGCCGTGGACAACGAGCAGAACCTCAACGCGGCTCATGGCGCCGGCGTCCAGGCGGCGCAACTCGTCGCGGGCCAGGGCGTCGAGGCGGTGCTGACCGGCAATTGCGGCCCGAGGGCGTTCCAGGTCCTGACGGCGGGCGGGATCAAGATCTTCAACGGAGCCGAAGGCACCGTGGCCGACGCGATCGAGCGGCTCAAGTCCGGCGAACTGACCGAAACTGACGGCGCCAACGTGGGCGGCCACTGGATGTAACAGAAACGAATAACTGACTACCGTTCATCTTCACTTGAAAGGAGGCAACAACAATGCCAGGCGGAGATCGTACAGGCCCGATGGGCATGGGCCCGATGACGGGCCGGGCGGCCGGCTATTGCGCCGGCTATCCGGTGCCGGGCTTCATGAACCCGATGGGTGGACGTGGCTTCGGGGGCGGCGGCTGGGGTCGCGGCTTCGGGGGCGGCGGATGGGGTCGCGGCGGCGGCCGCGGCTGGCGCCACCGGTACTACGCGACCGGCGTTCCTGGTTGGGCCGGGGCAGGCTGGGGCGCAGCACCGTACGGCGGCGCACCGGCGGCTGGATACGGCACATGGGCCGGAGCCCCGGCAGCCGGCTACGGGCCCTGGGCTGGAGCTGCGGCGCCGACGCGTGACGTCGAGCTCGAGGCCCTCAAGGCACAGGCCGAGTACCTCGAGAACTCCCTTGCCGAGATCCGCAAGCGGGTCGGGGAGCTCGAAGCCGAAGAAGCACCGAGCGAAGGCTAGAGCGAAAGGAGGAACCGATGGCTCCGGGCGGCACAAGAGGAGGCGGCCGCGGCATGGGCCGCGGTGAGGGCCGTGGCATGGGCCAAGGTGGCGGTCGCGGCCTGGGGCGGCGCATGAGACGCGGAGGAGGCGCGGGCCGAGGCCAGGGCCAGGGCCGCGGCATGGGTCCCGGGCCTGGTCTTGGTCCAGGTCCGGGCGTCGGCCGTGGGTTCCCCCAGCAGGGCGGGATGGCACCGTTCGTCGACCCAACTCGACCACAGGACCCTGCGCCGCAGAGCCCGAGTCGCGACGACGAGCTCGCGCGCATGAAGGAACTGGCTCGCAGCATCGAGAATCAGAAGGCGGAAATCGAGCAGCGAATCAGCCGAATCGAGTCAAGCGACAAGACCGAGCCGCCGCAGACGGCAAGCCCTCAGCACGCGGCGATGCCACGGCGTGCGATTCGGAAACCGCGCGTGGATGAGTCCGCATGCACCGGGTGCGGCATCTGCCTCGACGTGTGCCCGGTCGACGCGATCGTGGTGGTCGACGGGCTCGCAAGGATCAGTGACGACTGCACCGGATGCGGCGCGTGCGTGGTCGAATGCCCGAACGGCGCACTCGCCTTCGAGCCCGCATAGCAAGCACCGACGTGACGAAGACGCGGGGAGACAATCCACGCTCTGAAGAAGTGCCGCGGCTGTCGGGCAAGGCGCGTTGGCTTGCCTTTCTGCCGCGCAACATGTGGCGCCTCACCGGCGCCGATGCGCACGTGCGCTACACGGGCCCGTGCGGCGACACGATGGATATCTGGCTCAGGCTGAGCGGCGACCGAATCGCGAAGGCAACGTTCGAAACCGACGGGTGCGAAGCGACGCTCGCCTGCGGCAGCGCGGTGACGACGCTGGTGCAGGACCTGACAATCGACCAGGCGTCCCGCATCGACCAACGGGCGGTCCTGAAGTTCGTCGGCGGTCTGCCGGAAGCGTTCGAGCATTGCGCCCTGCTTGCAGCCGCGACGCTGCGAATGGCGCTCGACGAAGCGCGCGCGAAACAGCGCTGACAAACCTGAGGAGGAGACATGACAGAGAAAGGACGTGGCACCGGCCCGACGGGCGGCGGCCCAGGTTCGGGCCGCGGTCAGGGCCGTGGCGGCGGTCGCGGCCGGATGGGCGGCTTCGGTGGCGGGACTGGAGGCAACTGCATCTGCCCGGCATGCGGCACGACGGCCCCCCACCAGCGCGGCACGCCGTGCATGCAGATGCAGTGCCCCAAATGCGGGGCCGCGATGACGCGGCAAGCGTAGCGCTGAGTTCGTTCGGAGCGCGCACGAGCCGTCTCGCGGCGCCGTGCTGCGCACGCGAAGCGCCCACACCAGACGATGCGAACGGAGGAGTGATCCCTTGAGATACATCTACGGCCCCGTGCCGTCACGCCGGCTAGGCCGGTCGCTCGGCGTGAGCCCGATCCCTCGCAAGACGTGCAGCTACTCGTGCATCTACTGCCAGCTCGGGCCGACCACTCGGCTCACGGTCGAGCGGGAGAGCTTCTTCCCCAAGGAGGAGATCTACGCCGAGATCGCGTCTACCTTACCGGAGGCGGAGGCCGACTACGTGACGTTCTGCGGCGACGGCGAGCCGACGCTGTGCAAGGACCTCGGCTGGCTGATCCGCCGGTGCAAGGCCGAGTTCGGCACGCCGGTCGCCGTGATCACCAACGGCTCGCTCCTCCACCTGCCCGAAGTCCGTGAGGAGCTCAGCGAAGCGGACCTGGTGATGCCGTCGCTCGACGCCGGCTCAGCCGATGTGTTCCGGCAGATCAACAGGCCGCATCGAAGCCTCGATTTCGACAAGGTCGTCGACGGGCTCGTCGCATTTCGCAGCGAGTATCCCGGGCCCATCTGGCTCGAGGTAATGCTCGTCGCCGACGTGAACGACTCAGTTGAGTCGCTGCGCGAGCTGAAGCGCGTGCTCGATCGGGTCAAGCCGGACCAGGTGCACCTCAATGTCCCGATCAGGCCCCCGGCGGAGCAGTCGGTCCACGTACCTCCCCCGGAGAGCATCCGCGCGGCCCGCGACATCCTCGGACGAACCCACGAGATCACCGGTTACGAGGTCGGCAGCTTCGGCACGGTCCCAGGGTCACGGCCCGAGCAGACGATCCTCGAGACGTGCCAGCGCCATCCGCTGCGCGAGGAGCAGGCCGACGAGATCGCGCGTGCACTGGGCGTCCCGGGCGCCGTCGAGTCGCTCGTCAAGGCGGGCACGCTCAGGCGCGTGCCATACAGCGGCAAGCACTACCTGATCCCGTCGGCGCCGTCCGGGACAGCCGGCCACAATCTTCCCAACAAGGAGGAGTCGACATGAGCGGTCCAAGCGCACGTCCCGGTCTCGTCGTCGCCGTCGCAAGCGGCAAGGGCGGCACGGGCAAGACGAC
>CAYUZG010000222.1:2771-4154 GCA_964449605.1 uncultured Verrucomicrobiota bacterium | reverse complement strand
TCGAGGTCAAGCGCGGCGAGGTGCTCGCCATCGTCGGCCCGAGCGGCAGCGGCAAGACGACGATGGTGAACCTCTTGCTCCGCTTCTACGACCCGGTCGAGGGCGCAATCAAGATCGACGGCACCGACCTGCGCGACGTGACGATCGCCAGCCTCCGCGAGCAGATCGGCCTCGTGACGCAGGACGTGGTGCTGTTTAACGACACGGTCGCCGCCAACATCGCCTACGGCCGGCCCGAGGCGCCGCGCGAGGCGATTGCCGAGGCGGCCCGGATGGCCAACGCCGACGAGTTTATCCGGGCGCTGCCCAAGGGGTACGACACGGTGATCGGCGAGCGCGGCGTGAAGCTCAGCGGCGGCCAGCGCCAGCGGCTCGCGATCGCGCGCGCCCTGTTTCGCAACCCGCCGATTCTCGTGCTCGACGAGGCCACCTCGGCCCTCGACACCGAGAGCGAGCGCCTCGTGCAGCAAGCGATCGACCGGGTCATGCGGCACCGGACCGTGCTCGTGATCGCCCACCGCCTCTCGACCGTGCAGCACGCCGACACGATCGTCGTGCTCCGCGACGGCCGCATCGTCGAGCAGGGCACGCACCCGGAGCTGGTCGAGGCGGACGGCCTGTACCGCAAACTCTACGAGATGCAGTTCGCCCTGTGAGCACCCCGGCGCAGAACTTGGGACCGTTCGAGGCGTACCGGCCGATCAACGGCCGCGAGCACGCGCTGCGGCTGCTCGCGCCGCCGATCGCCCACGTGTTCATCCACGTCAGCAGCCGGCTCCAGGGCAAGCGCGTCCACGGGCTCGCGCACGCGCGACGCGCGCTCGACGAGCACGGGAACGCCATCTTCGCCTTCTGGCACAACCGGTTCTTCATGTCGCCGTTCTGGTGGCGCTGGCTGTTCCCGACCGAGCCGGTCTGCGCGATGATCAGCCGCAGCCTCGACGGCGAGATCCTCTCCCGCACGGTGCGCTTCATCCGGGCCGAGGCGATCCGCGGCTCGGAGTTCGACGGCGGCGTCGCGGCCCTGAAAGCCGCCGTCGGCAAGCTGCGCGACGGCGTCAACATGTGCATCACGCCCGACGGCCCACGCGGCCCGATCTGCAAGGTCAAGCCCGGCACCGTGGCGCTCGCGCGCATGTCGGGCAAGCCGATCGTGCCGCTCGCCTACGACTGCACGCGCAAGTGGCTGCTCAACTCGTGGGACGACTTCATCGTGCCGCTCGTCGGCGGCCACACCGAGTTCTGCTTCGGCGAGCCGATCGTCGTCGACCGCTCCCGCTCGCCCGAAGCCTGGGCCGCCGAGATCGAGGCGCGCTTGATGCGCGTGACGCGGCAGGCCGAGGCGCTCACCAGCGCCTGGCGCCGCGGCCTGCCCCACGTGGC
>CAYUZG010000222.1:0-2671 GCA_964449605.1 uncultured Verrucomicrobiota bacterium | reverse complement strand
GAACGCGCGGCGGTCTGATCGCCGCGAACGGGCCACGGTCTGACCGCCCGCGCAGCGCGGGACGCGGCGAACGTGGTTGCTTTTCCGCGGCCGGGGTGGTATCTGACTGCCGCCACACGCACCCGAGGAGGAGGACTCTCGCGCATGATTATCGGCGCGCCCAAGGAGATCAAGGACAGCGAGTATCGCGTCTCGTTGCTGCCGTTCGGCGTCGAGCTGCTCGTCAAGGCCGGCCACGAGGTCATCGTGCAGGCCGGAGCCGGCGAGGGCTCCGGCGTCACCGACGACGAATACGCCCGCGTCGGCGCGAAGCTGGTCAAGACAGCCGAGGAGGTCTTCTCAGCCGCCGAGCTCATCATCAAGGTCAAAGAGCCCCTGCCGGCCGAGTACCCGATGCTCAGGCCGGGCCTCGTGGTGTTCACCTACTTCCACTTCGCCGCGAGCCGCGAGCTCACCGAGGCGATGGTCGACTCCAAGATCGTCGCCATCGCCTACGAGACGATCGAGCTCGACGACGGCTCGCTGCCGCTGCTCACCCCGATGAGCGAGGTGGCCGGCCGCATGGCCGTGCAGGAAGGCGCCAAGTACCTCGAGCGGCCGTTCAAGGGCCGCGGCATGCTGCTCGGCGGCGTGCCGGGCGTCGAGCCGGCCCGGGTGGTCATCATCGGCGGCGGCGTGGTCGGCACCAACGCGGCGAAGATGGCCGCCGGCCTCGGCGCCGACGTGACCATCCTCGACATCAGCCTGCCGCGCCTGCGCTACCTCGACGACGTGATGGCGCCGAACGTCACGACGATGATGAGCAACCCGTGGAACCTGCGCAAGGTCGTCAAGGAGGCTGACCTCGTGATCGGCGCCGTGCTCGTGACCGGCGACAAGGCGCCCGTGCTCGTGACCGGGGAGATGGTCAAGTCGATGAAGAAGGGCGCCGTCATCGTCGACGTCGCCGTCGACCAGGGCGGCTGCATCGAGACCACGAAGCCGACGACGCACTCGGCGCCGACCTACATCGTCCACGACGTGGTGCACTACTGCGTCGCCAACATGCCCGGCGCCGTCTCCCGCACGAGCACCTACGCGCTCTGCAACGCGACCTTCCCCTACCTGCTCGAGCTCGCCGACAAAGGCTACAAGCAGGCCGCGCTCGACAACGCGGCCATCGCCCTCGGCCTCAACATGATCGACGGCCACATCGTCTACAACGAGATCGCCACCCTCTTCGGCCTGCCGTACACCGAGCTCAATGAGGTGCTCGCGGACTGAAACGCGCCGGCGGCTCTCCGAGTCGAAAGGCTGGAAACACGCCGCCGCGCGAGTATAATCAAGACCGAAGGGCGCCACCGGTCGCGGTGGGCGCTTGTGAGAAGCCGGATACCCTCAGCCACTCGAAATACCTGCGGCCCTGTCATCCCAGGGAGGGAGGCGACCGATGATCCCGCGCTACCGACTCACGCAAATCGAGGAATACGAAGACCTGATCGGCGCCGAGGCCGTCGAGCGCATCCGCGAGAAGGCCAAGCCGCTCCGCGGCTGCCACGTGGTGCACGTCAACTCGACCCTCTACGGCGGCGGCGTGGCCGAGATGCTCGACTCGCTCTCGCTGCTGATGAACAGCGTCGGCCTGCGCACCGACTGGCGCGTAATCCAGGGCGCGCCCGACTTCTTCTCGATCACCAAGAAGATGCACAACGCGCTCCAGGGCGGCGAGATCAACCTGAGCGACCGCAAGATGGACATCTACGAGGAGATCGTCTACAGAAACGGCGTCCGCATGAACCTCGACCAGTACGACCTCGTCGTGATCCACGATCCGCAGCCGCTGCCGCTCATCCACCACTACAAGAAGAAGGGGCCGTGGATCTGGCGCTGCCACATCGACCTGACCGAGCCGAACCAAGAGCTGTGGGACTACCTGCTGCCCACGATCGAGAAGTACGACGCCGTCATCGTCAGCATCGACGAGTACAAGAAGCAGCTCGAGACGCCCCAGGTCGTCTTCCACCCGGCCATCGACCCGTTCTCGATCAAGAACAAGCCGATGAGCGAAGGCGAGATCGAAGAGCGCCTCGAGCACTACAGCATCCCGACCGACCTGCCCCTCGTGGTGCAGGTCTCGCGCTTCGACCGCTGGAAGGACCCCGAGGGCGTCGTCGAAGCCTTCGAGAAGGCCCGCAAGCAAGTTGACTGCACGCTCGTGCTGCTCGGCGATTTCGCGCTCGATGATCCCGAGGGCGAGGAGGTCTACCAGTCGCTGCTCCAGCACCAGGGTGAGCGCCTCATCATCGTCTGCCGCGAGGACACGGCGCTCGTCAACGCCCTGCAGCGCAAAGCGGCCGTCGTGCTGCAGAAGTCGCTCCGCGAGGGCTTCGGCCTCACCGTGGCCGAGGCGATGTGGAAGGGCAACGCCGTCATCGGCGGCAACGTCGGCGGCATCCGCTACCAGATCCACGACGGCCAGAACGGGTTCCTCGTCAGCACCGTCGACGAGGCCGCCGAGCGCATCGTCGAGCTCGTCCGCGACGAGGAGCTGCGCCGGCACCTGGGCGAGCGCGCCCGGGAGAGCGTGCGAGCCCGCTTCCTGCTGTCGCGCCTGCTCGAGCAGTATCTCGACCTGTTCAGCTCGTTCGAGACCGTCTTCCGGCTCAAGCCGCGCACCTCGGAGGTTGCCGCC